>CAYSGY010000055.1:0-12431 GCA_964430315.1 uncultured Planctomycetaceae bacterium
GAACACGACCTTCTGGAACATCTCGGCGCGCCAAGCCTTGGTCCGGGCCTCCCACTCGGCAACCGTCTTCACCGCGGGGACGAGCGGTACCCGGGCCTCGCAGTAGGCCTGCACCTCGGCCATCGGCAGCGTCTTCCCGACAATCTCGCGGGCGAGCAGGGCTTTGACGCCCGACTCCTTCGATTCCTTCTTGCCCGGCTCCGCAGCGACACCCGCCGCAACCCCGAAGAGAACCCCAACGATCGCGCACCAAACCGTCCGGCGCCCCATGAGTCACCTCCTGGATGGATTCCCGTTGCACCGCCGACAAGCTCTCCTTCTGACGTGGACACGTTAGCACGGCGAATACTCGGACGCAATCGACCACCGATCGGGGCGCCGGAAGTGCCGGATGGGACGGAGAAAACGGGTTAGACGCTTAATACCCACTCGGGGGTCCCGATTGGTTTGGCGACGCCGGGTTCGCCGCAATGGACGGCCCGGCAACGAGTTGGAGCCGATCCACTCGCGGATCCCTCGGAATTCCCTCTTTTCGGGGTGTGCTCGCGGCTGGCTTGTCGTCCCGATAGAATACTAGACGGGTCCCTCCCGTCTGGGTCTCACTTCCTGTCGGCGTCGATCCATGAAGCCTCCGGTTGACAAGAGCTACCAGTTCCTGGCGGCACGGTATATCCGTCGCCAGATCAAGCAATTGACCGGGCAGATCGAAGGGATTCACAAGGCCGAGGACATTGAGTTCATCCATCGGGCCCGGGTCGCGTCGCGGCGACTGCGGCAGGCGTTGGCCGTGTTCGACGACTGTTTTCCGGGGGACCGGGTTGGGTACTGGCGGAAGGAAGTGCGCCGGCTCGGGCACGGCCTGGGGGCCGCGCGCGACAAGGACGTGCAGATCGAGTGGATCTCCGACGTGCTTTCGCGTCTGGAGGACCGGTCGTGCGTGCTCGGCGTGGCCCGAGTGCTGGTTCGCCTTCAACGGAAGCGCGAAGGCGTCCAACCCGAGGTGCTGCGATTGCTGCGACAGTTGCTGGACGGCCACGCCTTGCACGAGATGCTCACGGCCACGAAGAAGCTCACGTCCGGGGCTGACGGCAAGCTGGCGCTGGAAGCCAGCCCCGTCGTGTTTGCGCGGGCCGAATCGTACATCGCCCAGCGTGTCGGGGATCTTCGTGCGTTTGAGCCGTGCCTGGCGGACCCGGAGGACCGGAAACAGCACCACGCCATGCGGATCGCCGCGAAGCGGCTCCGCTACACGATGGAGTTGTTCAAGCCGATCTACGAAGGCGGGCTGGATCGGGGGATCGAGGCGATCAAGCAGGTACAGTCGCTCTTGGGCGACGTCCACGACTGCGACGTGTGGATCGCCCAGCTCGACAAGATGCTCCAGAAGGAATCGAAGCGGTTCGTCCGCCACTTCCGTCACGCCGGGCCGCTCATGCGTCTGCAAAGAGGGCTCGACTTCCTCAAGGAGGATCGCCGGCGACGGCGTGACGGACTGTTCTCGACGCTCGTGGCGTTCTGGCACGAGCGGACCGAGGCCGGGCTTTGGGAGGAGTTGGCCGAGGTGGTTGGTGCGCGCAGCCCCCTGCCCGACGAGGCGCCGCAAGCCGCGGACCCGTGGCGCCCGGAGCCGTGCGGCACCGCTTGATCTCTGCCGGAGAACGATCTTCCTCATTGTGTTATGGAAGCCACGCAGCAAGAAGCAACCGTTGCGACCCCGGCCAAGACGGTCGCCGCCATCGACGTCGGATCCAATGCACTCCGGATGGTCGTTGCCGAGGTGCTCCCCGAGGGTCACACCGAGGTCCTGGAGCGGTTTCACCGGGCGGTGCGGTTGGGGCAGGACACCTTCCGGCGCGGGCGTCTGGGCGGGCAGTCGATGCGGGCCGCGGTCGGGATCCTGCGCGATTTCCGCCATCGCTTGGAACTGTACAAGGTCGAACGGCTCCGCGCGGTGGCCACCAGTGCGGTGCGCGAAGCGTCCAACGCCGACAACTTCCTCAACCGCGTCTTCATGGCCACCGGGCTGAACGTCGAGGTGATCGCCACTTCCGAGGAGAGCCGCCTGACCGTATCTGCGGTCCGGCAGGCCATGGGCGATGCGCTGAGCGTGAACCGCGGCCATGCCCTGATCGCGGAGGCCGGCGGCGGCAGCACGTTGCTGACGATCCTCGAAGAAGGCGAGATCGCCGCCTCGCAGAGTCTGCGACTGGGTTCGATCCGCCTTCAGGAGACCCTCTCTACCGCCGAGGAAGGTCCCGAGCGATCCGCCGACCTCCTGCGGCACCACATCGACAACGCCATGGCCACGACGCGAAGCGTCCTGCCGCTGGAACGCATCCAGTCGTTCGTGGCCGTAGGGGGCGACGCCCGGTTCGCCGGACGCCAGGTCGGCAGGCCGATCGGCTCGGCCGACCTCTACGTGGTGACCGCTGCAGGCCTCGACAAGCTCGTGCGCCGATGCTCCCTCCATTCGCCGGAGGAACTGGGCAAGAAGTACGGCCTCCCCTTCAGCGAGGCCGAGACGCTCGTGCCGGCCCTGCTGGTCTACCAGTGCCTCCTCCATTCGACCCGGGCCAAGCGAATGATCGTGTCGCACGTGTCGATGCGCGACGGCCTGTTGCTCGAACTGGCCCATTATGTGCGGGGCGAGGAAGATACGGCCCTCGTCACCAGCGTGATCCATTCCGCGGAGTCGCTCGCCGAGAAGTACCGCGTGGACCTCGTCCACGCCCGGAACGTCGCGGAGACGGCGGTGCGGTTGTTCGACGAGCTTCAGCCGGACCACGGGCTGGGGGCCCGGCATCGGCTCCTGCTGCGCGTGGCGGGGTTGCTCCACGAGGTGGGTTCCTTTGTCAGCAACGTCGCGCATCACAAGCACAGTTACTACCTGATCGCCCACTCGGAGATCTTCGGGCTGAACCGGGACGACACCGAGATCGCGGCCCACGTGGCCCGCTACCACCGCCGGTCCAGCCCGAAGCCCTCGCACCTGGAATACATCGCCCTGCCGCGGGAGTCGCGCATGGTGGTGAACAAGCTGGCGGCGATCCTGCGTGTGGCCGACGCCCTGGCCCGGACCCGCGGACGGAAGATCGAGAACCTCCGGTTCCAACGCCGCAGCGACGAGTTCGTCATCTGCCTCCCCGGGGCCCCGGACCTCGTCCTCGAGCGTCGCTCCCTGGCCGTCAAGGGCGACATGTTTGAGGACGTTTACGGAATGACGCTCCGTCTGGAGGAGGGATGACGTCCCCATGTCCAAGATCGACTTGAAATCCCCCGATTTGTACATCAACCGCGAGTTGAGCTGGCTGGAGTTCAACGACCGCGTGATGCGAGAGGGCCTCTCCGACGACGTCCCCTTGCTGGAGCGGCTGAAGTTTCTGGCCATCGTCAGCTCGAACCTCGACGAGTTCTTCATGATCCGCGTGGCCGGGCTGATGCAGCAGCGGTCGGCCAACGTGAACCGCCCGGACCCCTCCGGCCTCAGCCCTTCGGAACAGCTCGACGCGATCAGCCGGCGCACGCACCGCATGGTCGCCGAACAGACCGAGGGGATCCGCAAGCTGCTGGATCTCCTGGCCGACAAGGGGATTCGCGTCCTCGAGCTTAAGGAGTTGGAGCCGCAGCAGGCGAAGCTCGTCCGCCAGCATTTCGCTCGGGAGGTCCTGCCGGTGCTCACGCCGCTGGCGGCCCAGGACCTCGATCCATGCCCATTGCTTCCCGGCCTGCGGCTCCACCTTGGGTTGGTAATCCGCTCGAAGCGCGACAAATCGGCGGAGGAGAAGGTCGTCGTGGTGCCGGTCCCGAGCCAGTTGTCCCGTTTCGTGGCGGTGCCCGCCGACGAGGGGCTGCGACTGGTCCGGCTGGAGTCGGTGATCGCCGCCGGGGCGGGCCAGGTGTTTCCCGGCTGCGAGGTCCTGGCGACCGCGTTCTTCCGCATCACCCGGGACGGCAACGTCGAGATCCAGGACGACGACGCCAGCGACCTGCTCCACGTGGTGGAAGAGGCCGTCCACACCCGGCGCCGCCGCGCCGCGGTGCGTCTGGAGGTCTCGACCGGCGCCGACTCCCGGATCCTCGACTGGCTCACGACGACGCTCCAGCTCAATCCGGAGGACGTGTACCATATCGACGGGATACTCGACGCCGGGGCCTTCTGGTCGATCGTCAACCGGCCGGGGTACGACGCCCTCCGGCTGCCCGACTGGCCGCCGCAACAGCCGCGGGAGCTGATCGGCGTGGAAGACCTCTGGCAGGTTCTCGACGAGCGCGACGTGCTTCTCGTCCACCCTTACGAGAGTTTCGAGCCGGTGGTGCAGATGGTGGAGCGGGCGGCCGAGGACCCCAGCGTCCTGGCGATCAAGCAGACCCTCTACCGCACCAGCGGCGATTCGCCGATTGTGCGGGCGTTGGAGCGGGCCGCCGAGAACGGCAAGGAAGTGACCGTGCTCGTGGAACTCAAGGCCCGGTTCGACGAGGCTCGGAACGTGACCTGGGCCCGGCGCCTCGAAGACGCCGGCTGCCACGTCATCTACGGGATCGTCGGATTCAAGACCCACGCCAAGGCCCTCCTGGTGGTACGCCGCGAATCGGGCCGCATCCGGCGCTACGTCCATCTCGCGACCGGGAACTACAACGACCGCACGGCCCGCCTCTACTCCGACGTCGGCATGATGACCTCCAACCGCGAGATCGCCGGCGACGTCGCCGCCGTGTTCAACCTGCTCACCGGCTACTCCGAGGCGGTCGGCTGGTCGAAGCTCACCGTCGAGCCTGGCCGGCTGAAGCAGAAGTTCATCGACCTGATCGACCGCGAGATCGAGGTCTCCACCCCCGACCGGCCGGGGCTGATCATGGCCAAGGTCAACTCGCTCCAGGACCGCGACATCGTCCGGGCCCTCTATCGCGCGAGCCAGGGGGGCGTCAAGGTGATGCTCAACATCCGGGGCATCTGCTGCCTGCGCCCCGGCGTGGCCGGCGTGTCGGAGAACATCGAGGTCCGCTCGATCATCGACCGTTACCTCGAGCACGCCCGGGTCTTCTACTTCCGCAACGGCGGACACGAAGAGGTGTACCTCTCCAGCGCCGACTGGATGCACCGCAACCTGGAGCGGCGGATCGAGATCATCTTCCCGGTAACAGCCCCGGCCCTCCGCCGGCGGTTGATCGACATGCTCAAGGTCTACTTCGCCGACAACGTGAAGGCCCGGCAGCTCCTGCCCGACGGCACCTACCAGAAGGTGCCGCGCAAAGGCACCGCGACTCGTGCCCAGGAGCGTTTCGCGAAGGAGGCCGCGGAGGCCGTCCACGCCGCCCAGCACACGGAACTCCGTTTCCAGCCGCTGGTCAGCCCGAAGGAGTAGGTTATGCTTCAGCATAACCGAATCGCGGAAAGGGCACCAAATCCGGGGAAGGGTTATGCTGAAGCATAACCTACGGCCTGACTACCGGGGTCCAGGGCCGAGCCTGCGACATAGTCACGTTTTGGCGGATGGATGACGGCTCGGCAGGAGCCTCGCCCTCCCGAGATCATGCAAGGTCATTCAGTCCTGCAAAGGACCGCAAGCGATCCGGGCTCGCTCGCGGATTTCGGAGAAGCTCCATTCTCGCACGATCCGGCCGTCGCGGAAGACCTCCACGAGTTGGTCCTCGCGGGGGTCGGAGGCCGGGACCGTCGCGTAGGCCGGTCCGCACTCGCCTTCCTTCCGGATGAGCTTCATCCGCCCGCTCTTCGACACTTTCTCCATGTCGGTGACGGGCGACTTGTAGACCGGGCGTTCGGCGCCGTTGACCGTCACGGCGGCGCACTTGAAGGCGAACCGGAGCGTGTCGCGGTTGAGCTTCTGGAGCAACCCGCCTCCGGAGCCGAAGGCGATGTTGTCGGCGGAGTAGCCGGCCGATTTCATGGCGTCGAGGATGCGGTCGAGCATGGCGAAGTCGATCCCGTCGCCCTGGATCACGCGGACCCGGGGATTGAGCACCTTGTAGCCCTTCTCGTTCACAGTGTAGCCGAACTTCTCGCAGAGAATCCCGAAGACGCTGGGGTGCCCGGCCGCGAGGACCGAAGGCGGGTCGCCGGAATCGGGACGGATCACCAGCGTGCCGTCGCGGTGAAGCACCAGGTCCTTGAGCCGGCCACCCCAGATGTCGGAGCAGGCCTCGAAGATATTGAAGGAATCGCTCACGACGGCCACCAGGCCGGCCGGGAACTGGACGAGCATGTTGCGCATGGCGTCGACCTCGTGCTCGCGGCCCCACGAGGTGATCGTGGAATGCTCGGCCGCCGGGATGGAGAACCCGGCCATGGGTTCGCCGTAGTAGTCGCGGGCAACGACGATGCCTTCGAGCGTATCGGTGCCGAGGAAGTTCACCAGATGGGCCGCCCCGCCGACCCCGGCCGTCTCCACGCTGCTGACGCCGCGGAAACCGAAATCGTGGAGCTTGAAGTCGATCAGGGCCGGATCGCCTGTCTCGTGCAGGTATTTCAGCAGGAGGGACTTCATCGCACGCGACTGGGTGGCGACCGACGAGCCGTACCATACCTGGACCAGCAGGGTCTCCAGGTAGTTGGTGAGCCAATGGCATCGCGGGTCCGTATTCTCGATGGTCATGAGCACGTTGTGGCAGGGAACGACGGTGCCTTCGGGCACGGCCTTGATCGTCACCGGCAACCGGCCGCCGTGCTCGCCGAGGATATACTCCCAGCCCGCCCGATTGAACAAACGGCCTTCGCGGTCGCCGAAATGACTGCGGAAGAAGGCGTCGGCCTCTTCAATCTGGTCCCGCGTCACGACCTGCCCGGCCAGGTACCGCCTCAGGTAGTACTGGAGCCCGAAGAAGACCACGTCGGGAAACTTCCCGCCGCGCGACTCGAAGTAGGAATAGACAAACTGCGTGCCCGGCGGGTACTGGCGCCAATGCGTGACCTTGTAGCTGTCGGTCCGCAGCACGAGATTGTCGGTCAGCGGTCCCACGGAGAGGCTCCTTCAGGACGTGTCACTTCCCCCGCTTCGCCGCGGATCAGGATGTAGTCGCGCCCCGGCAGCTTCGCCACGAGCTTGTCATGACGGCCGGAATCCAGCAGCCGGCGGATGTACTCGCCGCTCAGTCCGAGGTTGATGACGTTTGCCGGCGGCAAATCCCCCTCGGCCGCGAGCAGGACGCGGATCACATCTTCCAGTTGGGGCTCCTTGGGCGCCAGTTTGCGCGGGATGCTGGCCTCGGTGGTGCTGTCGCCGAGGAGCAGGATCTGGATCTTGCCCCCGTGCTCCGCACGTGACGCTGTGGGCATCGCGAGGATCAACGCCAGGAAGAGCAACGTGGGGATTGTCTTCGTCATGGGTGGCCTCGGGTGGGGGTAGCCGACCGGTCGAGTCCGGCAAGGTCCGTTGTCTTGCCGTCGTCTTCGGTCGCATCAGGATGCACAGAACCTGGGCAAGAATCCTACCGCGCACCGCGGTCGGAAGACAAGCGGCCTGAGGCGGGCCTGCGCCGGCGACCTCCTTGATCGCCGGACCGGGACTGGCTACAACGGGTCGAGACGTGTTTCGGCCACGCGGCCCCTGTTGACTCCGTCACCCGAATCCTCCCATGAACCTGACCGACCTCGATCTCGGGATCTTCGCGGCCTATGCCCTCGTGGTCCTCGGTTTGGGCGTGTATGCCGCGCGCAAAGGGTCGGGCACGAAACGCGACTACTTTCTGGCCGGCGACAAGCTCCCCTGGTGGATGATCGGCGGGAGCATCGTGGCCTCGAATATCAGCAGCCACCACCTCGTGGGCGTCATGGGGACGGCGTACAAGCGGGGCTTCGTCTCCATGGTGATCGAATGGGGGGCGATCCTCATCGGCTTCAACGCCCTGTTGTGGGTCTTCCTGCCGTTCTATCTCCGCAACGGTTTTTATACGATGCCGGAGTTTCTTCAGAAGCGATTCGGCACCGCGGCCCGGACGACCTATGCGGCATTGGTGCTCTTGACCTACGTGTTCGTCGAGGTCAGCGCAGTGCTCTACCTGGGAGGCGTGGCGCTCCATTCGCTTTTGGGGATTGAGATTGCGTGGAGCATCGTGGTGCTGGCCGTGGCCACGGGGGCGTACACGATCGCCGGGGGCCTGCGCGCGGTGATCTGGACCGAAATGCTGCAACTGGGCGTGCTCTTGGCCGGAGGGATCGCCTTGGCCTTCGCGACGATCCGGAAGGTGGGCGGCTGGTCGGCCGTGCTGGCTACCTCGAGCGACTGGCACATGCTCATGCCGGCCGACGACCCCGACTTCCCCTGGACCATGTACCTGGGCGGGGTGATCTGCATCAGCGTCTTCTACTGCGCGGCGAACCAGTTCATCGTGCAGCGGACCCTGGCGGCCAGGAACGAATGGCACGCCCGGATGGGCGTCGTGTTCTGCGATTACCTGAAGTTCCTCATGCCGCTGGTCATCATCGTGCCGGGCCTGGTGGCGCCCCGGTTGTATCCCGATTTGAAGAGCCCCGACCTGGTGTTCCCTACGTTGGTCGAGAACCTGCTGTCGCCCGGCCTGGTCGGGCTGGTCATGGCCGCCCTGATCGCGGCCGTCATGTCGCACATCTCCGGCGCGGTCAACTCCTGTACGACGATCGCCACGATCGACTTCTATTTGCCCTTCCTCCGCAAGAACGCCTCGGAGGCCGAGGCGGTGCGATTCGGCAGGATCACGGGCGCGGTGGTCATCCTGCTGGGAATCGGCTGCGCGATGCTCCTGATCGCCCACAAGGACCGGCCGGTCTTTCTTTATCTGCTCGACGCTTACGGCTACTTCACGCCCGGCATCGCCACGATGTTCCTGCTCGGGATCCTCTGGCGCCGCACGACCCATGCCGGGGCGCTGGTGGCGGGCGGGCTCACGATTCCCCTCACGCTGGCCGTGAACTGGTGGTTCCCTTCGATGCCGTTTTTCAACCGGACGGGCATCGTCTTTTGGATCTGCATGGCGGCCTGCGCGGCCGTGAGCCTCGTGACCAAGCCCAAGCCCGACGCGGAGCTGGAGGGCCTCATCTGGAACCGGGAGAGCCTGCGGTTGCCCGAGGCCGAGCGGGCGCAGAACCGCGGCCTGCGAAGCCCGTTTCTCTGGTGGGCCGTCATTACCGCGATCGTGCTCTACTTCTACGTGCGTTATCCGTGACCTTGTGCCCGCGGTTTGATGCAGAGCACGATGAAGACCGACAGGAGGGCGAAGCCGGCAAAGACGCCGAAGATCACGTTGAGCGGCACGTGGTGGTCGCGCAGGGCGCCGAATCCCCAGTCGGCGAACCCGCCGCAACTGATGCTCACCAGGTTCATGACGCCGTAGCCGGTGGCCCGCAGTTCGGGCCGCACGATCTGGCAGAGGATGGGCATGTTGTTGCAGTCGAAGAACCCCCATCCGAGGCCGAAGAGGATAAGGAAGGCCACCGCCACGCCGAGGCTGCCCGCATCCCCGACGCCGAAGAGCGAGGGCAGGAAGAAGGTCATGCCCAGCGCGCTGGTGAAGATGCGTCCGCGCACGGTGCGGCGCATCCACCGGTCGGCGAGCCAGCCGCCGAGGGCCACGCCCACGAGCGACGCGACTTGCACGTAGAAGACGGCCGAGAAGCCCGCCTGCCCCTGGGTGAGACTGAACTTCTCGTTGAGAATGGCCGGCATCCAGTCCTTGACCACCCAGCCGGCGATGGCCGGCAGGGTGAAGTAGAGCACCAGGAGCAAGAAGCCGAAATTGCCCAGGAGTTCTCCCATCGCCGCCATCGGCGACAGGCTCCGGCGGACTTCCGCGGACGGCGGCGGGTTGCGGAGCAGGGCGTAGAGGGGCACGGCGTAGACCAGGCCGATCACGCCGCAGGCGGAGAACGCGAAACGCCAGCCGAGGTCCGGATTGTCGGCCACGTAGCCGGAGAAACCGCCGAGGATGATCCCCAGGTAGATTCCCGTCTGATGGAACCCCACGGCCCGCGACCGCGTCGGACCCAGGTGGAATTCGGTAATCAGCGCCAGCGCCGCGGGGATGTAGAACGCCTCGCTGATCCCCATGAGGGCCCGGGTGGCGACGAGCTGCTCGAACGTGGTGACGTGTCCCGTGGCCCAAGTGACCGCGGACCAGACGACAAGGCTCACCGTGATCACGTGGCGGCGGCTGAGCCGGTCGGAAAGGTAGCCGCCCACCGGGCTGAGAATCGCGTAGACCCATTTGAAGGCCCCGAGCACCAGCCCCCAGTGCGCCTTGGTGGCGATGTCGGGGATGTCGGCCATCATCGACTTGTTCATCGCGGCCAGCATCTGGCGGTCGAGGTAGTTCAGCAACGCCACCGGAACCAGCAGCGCGACCACCAGCCAGGCGGTACGGGTCAGCGAGACGTGGGGATTGTCGTTCATCTCAGGCGGTACAGAAGACTGAATAGCCATTGCGGGATGGGTTGGTCTGAATTGCGACAGAACGACGGCGAGACACAGCAGGAGAAGGACTAGGAGCAGGATTACGAGGAGGAGTGGCGGTCAAGTGGTCGGAGCGTTCCTTTCGTACTGCCGTGCGGAGTTCCTCTTGATCGAACCAGTGTCCCTGCGGCGCATCCATGGGATCGTACTCCTGCTCCTAATCCTCATCTTACTCTTCCCGTCTCACGGCGTCCGCAAGCCGCGTCACTCCGCTTCCAGACACATCGTCGCGCCGGCCTGGGTGGAGACGAAGAGTCGCCCGCCGGCAGCGGCCAGGCCGTCCCAGACGGGAGCGGGGAGCGGGGTCCGTGCGAGGACGCTGCCGTCCTTGGGCGACAGGGCGATCAGTCCGCCTTCCGAACCCGCGGCAAAGAGCACGTCTCCGGCGAGCAGCAGGGCGACCGCGCTCTGTTTGCGGTCACTCTTCTCGTAGAGCGGAATCGACCAGGCGGCGTTCTTCGCCACGCGATGGCTGAGCCAGAACTCGCCCGTGCCTTTCGAGGCATGCTCGCCGGCGGCCCAGCCCGTGAACCAGGTGGGATCGAGCCGCTCGCCGCCGCGGAGATCGAAGTCGCGCCGGTAGACGGTGCGGCCGTCGTCGAGGCAGCCCAGGAGCACGTTGCCGCGGAAGGCGGCCAATCCACGCGTCGGCGTCTCCTGCTTGTGGCGAGGCTGGTGGCGCGGGGCGTAGCTCCAGCATCCCCGCGGCACGATCACGCCGGAATCGCCCGTCTTGGCGACCATGAACGCCTCCCGGGCCTTGCAGGTCATCGCGCCGGTGCCGCGGTCGAAGAGCCACCGGGACATGACCACGCCGTCGCCTTCGCGCTGCAAGAGGTCGAAGTTGTCGAACTCCAGGCCGATGGAGGCGTAGAAGTCGGTCATGGGGAGCGTGTCGAGCCGCTTGACCCACCGGATCGCGCCGCTGGCTGGGTCGACGGCAAACACTCGGATCCCGCCGTCGGCCAGCGACTGGCGCCCCGCGGCGAAGTAGGCCACGTCGTCGACCACGAGCACGCTTCCCGGCACGGGCCAGGCCGACTCGATCTGGCCGTAAGTCACGATCCGCTGGTCGTTCGCACCGGCCCGGAATCGCCACACGATCCGGGCGTCGTCGGCCCGCAGACAGTAGACCCATCCGCTCCGGGTGCCGAACAAGCAGAGGCCGCGGTGAATGGTCGGCGGCGTATCGATCCGTCCGTTGGCGGTGAATCGCCAGCGGATCGCGCCGCTCCGGGCGTCGAGGGCGACGACCTCGTGGGCATCGGGCCGGGCCACGTAGACCATGCCCCCGGCAATCACGGGAGGCGTCACCGGGCCGCGCACGAAGTCGTTCTCCCGCCAATCGTCGGCGATCACCCCTTCCGGCCAGGCGCCCAGGTCAACGGTCCACCGCGTCTTCAATCGCGAAGGCACTGCGGCGGTCGTGCTCGCGCTGCGCCAGGCGTTCTGGCGATAGCAGGGCCACGCATCGGCCTCCTCCGCCGCGCCGGGGACGGGCGGAGCGACGCCCTTCTCCAGCACGAAATCAGACGGCTTGAGTTCCGCCGGTACGTCGCCGCCGGGCGGAGCCGGCGCCATGGCGACGTAGCCCCGAAGCATCGGCCAGCAGACGCAGTGCTTGGGGCAGGCGTAGATCAACCCGTTGGCCGGCACCCAGCCGAAATCGCGGCTGCACGCCGCCTTGGTGATCCGGTTGCCGTCGAGCTGGCCGGTGGCCAGGTCGGTCAGTTCCATTTCGCCGGAGAGCATGTACCGCTCCGTGGCCACCGGCGGGAAGCAATGGCACAAGCCGGCCGGCCACCTGAGTTCCTCCTTGCCGCTCTGCGGATCGAGGGCGACGCATTTGCGGTGCTCCAGCACCCACAGGTGGCTTCCGACGAACATCGCCCGGGCCTGCTTGGCATGGTTCATCCCGGGCACGAATTCGCGGCTCCAGACCAGCCGGCCGTCGTCGGCCGAAGCCACGTGGATCGCGTTGCCCGCCTTCTC
>CAYSGY010000055.1:12441-18520 GCA_964430315.1 uncultured Planctomycetaceae bacterium
CGAAGCGTGGAGACCTCGAAGACCACCAGGCCCTGGTGGCAGACGATCCGCCGGATCTTCGACGCCCAGGGATAATCACTCTTCTGCCAGCGGACCCGGCCGGTCGCCAGATCGAGGCTCACCGCCACGGTTTCCTCCCCGCGACGCGCCGAGCCCTGGAGCAAGCAGACCGCGCCGTCGCCCACGACCACGTACCGCGGCTCCGAGGCCGGGTGCTTCCAGCGGAGCCGGCCATCGCCGATCTCGACGGCCCGGACCGACCGGCCGTCGACGGCCACGAGGAGGCTGCCCGCGACCATGACGTCGCTCGGCGTGCCGGCCTCGGGATACTCCCGCACGGTCCTTCCGGTCGGCCCGTCCACGGCCACGAGCTTCTTCTGGGACACGACGAACAGCAAGTCGCCGCCGGCGACCGGAATCGCCGGCCCCCGGTCCCGAAGCGGCCGCTCCCAGAGACGCAATCCGTTGAAGCTGTCCCGGGCGAGGACGTCGGCATAGAAGTTCCTTCCCGCGGCCGTGACCAACTGGCTGCTTTCTCGCGAGGGGCCGGCGATCCAGCGGACCCGCCGGGGCGGGCCGACGAGCGTATCGCCGGAGACCGTGTTCCCATCGGACCCATGCCTCGCGTGAGACCACTGGCCCATGGCCGGCGGCCAGGGTTTCCGGCCCGCAAGCCACTTGGACCCGGCCTCGGCGGCCTTCACGTCCTGGAATCCGGCCTCCTTCATCGCGGCCTCCGCCATCGGACCGCCGGCCACCACGGCCACCCCGCCGGGCCGCAGCACGCGGGCAATCTCGGCCGCAAGCTCCCTCCCCGGCTGCCCGCCGCTCCGAAGGAAGAACACGTTGACGAGGTTCTCCGCATAGGGCAACCGGCTCGGCGAGCCGATCTGGTCGACCGAGATGATGCCGTACCGTCCTTGGGCCTGGAGTTTTCGGCGGGCTCGGTCTACCTGGGCGGGATCCCCATCGAGCACCTGGATCAGGAACCGCCCCGTGCGCGCTAACTCCAGCGGGATCGCCAGGTCTTCACAGCCGAGCTGAACGCCCAAGCCGCCGCTGACCTTGCCGTCCTGCAAGATCCGATCGACCGGGCAAGAAGTGTCGGCGGCATGAACGGTCGCGAACCCGCCGAGCGCCGCGGCGCAAACGACCGCCACGGCAAGGCCGGCCAGTATCTTCCCGCCCGTTGGTCGCAACATGACGTGTCCCCCTTACGTCCGAGAACCCCCTTGCCCCCGCCCACCGTCTCCCAGAGAAGGACAATGTACCAGCCAGCGGGCGCGGTTGTCCACCGAAACGGCTATCTGCTATTTCCGCTGATGGCGTCGGCCGCCGGCCCCGTCTATACTCAGAGACTCGACGCGATGCCGAAAGGGACACATCCCCTCCGGCCGGGATATCTGTCTTCTGTCGATCGGAGAGCCAACGATGCGTGGGAAGAACCGCGTAAGCGTCACGGGTTGGAATGAGGCGTATTTGCGTCCCGGAACGATCGCCCTGGCGGCCCTCGCCGTGACGCTCATGTCCTTTCCGGCCCGGGGCGCCGAGAAGGCGGAGAATATCGTGATCGGCGACAAGACGTTCGTGGCCTGGGTCGCCCCGGCCAATCTGACCCAGCGCGGCGGCAGCGTGTTGACGATCGAGAAGTCGGGCGGCACGTTCGACGCGATCGTGCTGGGCGAAAGGACTCCGGCCAGATGGATGGCCGGGAGCAACGGGTTCGCCCGCACCCAGAAGGATCAGGCCGGCGTCCCGGCCGAGACCGCCGATCCGAAGACCCTGGTGCAGGTGGCCGTCGTCTACCGGGGCAAGCAGGTCACGCTCTACCGTAACGGTGCGAAGTACGCCGACTACGCCGTGGAGAGCCCCGAGGCGTTCGCCGGCGACAGCCTGGTCCTGATGGGCCTGAGGCACCTCGGCGCCAACCCGGAGCATCGCTTCTTCACCGGCGCGATCGACGATGCCCGGATCTACGGCGTCGCGCTCGACGCCAAGCAGATCGCCGCCCTGGCGCCGAACCAGCCGTCGGCCCCCAAGCCGCTGGCGTGGTGGGATTTCGAGGAAGGCCTGGCCGCGGACCGGATGGGACTCTTTCCCACGACCACCCTTTTCGGCGACGCCAGGATCGCCGACGGCCGGCTGCACCTCGACAAGCCGGGGGCTTACCTGATGGCCTCCAAGCTCTCGCCGCAGGCCACGGTCGATCTGAACAGCGTCGATAGCCTGGTGCGCGCGCACCGGGAAAAACTCCTCAGCGATCCGTACCGGCCGGGCTACCACTTCGTCACCCCGGAGGGACGCTGCATGCCGTTCGATCCGAACGGCGCGATCTTCTGGAAGGGCCGGTACCACTTGTTCTACATCTTCCAGGACGCGCGGGGACACAACTGGGGCCACGTCTCCAGCACCGACCTTTTCCACTGGCGACATCACCCCACCGGCCTGATCGCCGGCATGTTCAGCGGCAACTGCTTCCTCAACAAGGACGGACGCCCGACGATGTGCTACCACCAGGTCGGCCAGGGCAATGCCATGGCGGTGGCCGTCGACGACGAACTGAACGAGTGGAAGAAGCTCGACTCCAATCCGATCACTCCCGAGACCTCGCCGGGCGATCCGCACCACGACAAGTACCGGTCGTGGGACCCCTACGGATGGCTCGAAGGCGACACGTACTACGCCATCTTCGGCGGGAACCGGCCGGCGATCGCCAAGTCCGACAGCCTGGGGGGACCGTGGAAGTATGTCGGCGACCTGATGGGCAACGCGGTCGACGGCGTGGCGATCAACGAGGACGTGTCGTGCGCCGATTTCTTCAAGATCGGCGACCAACGCATGCTCCTCTGCATCAGCCACCGGCTCGGCTGCCGCTACTATCTCGGCGAGTGGAAAAACGAACAGTTCCATCCGAACTTCCACGAGAAGATGAGCTGGGCCGACAACTCCTTCTTCGCCCCCGAGAGCCTGCTGGATGACCGGGGCCGCCGGATCATGTGGGCCTGGATCTTCGACAGCCCCGGCTTCGCGACCCGGATGAACTATGGCTGGTCGGGCACGATGAGCCTGCCGCGGGTCCTCTCGCTCGCCGGCGACGGCCGCCTCCAGATGGAGCCGCCTCAGGAGATCGAACGTCTCCGCTACAACGCCGAGAAGCAGGCGGGCCTCACGGTCAACCCCGGCGCCGATCTGCCGCTGGAAGGGATTGCGGGAAACAGCCTGGAATTGTGCGTGGAAGTCAGCGCCAAGGATGCCAAGCAGTTTGGGCTCAAGGTCTGCCGGTCCCCGAACGGAGAAGAAGAGACCGTGATCTCCTACGATGCGGTCGAGAAGAAGCTGAAGATCGATACGTCCAAGTCGAGCCTGACCGAAGGACCGAAGGGCGTCGAGGCCGGCCCCTTCGAGTTGAAAGCGGGCGAGGCGCTCAAGCTCCGCGTGTTCCTCGACAAGTCGGTCGTCGAGGTCTTTGCCAACGGCCGGCAGGCGGTGATGCGCCGCGTCTACCCGTCGCGCGAGGACAGCGTCGGCGTGGCCGCCTTCTCCATCGGCGGACCGGCCAGCCTCGCCACCGTGGAAGCGTGGGACATGATGCCGTCGAACCCGTACTGACCTTGCGTTCGTTCCCACGCTCTGCGCGGGAAGACTCTCGTTCCCACGCTCTGCGTGGGAACGCAACCACCGCCGCTCTGCGGCGTGGGGAGCACGGGCCGCAGAGCGGCCCGGAAGCGGGTTCCCACGCGGAGCGTGGGAACCAGGAAGAAGCGGAGCGTGGGAACCAGGAAGAAGCGGAGCGTGGGAACCAGGAAGAATATCGTGGGGCTTCCGTCTCTTGGCACGGGGGGGACGATGGGCTATCCTGGCAATCGATGAAAGGCCTACGGGCGTATGCACTTGTTCTAACCATGGAGATTGCGCTATGAGACGTCGTGACATGCTGTTGGCGACCGGGGCGGCCGTGCTGGGGGCGTCGGCTTTCCCGCTCGGTTGGGCCCGGGCCGCGTCGAACAAGAAGCAGAAGATCCTTTACTTCACCCGGAGCGTCGGGTTTCAGCACTCCCCCGTCGCCCGGAAGGACGGCGAACTGAGCTTCTCGGAGAAACTCCTCGTCGAGGAAGGAAAGAAGCACGACGTGGAAGTGGTCTGCTCGAAGGACGGCACGATCTTCGACGGCGACCTGGACCAGTTCGATTGCTTCGCCTTCTACACCTGCGGCGACCTGACCAAGCCCTCCATCGACAAGGCCCCGCCGATGACGCTGGCCGGCAAGCAGAAGCTTCTGGACGCCGTGGCCGGGGGCAAGGGTTTTGTGGGCTTCCATTCCGCGTCCGATACGTTCCACTCGAAGGGCTCGGCCTGGGAGAATCAGAAGGAGTTGGATCCTTATATCGCCATGGTCGGCGGCGAGTTCATCGTCCACGGACGCCAGCAGAAGGCGACGATGAAGGTGACTTCTCCCAACTTCCCCGGCATGGAAGGCGTCGAAGACTTCACGATCAACGAGGAGTGGTACGCCCTGCGGAACTTCGCCAAGGACCTGCACGTCATTCTCGTGCAGGAGACGAAGGGGATGACCGACGCCTGCTACCAGCGCCCGCCGTACCCCGCCACCTGGGCCCGAAAGCACGGGAAGGGCCGCGTCTTCTTCACGTCGCTGGGCCACCGCGAGGACGTGTGGACCGATCCTTCCTGCCAGAAGGTCATCCTCGCCGGGTTCAACTGGGCGCTGGGCAACGTCGAGGCCGACGTCACGCCGAACGTCGAAAAGGTCACGCCCGACGCCTGGATCCTGAAGCGATAACTCCGGCGCAAGACGTACGCGCGACGGCCGGCCAAGAATGACTCCCCTCTCCCGTTCGACGGGAGAGGGGCAGGCACAATGACTCCCCTCTCCCGTTCGACGGGAGAGGGGCAGGGGGTGAGGGGACTTGCCAACGAACTCCCGCGGCAATTCCTGGACGTACGCTTGGTTCCGGCTCGGCGGGAGCCTCGCCCTCCCGGAACCAGGCGAGGCCGTTTAGTTCTTCCCCGCGTTGGTCAGGATCCACGTGCCGGTCTTGCCGGCCACGACGATGTCGGGCCGGCCGTCGCCGTTGAGATCGGCCACGCAGATCTGCAAACCCGTGCCGACGCCCCCGCCCGGACCGGAAATCGTGTACCGCGTGAACTTCCGGGCCTCCTTGTCCCAACGGTAGTAGTAGAGGCACTCGGGCTCTTGGCAGCCGGGGTCGCCCGTGAGGCCGTGGGCCCGCACCCGCTTGCCGGTAATCAGCTCGGGCTGGCCGTCGCCGTCGAGGTCGGCCCAGGCCATGGTGTGGGCCTGCGACCACGACTTATCGAGGAGGTGTTCCGTCCAGGTGGTCGTCCCGTCGGCCTTCGGCTCGCCCTGCTCCCACCAAGAGACGCCGTAGTCGTGCGCCTTGCCCCAGAGCAGATCCGTGCGACGGCTGCCGCTCAGCCGGGCGAGGACGCACGGGACCGACGGATGCGGCAGGGCGGTCTCCGGATGGAACTTCCAGGGCTTGACGAACACGTCGCCCTCGGGCCGCTCGTACCAGCCGCTCTCGCACTGGATGTCTTCGCGGCCGTCGCCGTTGATGTCGCCGAAGGCGTATCCGTGACCGCCGCGGGGGCCGATCACGACCTGCTGCGTCGCCGGCTGGCCCTTCGCGTCCTTGACGAGGCGGAGGATGACCTGGGGCTTCGCCGCGGCCCAGCAACTCACAAAGATCTCCGGCCGGCCGTCGCCGTCGAAATCCCAAAGCGCGATCGCCTCGTTTTGCCCGGGAATGACGCCGAGCACGCGCCGCTGCCAGGGATGCTCGTCATACTGCCCGGCCGGGTTCCGGTACCAACAGAGTTCCTTGTGCGTCCACCCCGTCGAGATCACGTCGAGCCAGCCGTCGCCGTCCACGTCGTAGGGATGATCCCCGACGTTCTGGAGAAGCTCTCCGTTGAGATAGGCGGGCAGATCGTTGACCGGCAGGATCTGCCGCACGGGACGCGGGAGGAAGTCGGGGGCGGCGTACCAGTGCTCGCCGGCAAGGATGTCCGGCCTGCCGTCCCGGTTCACGTCGACCAC
>CAYSGY010000056.1:0-3361 GCA_964430315.1 uncultured Planctomycetaceae bacterium
CCTCATGCGTCGCTACGCCTGCTGCTACGGCCACGGATTCCCGGGCGCCCGGGCCTTCCGGGCTGCCGTCTGCGCGGCCAGGACCCCGGAGCAGTTCATCCAGGCTGTGGACGGGGCCTACTTGGCCGGCGTCGACAAAGTCGAACATGCCGAAAAACCGTAGCGCGTGCAGAATTCGTTCGCTTTGGGAGGCGCAAGCCCAGGGGTTGCAGCCCCTGGGCTTGAGGACCGCTCAAGTCGCCATTTGTGTGATTCCGAAGTTGCTAACGAGCATGCGTGATTCGGCATACGAGGAGACGCACCAGCATAAGTAGGGGGACGATACCTTTCCGAAGAGTAGCTTGTTTGAATTTGGGTCCGCGGACACCACCCAAGGAGGGTCTGTACTTCTCAAATGCCGGGGAGAATGTCAGAATGAGTGAGATTTGTTCTCCAGGCGGGAGACGCGCCGCCGGTGACGTAGAGTAACCCTGTTGGGTCCTTATTGTCGGCTACGTGTTGGTCGCCGTCTGGAGAGTGGGTTTGAGGAACGACCACGTGCGATCCCTGCCGCGACTTCGCTGGGTGATCTGGCTCGGGGTCCTGCTCTGTCCCCTGGTCTGCGTGGGGGACGACGTGGGATTGTCGAAGGATCTGCACCCTTGGGGGCGGTTCGAGCGTTACAAGGGCGCCTGGAAGCGATATCGCGTGACCACCGAGTCGCTCGATGAGAATGGACAGGTCGTCAACACGACGGTCACGGAGACGAAGACCTCGCTGGAGGAAGTCGACGCCGAGGGGGTGACGCTCCGCGTCGAGACGATCGCAGAAATCGCGGGGAAGCAATTGCCGTCCCAGCCGAAGCGACTGCGCCAGAGCCTCCGCGGCGACTGGGCTGCCGGGAAAGCGGTCATTCATGGAGGCGGTCTGGCGCAGGTGATGATCGAGGGGAGGGCCGTCCCGTGCCGCGTCGAGGAGGCCGAGGTCGACGGCCCTGCCGGAAAGACCGTGACGCGGACCTACTACTCCCGCTTCGTCTCGCCTTACGTGCTCCGCCGGGAAAGCAGGACGACCGATCCGGAGGGAAAGACGACGCTCGATGAGACGGTCTTCCGCGTCGTTTCCCTCGACCGCCCCTGCAAAGTCGCGCCGCACATCCGGCGGGCCGTCGCCATCGAATCCATCTCCACCACTCCCAACGGCTCCACCATCACGCGCGGATTCGTTTCGGACGAGGTCCCCGGCGGGGTCGTTTCCCACACGGCTGACGAGTTGGACAAGAACGGCCGGCTTGTCCGCCATAGCAGCCTGGTGCTGGTCGATTTCGGCCTGGAGCCCGAGAACGAAGACTCCGGCTTCTTTGGCCGGAAACGCCAACGGGGCCGGAAGTACCGCACCAACTGACAGGCTGTCCACAGAGTCTCCCATACCCCTCCGCACGAGTCACCGCGGTTGTCGCAGCGCCGTGGAGGAGACGTCGTCGCGGAACTCCCGGGCAGGGACCTCTCGGCAGAGGTCGCCCAGCGGAGGCAGGAGCTTGAGGTCGGCGAGGTTCGCGAAGCGGCCTTCGTGCTGGCGCCCGAACACGAGGAAACGGCAGCCTCGTTCAGCGATCCGTTCCATGGCCGCAAGCCAGGCCGCCGGATCGTTGCCGTGGTAGCGCGGATCGGCGATCCGACGCAAGGTGTCGACGCCGACGACAAACGTCACGCCCGGGAACCGGGCGGACTTCTCCTCAAAGGTGCGCTGCCGGGTGAGCCAGACCACCTGGTCCGGCGCGAACTGCCTGAGACGGCGGTCGATCTCGAGGAAGTCCAGCGGGGGCTTGTCGACGTTGAGGATCGAGATCTCGAAATCGACCGGCACGCCGAGCTTCTGCCGCGCGATCTCGGCCATGCGGCGGTGCCCGGCGTGGATCGGGTGGAACGCCCCGGGAAAGACGGCCCGCGCAGGATGCTCGCGCCCGCCGGCCTCGCCCACATGCCGCACCGTTGCCACACGCCCGGCCAGAAGGTCTTGCCACGGGCGCGGTGCGACCACGCGGCACTCGTCGACGGGTTCCTCGGGCGCGAGCCCCGGGTCGAGTCGCTCCTCGACGCCGCACGCCTCGGCCACGGCCTCAAGCACGAGCGCGGCCGCCACGTGCTCTTCCTCGACCCGCGTGCGCCGGCCCTTGACGAGTTCCACCGAACGGCTCACGGTCGCCTCAGCGGTCTGGACCGCGACGTGGATCCGATGGGCACCGCGTTTCGGCCGATCGCTGGCAAGGCTCGCCGTACACGCCACCCCGGCCAACCACTGGGAGGGCGAGGACTGGGAGGGCGAGGCTCCTGCCGAGCCGACGTCCGTCGCCGATCCCGCCGACTCCGCGGGAGCTTCGTCCGCCTCGAACCGGCACGCCCGGAGGTAGGCGGCCATGGCCATGGCCCGGCCCGTGGGCTCGGCGCAGAACTGATCGGGCCGCCCGCCCAGCCACGCGATCATGGCCGGCTCGCTGTACGGCACGACCGCCTCCAGCACGGTCCGCGATGCCCCTGGCACCTGGAGCAGCTCCGCAATCGCGCCGCTCCCCCCGCCGGTCACGGCCAGCACGAACCGCGTCGAGGCGGCGTGAATGCGGGCAACGAGGCGTTCTGCCGGGATGGACTTCATCGTCGCGGACGCGGTTGGCTTCCTCCCCTCTCCCGCTCACGGGAGAGGAGCCGGGGGTGAGGGCAGTATCGCTCGGGATCAGCCTCCAAGTGTACCGAGATTGTCTCCTTCGTTCCACTCAGATAGGCCCATGATGGATGCCGATCGAAAGGGGCAGGGCTGCGGACGCGCCATCCGAACGGAGCGATCGCAAGCGTGATCCATCGGATGTTGGTCGTCGCCCCAGAGAAGCGGGACGCTGGAAGCAAGCTCCTCGATCCCTGGGAAGGAATCTTCAAAGCAGCGGCCAAACAGGCCCATGCCCTGGAGGGGCGTGCCGTTTGGTGAGCCACCAGGCGCAGGTGCCCGCGAGAATGGAGAACGATGGGGAAGCCGCAGGCGGTGCCTCCCGGGGTATCACCCTCTCTGCGTCACGCACACAGCGACTTCATTCCTCGGGACGTGCCTCTGCCTGCGGTTCTCCCGGGCCGGGAGAACTGGCCTTCTTGGCGGCCCGTTTGCGCGGTGCTTTCTTCTTCGCGGCCGGGCGCTTCTTTTTGGCCTTCTTTTTGGCCTTCTTCTTCGCGGCGGCCTTGGGAGCCGCGGTTTTTTTCGCGGTCTTCCGTCGCGAAAATCGGCGGCCGGGGCCCTGGGTGGCCCGGGCGGCCAGCCATCCGAGGGCCTGCTCCAGCGTGACCTGCTCGGGGTCGGTCCCCCGCGGCAGCGAGGCGTTGGTCGTCCCGTCGGTAAC
>CAYSGY010000056.1:3371-5050 GCA_964430315.1 uncultured Planctomycetaceae bacterium
CGTGGGTGGGTGGTGTTGGTGGTTTGGTGGGTTTGTTTGGGGTTGTTGCGGCCGGCCAGGAGTTGCACCGGCTGACCGGTGACCGGAGAAGGATCGAACGTGCGGATCGGCTCGCGCCGCCGGCCCGGTCCGCGCCCCGGCTTGGGCTTGGCCAACAGGTCCAAGGCCTCTTGAAGCGTCACGCTCAGGGGCGAGAGGCCTGAAGAAAGCGAGCGGCTCTCGTCGCCGCAGGTGACGTAGGGGCCGAAGCGGCCGTTGCGGGCCGTGACCGGCTGGCCGGTCTCCGGATGAACGCCCAGGTCGCGGGGAAGCGACAGCAGCGCCAGGGCCGTGGCCAGATCGACGTCCTCCGGACGCATTCCTTTGAGGAGCGAAGCGTTTTGGGGCTTCTCGTCGCCCTCCGCGTCCCCTTTCTGGACGTAAGGCCCGAAGCGGCCGGTCTTCAGATACACCGGCTTTCCCGTCTGGGGGCAATACCCCAAGGGCTTTTCGCCTTGGGCGGCCCGGTCCAGAAGGGCCAGGGCCGCGGCCAGGTTGAGCTCGTCGGGGGCCATATCCTCCGGCAGGCTGGCGCGGCGCGTGCCCTGCTCGATGAACGGCCCGAACCGGCCCACGCGCACGTAGACCGGCTCGGTCTCGGGTCCTTCGCCCTCCGGCTTGCCGATGAGGATCCGGCTCACGTCGCGGGCGTCGATCTGGTCGGCCTTGCTCTCCAGTTGGGCCTTCAGGCCCGGGTGCTCGTTCCCGAAGTAGAACCGTTTCAGGTACTCGACGTGCCCCAACTCGCCGCGGCTGATGGCGTCGAGTTCGTCTTCCATCTCGGCGGTGAACTGGTAGTCGACCAGGTCGGGCAGGTGCTCTCGAAGGAGCTGCGACACGGCGAACGCCACCCAGGTGGGCACCAGCACGTTCCCCCGCTTCGACACGTAGCGGCGGTTCACGATCGTCTCGATGATGGCCGCGTAGGTGCTCGGACGTCCGATCCCCATTTCTTCCAGGGCACGGGTCAGGGCGGCCTCGCTGTAGCGATTCGGGGGCTGCGTCGTGTGCCGCTTGCACTCCAGTTGCCGGCACTGGAGCACCTCGCCCACCTGAACCCTCGGGAGCACGCGGTCGCGGTCGGCCAACTCGCCCTCGGGATCGTCGGAGCCTTCCACATAGGCCCGAAGGTACCCGGGAAACTCGATGCTCGTGCCGCTCGTCTCGAACGCAGCGTCGCCGGCCTCGAGAGTGATCGTGACACGATGCCCCCGGGCGTCGGCCATCTGGCAGGCAATCGTCCGTTTCCAGACCAGGTCGTAGATCCTGAATTCCTCGGGGGAGAGTTCGCCTCGCAGATCCTCGGGGAACGCGAAGGGATGACCGGCCGGGCGGATCGCCTCGTGCGCTTCCTGGGCGTTCTTCACCTTGGTCCGGTAGAGCCGCGGCTGCTCCGAGAGGTACTCTCGCCCGTACTGGGATGCGATCAACGCGCGGGCGGCTTCGACCGCCACGGAAGCGAGGTTCGTCGAATCGGTCCGCATGTAGGTGATGTGGCCGTTCTCGTAGAGGCTCTGGGCGGCCTGCATCGTCTGCCGGGCGGTGAAACCGAATTTGCGGTTCGCCTCCTGCTGGAGCGTGCTCGTGGTGAAGGGAGGGTAGGGCCGGGTGACGTAGGGGCGGTCCTCCAGCCCGGCCAC
>CAYSGY010000056.1:5064-18429 GCA_964430315.1 uncultured Planctomycetaceae bacterium
GAAGCAAGGCGGGGTCTTTCAGTTTGCCGGTGGCCGGGTCGAAATCGCGGCTGGAGGGGACCTTCCGGCCGGCCACGGAAACAAGCTCCGCCTGGAGCGCCTCGCCGCTCGACTTGGCAAACGTGCCCAGGAGATCCCAGAACGAAGCCGCGACGAATGCCATGCGCTGCCGTTCCCGTTCCACGATCAGCCGCACCGCCACGCTCTGCACCCGGCCCGCCGACAGCTTCGGACGCACCTTGCGCCACAGCAGCGGCGAGACCTCGTAGCCGTACAGCCGGTCGATGATCCGCCTCGCCTCCTGGGCGCGAACGAGGTCCTGATCGATCTGACGCGGACTCCGAAGGGCTTCGAGAATCGCCTCCTTGGTGATCTCGTGAAAGACCAGCCGGTGGACCGGCACGCGAGGCTGGAGCACCTCGCAGAGGTGCCAACTGATCGCTTCCCCCTCGCGGTCTTCGTCCGTCGCCAGGTACAGGTCCTTGGCCCCCTTGAGCAGTTGCTTGAGCTTTCGGACCTGTTTGGCCTTCTGCCGCGGGATCACGTAGACCGGCTCGAATCCGTGCCGCACGTCGACGCCCAAGTACGCCCAGTCCTCTTTCTTGTACTGCTCGGGGACTTCCTTGGCCCCCTCGGGCAAGTCGCGGATGTGACCGATGCTGGCTTCGATGTCGTACCCGGATCCGAGAAAACGGCTGATCGTCCGCGCCTTTGCGGGCGATTCCACGATCACGAGGGATTTTCCCGCCTTGCCTGCTGTCTTCTTGGCCATGTTAATTTCGATAATTTAGGAAGGCCGGGAAACTAACTCTTGTACTTCGTCTGCGTGCGACCACGCGCCTAACCCCGTAATAGGGATTGCATTTGCGTCCACTGCCCTTACAATCGTCGGCTTTCACCCGTAACCTAAGGACGGGACACTCATAATACGCTGGCGTAGGGTCTGTCAAGTCGAATTCGGCCGGCCCACCAGACTCGGGAAGGGGATTGCAGATGGCTCCATTCATGCGGACGTTCCGCAGGCATCGGAAAGTGATGCTTGCTGTCTTGACCCTCCTGGCGATGTTGTCGTTCGTCTTCGTGCCCACGATTATGCAGTTGATGGAGACCCGTGGGCCGCGGGGAAACCCCGTGGTCGTCACGACCACGGAGTACGGCTCCGTCAACGAAGCCCAACTCCAAATGATGCTTCGGCAGCGTCAGCGCCTGTACCTGTTCTTTCGGCAGTTGGCCGAGAGGGTGCAGGTGAAAGGCGGGCGTGGCGACGCGGTCCGCGAGGCGCTCGGCATGTTCGGCGGCGCGCCGGGGAGCGAGGAGGCGGCGGTCGACGATTGGCTCCTGGCGCGTAAGGCCGAGAAGTCGGGACTGAAGGTCAGCCAGAAAGCAGTCAACGACTATCTCGCGAGCCTTACCGAAGGCAAGGTGGGCGGCGACGACGTCCGCCAGATCCTCAGCGGCCTTCGCATCTCCCAGCCGCAGTTGTTCGAGGCGCTCCGGCAGCAGATGCTGGCGATTCGGTTCTATCAGATGTTCTGGGTCAGCCTGGCGGCGACAACGCCGGCCCAGCGGTGGGAGTATTACCAACAGCTCAACCGGCGGGCGAGGATCGAGGCCGTGCCGGTTGCCGTGAGCACGTTCGCCGACAAGATCGCGACCCCTTCGGAGGACGTGCTCAAGACGTTCTTCGAGAAGTACAAGGAGCGGCTCCCCGACCCCGACTCCCCGGAGCCCGGCTTCCGCGAGCCGCACCGGATTGACATTGAGTACTTCAAGGCCACCTACGAGACGTTCATCGATCCGGCGAGCGTCTCGGAACAGGCCGTCCGCGACTACTACGAGGCCAACAAGGAACAACTCTACAAGGACATGCTTCCGCCCGAGGCGCCGCCCCCTGCCGCTCCGAAGACGGAGCCCGCAAAGCCCGAGGCGAAGAAGGCTGTCTCCCCGGCCACAGAGCCGGCAAAGACAGCGCCGGCGAAGCCCGAGGCCGAGAAGGTTGCCGCTCCGGCTACGGAGCCGGCGAAGGCGACTCCTCCGAAGAGCGAGACGTCCCAACCGGCCGCTCCGAAGAGCGAGCCTCCTAAGAGTGAGGATCCCAAGGGCAAGGGCGCGGCTCCTTCGCCCGGCAAGGGGGCCTCCGCGCCGAGGCGGTCGCCGTTCCGTCTTGTTTCGGAGCAGAAGGCGGCCTCGCCGGCCCAAGCTGCGAAGACCGCGCCGGCGGCGGCGAAGGCCGAACCCTCCGCTCCCAAGTCGGAGAAGCCTGCGGTCAAGGCGGAGCCTGCGGCCCCGAAGACTCCGCCGGCAGCACCCAAGGCAGAGCCGGTAGCACCTAAGGCAGAGCCGGCAGCCCCGAAGGCGGAGCCGGCAGCGTCCAAGGCAACTCCGCCGGCCGCGGCGCCGGTCAAGTACAAGCCGTTTGCCGACGTGAAGGAGGAGATCCGCAAGGCCCTGGCGCGGCAGGCGGCCCAGGAGAAGGTCCGGGACGTGCTCCGCCGGGTCCAGGACAAGCTGACGCAGTATGAGACGCAGTGGACCCTCTACGACACGCTGGAGCCCGAGAAAAAGGCCTCCTCTCCGCCGCCGGCGCGGCCGAATTTCGTGGAGTTGGCCAAGGAACACCGGCTCACCGCGGCCCAGACGGGGTTCATGTCGGCTCTCCAGATGGCCGGCACCGACATCGGGCAATCGCGCGTGGAAGGCCGCACCGCGTTCGTCCAGGTGGCCTTCGAGAAGAACGTCCCCGTGTTTCTTCCCGGCGTTTCCCAAGATAACGAGGGAAACAGCTACCTGTACTGGAAACTGTCCGACAGTCCCGAGCGCGTCCCCGAGTTCAACGAGCCCGAGGTCCGCAAACAGGTGCTCGAAACCTGGAAGCGGATCGAGGCACGCAATCTGGCAGTCAAGGAAGCGGAACGACTGGCCGAGGAGGTCCGCAAGGCCAAGAAGTCCCTGGCCGAGGTCTTTGCAGGGCGCAAGGATGTATCGATTGTCTCGCCGCCCCCGTTCACCTGGCTCACTTTCGGGAACGTCCCGATGTGGTTCCGCATGCGTCCTCCGACGTATAGCGAGGTCGAGGGGATCTCCGGTGCCGGGACCGAATTCATGCAATCCGTGTTCAAGCTCAAGGCCGGCGAGATCGGGCTGGCCACGGACCAGCCCAAGGCGACGGTCTACGTGGTCCGATTGGTCGAGTACACGCCCAGCGATTCGGTCCTTTGGGACCTCTTCCTCGCCGACGACTACCGCGGCTACGCGATGGCCGCCCGCTACGACCAGTCCGTCGCCAACCGGCTCTGGCGCGAAGGGCTCAAGAAGGAGGCCGGGCTCCACTGGGAACGCGACCCGGCCCGGGCCCACGTCGACGCCGAAGACTGAGAAGGTTCGTCGAAACGCGATTGCCCCCCTTCCCGTCTGCGCGATTCAAGCCCGCTACTTGCTCCGCGCCTCCCCGAGGGCTATGGTAAGGGGCAACGATTGCCCGTAGGACGGGTTTCCAACCCGTCCTTGCTTCAGGCACGGGACTTGACGGACGGGTTGGAAACCCGTCCTACGGCCGCCTGTTGCCTCGGTGAACCCAGTTCAGGGGAGGCCCATTCATGGAAAACGGCAGAACGAGGAAGAAGGGGGAGCGGACGCTTCGGTGGGGAGTGATCGGCCTGGGCTGGTTCGGCGAGATCCACGCCGATGCCCTGGCGGGAATGCCGGGCATCGAACTGGCGGCGCTTTGCACGCGGCGTCCGCAGCGCCTGGCGGAGGTGGCCGACAAGTACGGTGTGGAGAAGCGCTACACCGACTACCGCGAGCTGCTGGCCGATCCCGACGTCGACGTGGTGAGCATCACCACGCACATCCAGGACCACCGCATTCCCGCGGTGGACGCCCTCCGCGCCGGCAAGCACGTGTTGCTGGAGAAGCCGATGGCGCCGACCGCTGCGGAGTGCGACCCGATCGTCGAGGCCGCCCGGCAAAGCCGCGGGCTGTTCATGGTGGGGCACATCTGCCGCTTCGATCCCCGGGTCGCGTTGGCGAAGCAGGCGATCGACGAGGGACGCATCGGCCGGATCATCTCCATGCACGCCCGGCGCAATCTCTCGAAGGCCATCGGCAAGGTCGTGTGCAACAGCATTTCGGCCCTGATGGGCGACGGGATCCACGACACCGACCTGATGCTCTGGTTCAGCGGCGCCCGGGCCGTGAGCGTCTACGCCCAGGAGGTCCATCCCGACCAGTCCAAGTATCCGGAGGGCGGCTGGGCCATGATCCGTCTGGACAGCGACGCCGTGGCCGTGGTCGAGTCGATCTGGTACTTGCCGGAGAGCACCCCGTACCAGATCGACGCCCGGCTGGAAGTGATCGGCACCGAAGGGGCGATTTACATCAACTGCGGCGAAGCCGGCCTCACGATCCAGGGCGCCCGCGGCGGGGCCATGCCCGACACGATGTACTGGCCCCAGGTCTTCGGCGAGCGATTCGGCGTGCTCACCGCGGAGCTGCGCTACTTCGCCGACTGCGTGCTGGAAGGCCGGGCCCCGGAACGAATCACGCCGGAAGAGTCGCGCGAAGCGGTCCGCGTCATGGCCGCCGCGGAAGAATCGTCGCGGAGTGGAAGACTGATCGGTTTGTGAGGTGCAAGGTGTAGAGGGCGAAGGGTGGCATGCCGTCACGCGGCCCTAGCCGCGGGTCGGCATGGCGGTGCGCAAACATGCCGACGCTTCGCGACGGCATGCCACACACCCGAAGAATCGTCGCGGAGCGGGAGACTTGTGATACCGGCCTGATTGGGCTCGTACGATTGTCGGAGGACATGGAATGGGCTGTAGGGAACGCCCTCCGTGGCGTTCCGGGAATCGCCATGGATGCCGTCATTTCGCTTCACGGAACGCCACGGAGAGCGTTCCCTCCAGGTGGCCGGCGGTACAATGGAGATGGATCAGATTCGGAGAATGCAATCCCATGACTGAGATCATCTTCCTCGTTGAAGAGGCGCCCGAGGGAGGCCTCATCGCCCGCGCCTTGGGCCACTCGATCTTCACCGAGGCCGACACGCTTGAGGAATTGAGGAAGAACGTCCGCGACGCGGTCGAGTGCCATAGTGAAGAAGGACACCGCCCGCAACTGATCCGGCTCCACTTCGTGCGAGAGGAAGTGATTCCCGCATGAAGCTCCCGCGAGATTTATCCGCCGGCCACCTGGTCCGCACGCTTGGAAGGTTCGGGTATCAAGTGACCAGACAGACCGGGTCGCACATGCGGCTGACCACGCAGCAGCGGGGCGAGCACCACGTCACGATCCCTCGACACGACGCCTTGCGTGTCGGTACGCTCGCGGGAATTCTTGCGGACGTGGCGGAGCACTTGGGCCTTTCACGTGACGAGTTGCTGGAAGAGCTTTTCGGGAAGGGACCGTCGTGAGTTACCTGGGCATTGACGTCGGCACCACCGGCTGCAAGGCCGGGCTGTTTGGCACGGAGGGCCGCCTGGCCGGCCTGGCGTACCGGGAGTACCCGCTCTTGAGTCCCGAGAAGGGCTGGGCGGAACTCGATTCCGGGCGGGTGATCGCATCGTGCCTCGAGGTGATCCGCGAGGCGGCCACCCTGTCGCCCGGCGATCCGGTTCGCGCGATCGGCATCACGTGCCAGGGCGAGGCGTTCACGCCGGTCCGCCGCGACGGCCGCTACCTGGGCAACGGGATGGTCTCGTCCGACACCCGGGCCGCGACCATCGCGACGACGTGGAGCCGCGAGTTCGGCGTGGATCGACTCTACGGCCTCACGGGCCACACGCCGCACCCGATGTTCACGTTGTTCAAACTGCTGTGGCTCCGCGACCATCGCCCGGACGTCTGGAACGAGGCTGCGCGGTTCTATTGTTTTGAAGAGCTGTTGCAGGCTCGGCTCGGGCTGGAGCCGGCCATCAGTTGGCCGTTGGCCGGCCGGACCATGTTGTTCAACGTCCGCGAGCACCGCTGGGAAGAAGAGATCCTCTCGGCCGTCGGGCTTGACGCCTCGCGATTGGCCCCGCCCGCGGTCTCGGGCACGGTCGTCGGCGAGGTCAGCCGCAGCGTGGCCGCCGAGTTGGGGTTGCCGGCGGGGGTGAAGGTCGTGGCCGGCGGGCACGATCAGCCTTGCGGGGCGTTGGGGGCGGGCGTGGTCGAGCCCGGCGCCGCCATGTACGCCACCGGCACCGTCGAGTGCATCTGTCCCGCGTTCGCCGCGCCGATCTTCGCCGAAAACCTCCTCCACAGCAACCTCTGCACCTACGATCACGCCGTGCCGGGGATGTACACCACGGTGGCGTTCAGCCTCACCGGCGGGAATCTCCTGCGATGGTTCCGCGACCAGTGGGGACAACTCGAACAGGAGGAGGCCCGGCGCACCGGGGCTGATCCCTACGATCTCCTGCTGCGCAGCATGCCAGCGGACCCGACCGACTTGACGGTGCTGCCCTACTTCACCCCGTCGGGCACGCCGTATTTCGACGCCGAGGTGCCGGGGGCGATTCTCGGGTTGCGTCTGAGCACGACGCGAGGGCAGGTGCTCCGGGCGCTCCTGGAAGGCGTGGCCATGGAGATGCGGCTCAACGTCGAGATCCTCGACCGGGCGGGGCTCCGTATTCGCGAGTTCCGCGCCATCGGCGGCGGGGCGAAGAACCTGGCCCTCACCCAGTTGAAGGCCGACGTGCTCGACCGCCCCATCACGACCCTCGCCGTGACCGAGGCGGGCTGCCTCGGAGTCGCCCTGCTCGCCTGCGCGGCCGATTCCGGGTCCAGGCCGCAGGACCTGGTCGGCACCTGGGTCCAGCCGCAGCAGATCGTCGAACCCAACCCCGCCCGCGCCGCCGTCTATCGGGATCGTTTCAGTAGCTATCAGAAGATCTATCCGTGGATGAGGGAGCAGTACGCAGTAGGCGGTACGCAGTAGGCAGTACGCAGTTGCCGGAGGTCGAGTCGTTGGCGGGTTGCAGTGGCCGTTGTCATCTCGCAAGTCCCGCCTGCGTACCGCGTACAGCCTACTGCGTACTCACCACAAGGAGACCCTAATGATTCACCCGACTGTAGGATTCATCGTGTATGGCGTCCACAAGGACGGCTTGAAGGACCCGATGGGCCAGCCGTTCATCGACGATGGCCTCGTGGCCCGATCCAAGAAGGCCCTGGCGGACCGCGGCATGGACCTCGTGGTCCACGATGTGGTGGTCGCCACCAAGGCCGAAGCGGCAGCGGCCCTGAAACGGATGAAGGACGACGAACGGATCGACTGCGTCGTGCTCTTCTCCGGCACCTGGGTCTGGGCCGCGCACATGATCGCCGCGGTCCGCGACTTCGCCATGACCGGGCGCGGCGTGCTCCTGTGGACGCATCCCGGTTCCCAGGGCTGGCGCCCGGTGGGCGGGCTGGTCATGCACGGGGCGCTCTTGGAAGTGGGCATCCCGCACAAGTTCGTCTACGGGGCGGCCGACGACGCGGCCGAAGTCGACCGCATCGTGAGCTTCTGCCGCGCGGCCCACATGAAGAACTGGCTGAACATGTCGACGATCGGCACGTTCGGCGGGCGTGGCATGGGCCAGACGTGCGGCGTGGCCGATCCGAGCCAGTGGATGAAGAGGTTCGGCGTCGATATCGACAGCCGCGACACCACCGAACTGATGCGCACGGCCCAGGCCGTTTCCTTCGCCGAATTGGACGCCCTGGAGCCGCGGATCCGGAAACTCTTCAGCGTCGTGCCGGCCAAGAACGTCGTCAACGAGCGGTCGATGCGTCTGTATCTGGCGATCAAGAAGCTCGTCGAGCGGAACGGCTGGGATTTCTACACGATCCAGTCGTTCCCCGGCCTGGGCGACGACTACAGCGCCTCCTGTTTCGCCCAGAGCATGATGCTGGAGGACGGCTGCGGCACCTCGACGCTCGGCGACTTCAACACGGCGATGACGGTGCTCCTCCTCACCAAGCTGAGCCGCGAGCCGGTCTACTACGGCGACTTGCAGCACCTCGACAAGAAGAACGGCGAGATCAAGATCATCGGCGACGGCGCCTGCCCGCCCTCGCTGGCCGGCAAGCTCGGCCCGGCCGGTTTCGCCGAACACGGAATTCCCACGGAAGGCGAGGCGGGCGGGTTGTCGATCCACCTCGTATGCAAAGTGGGCGAAGGGGTCCTTGCCCGCCTGGGCCGCGTCGACGGCGAGTTTACCATGGTCATCACCCGCGCCTCGATCTTCGAGCCGCCGGCCGACCGGCTCGAAGCCCGCAAGCTCGAATGCGGCATCCCCTTCTGGCCGCACGGCTTCGTCACCGCCCACGGCGACATGGACGTCATGCTCGAGAACTGGACGAACGAATACGCCTGCCTGGGCTACGGGTCCGAACTCTATGCCGACCTCATCGACTTCTGTAAGATGACCGGCATCCGGGCCGTGCTGCCGTGACGTGGCATCGTATCGGCCGGTTCGGGAAGCCCGTGAAGGGGCTGAAACTGTTCTTCGTGGCCCGCCGACCCAGGCGTAAACGCCTGGGCTAGAGAGAAGAGAAGATGGCAGTTTGAGCCCGGATCAGAGAATGGATAGACTGGATTCTCGGCGTTGAAGGCGACCGTCCCCCCCTTTCTTTAGCCCAGGCGTTTACGCGTGGGACCGAAAGCGACAAGAGATGGAATGTCAGCCCCTTCAGGGGCTTTCGCGACAGCACCGGCGGAATCGGAGATGCCCGTGGGCCACGCATTCCACCAACTGTACTACCATTTCGCCTGGGCCACTGCTCGCCGGGAGGCTGTCATCGAACGGGCGTGGCGACCGCGATTCCTCGACATCCTCAACGAAGAGGTGAAGAAACGCAACGGGTGGCCGATCCGCCACAACGCTATGCAGGACCATGTCCATCTCCTGGTGCGGCTGTCGCCGAAGGCTACGGTGAGCAGCTTCATTGGTGAGGTGAAGGGGGCGACGTCGTATCGAGTGAATCACGAACTGAAGCCGGCTCGGGGGCTGTATTGGCAAGAGGGATACGGCGTTTTGACGTTGCGGAGAGATGAACTGGAGAAGGTGTCTCGCTATATTGACAATCAGGAGGAACATCACCGCAGCCGGCGGTTGTCGGAACTGCTGGAAATGACGGAGACTGACGACGACGATTGGCCCGGCGAGCGGTCATTCGGATAAAGCCCCTGAAGGGGCTACAGATTGCGATTATCGCCCCGCCGTCCCAGGCGTAAACGCCTGGGCTAGGGAAAGGAAAAGGAACACAAGAGTGTAGGGTGGGACAAGCGAAGCGCAGTCCCACCGGCGGCTCCGTGCAGATTCCGGTGGGACTGTGCTTCGCTTGTCCCACCCTACGATTGCTTTCGACACGGCCGTAGCGACCCGAACGCCTGAGCCGGGATAACAGGGAAATGAACGACGTACTCCTCAAAGACTTCCGTCCCGACTGCCTGCTGAAGGTGGCCTCGCACGTCCCGCAGAAGGCCCGGTTCCCGGTCATCGATGCCCACAACCACCTTTTCGGCGAGTTGCCGCCGGAGAGACTCGTCGAGGTGATGGACGCCGTGGGGATTCGCCTCTGGGTCAACGTGACCGGCAACACGACGATGCCGCTGGAGAACAACACCTACACGATCGCCCGGCGCCCGATCGACCATTTTCTCGACCGTTACGTGAAGCCTTATCCGGGCCGGTTTGCCGCCTTGACCATGTCGGATTTCGCCCAATGGGACGACCCGGTGCTCATCAAAGACGACCGCTTCGCCCCGCGGTGCATCGAGCATCTCGAAGAGGACGCGGCCAAGGGGGCCTGCGGGCTGAAGGTGACGAAGGAGCTTGGCCTGCGGTTCCGCGACTCGGAGGGAGCGATGCTCCGCGTGGACGACGAGCGGCTTGCGCCGATCTGGGAACGGGCCGGACAACTGGGCATCCCGGTGCTGATCCACGTTTCCGATCCCATCGCCTTCTTCCTCCCATCCGACGCCCGCAACGAGCATTATCTCACGCTCCGGGAGTTCCCGGGCTGGAGCTTCACGGGATCGCATTTCTCGAAATGGGACTTACTCGATCAGCGGAACCGGATGATCGCGCGCCACCCGCGCACGACGTTCCTGTTGCCGCACGTGGCGAACCTCCCGGAGGACCTGGCAACGGTGGGCGAGTTGCTCGACGCCCATCCCAACGTGGTAATTGATTTCTCCGCCCGGATCGACGAACTGGGACGCCAGCCGTATACTGCCCGTGATTTCTTCATCAAGTACCAGGACCGGATCCTCTTCGGGCTCGACATGCCGGTGTCGCCCGAGGCCTACCGCTGCTACTTCCGATTCCTCCAGACCCGCGATGAGTATTTCGACTACCCCGACTACATCGGCCGCTTCGGAGTCTACGTGCGTTGGAGGATTTTCGGGCTCGACCTGCCGGACGAGGTGCTGGAGAAGGTTTACTCGAAGAATGCTTTGCGGGTGATGCCCGGCATCCGGACGGATTGACGCATGACGTTGGAGGACCGCGCGAGCTTTGGAGTGCGGCGACTTGTCGCCGCTTTGGATTGGGGGGGCGGCACGGCAGGCGTTGGTTGAGGCTGCGTTTCAAGAAAAGAAAGCGGCGGCGGGCCGCCGCACTCCAAAGGCCGAGGGAAGTGTCAAGAAGGGAACGCTATGAAGATGCAGTTCGATCATCTGGGAATTGTCACCACGGAGAAGAAGGCCGACGAGATCTACGTGGAGGCGACGAAAGTCTGGGTCACCGACTTCCAGCGCCATCCGTACCACGTGGAATGGCTGCGGTTCGAGCCCGACAGCCCCGTGACCGGCCCGGTGCGCACGATGCCACACGTGGCATTTCGCGTGGATAGCATTGCCGAGTGCTCCAAGGGCCTCAAGGTCCTTTTGGAGCCTTTTGACGCGGGAATCGCCGTGGTCGGTTTCTTCCAGACGCCGGACGGCGCCATCGTGGAGTTCATGGAATATCCGAAGGAGTGAGAAGCATGTTGAACATCAAGTCGGTGATGGTGACGGGCGCGAGCGGCAAGCTGGGCGCGCCGCTCTGCGAGGCCCTGGTGGCGGCGGGCTATCACGTGATCGCGGTCGACCGCCGGTTGCCCGTGGGCGTGGACGGCGTCGAGGAAGTCCAACTCGACGTGGCCGACAGCCCGGCCGTCGAGGCCCAGGTCGCGCGGAGCGACGCGGTCATCCATCTCGCCTCGTGCAAGGAAGACCGCGACGCCGTGATCAAGGTCAGTGCCCAGGGCACGTTCAACCTCCTCGATGCGGCGATGCGGACCAAGAAGCCGAAGCGGGTCGTCCTGGCCAGCGGCGACGCGGTGAACGGGATCTACTTCAACCCGCAGCCCGTGCCCATTCGCGAAGACATGCCGATGGTCGCCTATCCGGGCTACTACCCGCTTTCAAAAGCCCTTGAAGAGACGATGTTCCAGGAGTTCTTCTGGCAGGCGGGCGTGCCGACGGTCTGTTTGCGCATGTCGTGGATCCAATCGGAGGACGACATTCTCACGCATCTTACGGTGGCCGGCGACCAGTTCGGCGTTCCGGTCTGGTCGGATCTGATGAACGACCAGCAGCGCGCACGGTACGCGGGCGGGCGTGACGCGGCCGTCGCCTTGCGCCATCCCGACGGCACGCCGATGCTCCGGCACATCGTGGCCGTGGAGGATTGCGTCCAGGCGTATCTCCTGGCGCTGAAGACCGAGGGGATCGAAGGCGAGACGTTCATGATCGCCATGACCGACCCGTTCAACTACGTCGACGCGGCGGCCCACGCGGCCAGGCAACTCGGGATCGACGTGCTCGACCTGGTCGATCCGGTCGGCAAGGATTTTTGCATCGACACCACCAAGGCCCGCTATGTGCTCGGCTACCGGCCGAAACACGATATCTTCAGCCTGATCGACAGCGCCGTCGAGTTCCGCCGCACGGGCCGCCAGCGCCGGCAACGGTCGGGATTCAAGGGATAGTGGAGGGAGGAGGAAAGAAGAAGAAAGGGGAAGGGAAAAAGGAAAAGAAGACGGAAAAAGGGGAAAAGACCCATGAGTCATTTGAAGGATAAGGTGATTCTGATCACGGGCGGCACGTCGGGGATCGGCGAGGCCTGCACCGAGCTTTGCTGCGAGCATGGGGCCAAGGTGGTGGCCATGTCGATCCAGGCTGCCGAGGGGAAGGCCCTGGCCGACCGGCTGACGGCCAAGGGCTTTTCGTGCCTGTTCCATCTGGGCGACGTGAGCAAGGAGCCCGACGTGAAGGCGGCGGTGGATCTGGCCGTCGCGAAGTTCGGCCGCCTCGACGCGGCCTGCGCCAATGCCGGCGTCTTGCGGAACCAGAAGATCACCGAGATCACGCTCGACGACTTCCACACGATCATCAATGTGAATCTCCTGGGCCCGGTGCTCTTGGCCAAACACGCGATTCCCGTGATGGAGCGTCAGGGGAAGGGCGTGATCTGCTTCACCACGTCGGTGGCGGCCGACATCGGCTTCCCGGAGCATGCGGTCTACGGGGCGTCGAAGGCCGCCTTGGTGGCCTTGATGCGATCGCTCACCACCGACCACAGCCCGAAGGGCGTCCGCTTCGTGGGCGTGAGCCCGGGGACGATCGACACGCCGATGCTGGCCGCCTCCTGCGCGGGCTTCTCCAAGCCGAAGGATGAACTGTACGCCGAGGTGGCCAAGAAGATCCCGGTGCAGCGCATGGGCAGGCCGGTCGACGTGGCCAACGTGGTCGCCTTCCTGGTGAGCGACGAGGCGGGCTTCGTGAACAACTGCGTCGTGCCCGTCGAAGGCGGCACGCTTGCCTTGCCGCCGTGGTGAGCAGACCGACGCCGAAACTCAGATGCGCCGGCTGCATGTCGCGAAGGGCCGCGGCCGCCAGGTCGGCAATCTGCTCCTCGATGCGCCGGGTGTAGGCCGCGACGCGCGGACGCTGCTCGTCCGGAACGCCGATGGAGTCGAGGTCCCGGTTCATGCCCACGACCGGTCCGGAGTGCGTGTGCGAGGCATTGAGCAGGACCTGCCGGCGCTTCAGTCCGGTCCTCTCCATGATCCGCCCGGCCACCGCCTCCGCCACGTCGCGGCGGAAGAACAGCAGATCGGCCGAGACGAGCACGGCCCGCGTCCCCTCCGGCGATTCAATGGCCATGGCCTTGGCATAGAGGTCGTCGAGCACGCCGTCGGAGACGCGCGGCCCATAGCCGCACATGGGCATGGGCCCCTCGGGCGTGATCTGCACCCGGGCCAGACCGACGCGCCAGGGGGCTTCTTCCGACCGCGACTCGCCGCACAACAGACAGAGTATCAGGACCGCAGCGACAGACCGAGCGCCTCGGAATTCAAAGCGACCCATGGTTGATCCTCCTCGTAGGGTGGGACAAGCGAAGCGCAGTC
>CAYSGY010000057.1:0-18090 GCA_964430315.1 uncultured Planctomycetaceae bacterium
GCTCTGCGTGGGAACCCACTTTCGGCGACGCTCTGCGTCGCGGTCGCTGCGTTGCCGCGGGAGACCGCCCCCATGAGGAGTTCCTGTGCAAAATGTCGGTTCTCACTTCATCCCTCATCCCTCATCTTCCCAATCGGCATGAGCGAGTGACACAGCCATGAGGATCCATCGCGTCGAGTTGGAGCATGTGCGACAGATCAAGCAGGTGACGCTCGATCTTGCCCATCCGCTTTCGATCGTGGCGGGACGCAACGGGACCGGCAAGACGGCGATCCAGGAGGCGATCCTCACCGCGATGTTCGACCGCCGGAAGGAGGACCGCGAGAGCCTTGTCTCGCGTTTCGACCCCGACAGCCCCCCGACGGCCACCCTGCATCTCTCCCGCGGCGAGCCGGAGCCGACGATCCTCCTGCACCGCACGCTTACCGACAAGAGCGGCGAATGGGTCGAGGGCTCCAGCCGGATCAAGGCGAAAGGCGAGGCCCTGAAGAAGGTCCAGGAGTCGCTTCCCATGTCGGCCGACGCGGCGGCCCTGCTCCTTTGGGGCCGGCAGAACGACCTGGCCGCCGTCGTGCGGCAGTTCCCGCCCGACGGGCACAGCCTGCTGACCGCCGCCACGATCCAGGGCACCGGCCCCGATCCCAAGGAGGTGATGAAGGCCCTGGAGGATCAGATCAAGGAGTCGAAGCGCACCGGCCAGCGTCCCGGCGCGCTCACCCGCGCCCAGCAGCGCGTCCAAAGCCTCGACACGGAACTCCGCGAGGCCCGCGATGCGTTGACCCAGCTTGAGCAGTTCCAGGGGCAGTATCGCGATGCCCGAGCCGGCCGGGAGCGGCTCGGCCGGGAGCGGCAACAGGCCGAACAGGAGGTCCGCCGCTTGGAGCGGCTCCAAGGCCTCGCGGAGGCGTGGTTGACCGCCCAGGATGAGGCCGACCGGCTCCAGAAACAAGCCGAGCAGTGGGAAGGGCTCGACGACGAGATCCGGCGGCAGCAGCGGGCCGTCGCAGGGGTGCGCGAGGAATTGGATCGGCTCCAGTCCCAGTATCGGGTCGCGCTCGATGCCTCGCTTGCCGACGGCATCGAGCGTCTCCTGGTCCGGCTTCGGCTCGCCGAAGAGGCCGACGCCCGCTGCCGCCGGCTGCGGCAGGAACTCCAATCCCGGCCCCGGCCGGAGCCGCGCGACGAGAAGCTGCTCCAGCAGTTCCAGAACCAGCGGAACGACGCGGTCAACCGGCTCGACGCCACGGGCCTGCGCTACGAGATTTCCGCCGCAACCCGAACTGCCCGCGTGGAACTCTCTGAAGACAATGCCCCGGCCCGCGAAATCGCGTTGGAGCCCGGCCGCGTCCACGAGGGGATCGTCGGAAGCGTCGTGATCCGGGTCGACGACGTGCGGGTCGTGGCGCGGGGGAAGGAAGACGTGTCGAGCCTGAAGCGGGCGGCCCAGCGCGCAGAGCGGGAGATCGCCGCGCTTCTGGCCCGGTTCAACGCGGCCGACGAGGACGCCCTGCGGCAGCTCGCCGACGAGCGAAAACGAATCGCCGACGAACTGGCCGCGGCCGAAACGGAGCGGGCCAGGCAACTGCGCGACGATACGCTGGAGTCGCTCCGGGCCGAAGTCGAGACGCTTCGCAAGCGGCGCGAGGCCAGTCCCGTCACCCCCGAAGACCGCGAGGCGTGGGGTCGCACCGTCCTGGCCACGGAAGCCCAACTCAACACGCAGCGGCAGGTCAAACAGGCGGAAGTCGACAAGGAAGCGAAGTCGCTCAAGCAGCTCGAGAACCGCCGGCCCACGGAGACGCAACAGGGACAACTCCACACGGCCCTCGGCCAGCGGCGTGCCGCGGCGGCCGCCGCACGCGAGGCATTCGTCCACGAGTCGCCCCAGTCGCCTCCGCCGAGCAAGGAACTTCGCGACGCGATGCGCGCGGAGCTTGCCCGGGCGAGGGGGCGGCTCAACGAGTTGACGAACCAGTTTCACGCGGCCGACAAGCAGGTGGACCGTCTCTCCGCCGACCTGAAGCACGCCGGACCGAAGCGGTCCCTCGGCAGCGTCGAGGCCGACCTGGACGACGCCCGGGCGGAACTCCGGCGCGAAGAAGTCCTTCAGAAGGCGAGGGACCTCCTTAAGGAGCGGATCCGCGAGAAGATCCAGGAGATGTCGGAAAGCGTGCCGCGCGAGCTCGCCGCGCGGATCGGCGCGAACCTGGCCCGGCTCACCGGCGGGGCCTACGCCAAGGTGAGCCTGAACGAGGCGTTCGCCGTCGATCGGGTCGGCGAAGGGGGCGATCGGGCCGAGCATTGGCAGCCACACCAGCTTTCCGCAGGCGAACAAGCCCTGACCGCCCTGGGAATGAAGATCGCCGTGGCCCGCGCCCTGGCGGAATCGGGCAACCCGGTGTTTGTCCTGCTCGACGACAGCCTCGTGAGCCTCGACCCGCAGCATCGCGAGGCCACCGAAAGCCTCTTGGTCGACCTCATCGCCGACGGCCGGCTCCAGGTGATCCTCTTGACGTGTCATGCCGATTGGGCGAGTGACTGGCAGAAGCGTTGCGGAGAGCCGGTCCACGTCATCGATCTGGCCGCCGAGGCGGAATACTATCGCACGCCGCCTGCGCTGGACTTCGTTCTCAGGAACACTTCAGCCGTGTGAAGCTGTCGGAGGAGAAGAAGGGGAAAGGAAAAGAAAGGGGGGAAAGGGCAACAGAATGAGGAGAGGATTCCCATTCAGAATTGTGTGATCAGGGCACAGCTTCTTGCCCTTCCCATTCTTCCATCTCTTTCCCTTTTCCCTTCCCCTATTCGCACTTCATTCCGCTGAGCACTCACCGTTTCGCGGGCTTTCCCTTGGAAGCCGGAGAGGCCGCTCGTTCGCGTTCGCGATAGATGAGGATGGGCGAGCTGACATGGACCGCGAGCGGTCCGGTCTCACGGCGGACGCTGTCGATCAGCAGCAGGGAGTCCCACCGGATCGGGTAACGGACGACTCCGTCGTTCTTGCCGCCCCAGTGGCCTGCCGAGGTGCCGTCCATGGCGAAGGTCACGCTTCGCCAGCCTTTCCACGTCATGGCCGGGCCGTCGGGCTGGAACGTCTGGCCCTCCGAATCGGTGAACCGGAGGCGGAGATGGTTCTGCGAGCCGTCGCCGTGGACCCAGAGGGTGAATGCCTTGGGCCGGCCTTCGATCTTGCGGAGGGCTTCGGTTTGGGGCACGAGGCGGATGAATTTCCAGCCCTTTTCCATGCGGTAGTCGATCTTCAGCCCCTTCCCGCCCGGCGAAAGGTCTCCCGAAGGCAACTCGACCAGGGTAACTGACTGCGTGGAGGCCACCGTGGCGTCGCCGTCGGGGGTCATTTTCCACGCTTTCGCCAGCGTCTCCGGTGTGTAGCGAGCGAAGTCGTCGACCAGGGTCATGGGCACGACGGGCAGGGCCCGTTGCAGCCGACCCTGGCTGTCTTCCACGCAAACGCCCAACTCGAAGCGGCTCACGCGGTCGTCCTGGAGCGGGAAGCGGAGGTCCTTTTCCAACTCTCCGGAGCGGAACTGGATCTTCGCCGTCGGCGCGGCCGGGTGGAGGCCCGAGACCTGAACGAGCCGCACCGACCCTTGAAACGCCTCGCCCGACGGATTCTCCACGCGTACGGAAAGCCCCTTCGCCGCCGGCGGCCCGAGAATCACGCGGAGCGGATTGGCGGCGACGACCTGGGTGGTTTGCACCAGCGGGACCGCGCGGTCCACTTCGCAGGTCAGGTTGGCGGCGTGCGGCGTGTCGTCGCGGAGCACCTCGACCGCCGTGGCCAGCGTGGCCGACTGGCCCGGCTCCAGGACCGTAGAGCGACGCCGGCCGTCAAGCACGCGGATCGGACGGTCGAGCGGATTGGTTATGGCCAGTTCGATATCGGTCTTCTGCGGGCCGCGAATCGACGCCTCCCCGGGCGCCCGCTGCCAGGCAGCCGCGATCCGCAGTAGGTCGTTCGGGGCCTCCGGGGTCAGGTACTGCGGGGTGTCGTCGAGGACGACCGAGAGTCCTTTGGGATTCGTGGCAAGGGTGGGCCGTTTCTCGCCGGTGTGCGAGACGACGTGGAACCGGCCGGGGCTGGCCGGAATGAGCACCGTGCGCGGCGTGGACGACGTGGTCCAGGCGGCCAGACGCACCTCATCTCCCTTGGAGAACAGCAGCACGTACTCGTCCTCCTCGCCCACGGTCAGCCGCTTGCTGAACGCAAAGCCGCCCAGTTCGGCGACGAGGGTCTTGGCCGCCAGGTAGGCGGGCTTGGGGTCATAGACCGGATCGCGCCCCGCGTGGTACTCGTGGCGGACCGTGCCGAAGTGGTGCTCCGGCTCCTTGGGGTCCCGGCCGTCGTCGTGCCAGTCGTACCAGATCGAGAGCGGCACGTCGTTGGCCAGATTGACCAGCCATTGTCGCGGCAGGTACTTGCCCTGCCGCACCTCGTCGAAGTCCTTCCACACCGACGAATAGCCCCACTCGCCCGAGAGGATCGGGATCGACTTGCCCTTGGGGGCGTACTTCGCAATGAGACGCCGCAGGGCGGCGTATTCGGGGGCTGAGGTCTCCGGATCGCGCTGCCGATAAGGGTGGACCGACACGGCCGACCAGTAGTCCAGCAGGCCGGCCTTGAAGCACGCTTCGAGGAAGGGAAGATCGATCTGCGAGGTGGCCGGGCCGAGGTACGTCTCCTCCGGAGCCGCCTCGCGCAGGGCCTTGCCGACCTCGAGGGCCAGCTTGACGTACTGCTCGACGTCGGGCTTGGGTTTCCAGAAGCCGATGTTCGGCTCGTTGTACATTTCCCACAGGATGCCGCGCCCCCGGAAGTGCCTGGCCGCCGCGGCGGCCCAACGGGCGAACGCCTTGCGTCCCTCGTCGCTGGCCGGCGAGAGCCCCTGGTCGTAGTGACGGTTGGAGTAATCGAGGATCAGGAGGGCGCGGATCTTGTGCGGCTCCAGGGCGGCCAGGAGACGCTCGTAGGCGGTGAAGTCGTACTTGCCCTTCTCCCGCTCGATGCCTCCCCACGCGAAGTCCATGCGGACCCAGCGGAAACCCGCCTCCGCAAGCATCTTCATTTCGCCGGGCCGGGGATCGGTGAAATGGATGTTCACTCCCGCCCCGTCGGGCACGGCCAGCTTCGGCAACTCCGCGGCGGACACCACCGAGGCCATGGCCAGGCAAAACCCCAGCCCCAGCGCAAGAATCGATCTCGGATGTTTCATCGAGCGTACTCCAGGCAAGCTAAACCAAAACGAACCAAGTGAGGTCTCCCAATCCCGGGAGGGCGAGGCTCCTGCCGAGCCTGCTGCGATCGCGCGTCTTCGCAAGTGCATGACGGCTCGGCAGGAGCCTCGCCCTCCCGGGATCACGCAAGGTCGTTTAGAGCGTGCCTTTGGTGCTCGGCACGTCGGGGATGCGGGGGTCGGGCTCGAAGGCCATGCGCAGGGCCCGGGCCGCGGCCTTGAAAATCGCCTCGGCGATGTGGTGGCTGTTGCGCCCGTAGGGCACCGTGATGTGCAGGTTGCACAGGGCGTTGGCCGAGAAGGCTTGCCAGAAATCGGCCACGAGCTCGGCGTCGAACTGGCCGATCTTGTCGGTGGGAAACTCGGCCTGGAACACGAAATAGGCCCGGCCGCCGAGGTCGACGGCCACCGTGGCCACGCTCTCTTCCATGGGCAGGGTGAAGTGGCCGTAGCGACGGATGCCGGCCTTGCTGCCCAGCGCCTCGCGCATCGCCTGGCCAAGCACGATTCCCACGTCTTCGACCGTGTGGTGTTGATCGACCTGCAAGTCGCCGCAGGCACGGACCGTGAGGTCCATGGCCGAATGCTTGGCCAGGAGCACCAGCATGTGGTCGAGGAAGCCGACGCCCGTGGCCGAGTGTCCCTGCCCGGCCCCGTCGAGCGAAAGCTCCAGGTCGATCTCGGTCTCCGCAGTCTTGCGATGAATCGTCGCTGTGCGAGGCATGAGTCTTTGTCGCTCCTTGAATTCTCACGCAAAGGCGCTAAGACGCAAAGGAAGGATTCCCCTGCACGAATCACATCTCTATATCTCAGGGCTCCTGGACTTCCTTCCTTGCCTTTGCGCCTCTGCGCCTTTGCGTGAGCCCAATACTACACCAACGCCCCCAATCGCTCCAGGCAGGCGTCGATCTCCGCGTCGGTGCCGACGGTGATCCGCAGGCCGTCGCCCCAGCCCGGATAGTCCATGTATCGGACAAGGATGCGCTCCTGTTTGAGCCGCTCGTAAAGCGGTCTTGCCGGTTGTTTCGGATGCACGTTCCAGGTGAAATTGGCCTGCGAATCGACCGTCACAAACCCTAGATTGCGCATCCCCTCGGTCAGTCGCCGCCGCGAGGTGAGGATCTTGGCCCGGGTCTGGTCGAACCATGCGCGGTCGCCGAGGGCGGCTGTGGCCACGGCGATTGAGATCGCATCGCAGTTGTACGAGTCCTTCACCTTCTCCATCTCGCGGATCAAGGAGGGCTGGGCCACCACGTAGCCGAACCGCAGCCCGGCCAGCGCATAGGACTTGCTCAGCGTCCGCGAGACGAGGATCTTCTCGCTCCGCGCAACCAGGCTCATGCAGTGCTGCTCGGCGAAGTCGGCGTAGGCCTCGTCGACCAGCAGCGGGCAGGGCAACCGCTCGGCCAGCGCCAGGATCGCCTCCGGCGACACGACGGTGCCCGAAGGGCTGTTGGGATTGGGCAAAAACACCAAGCGCAGGTCCTCGGCGGCGTCGGCAAAGCCGGGCGAGAGTGACCAGTCGGACTCGAACCGCACCTCCTCGCTTTCGGCCCCCTGGATCTGGGCGAGCGACTTGTAGAGCACGTAGCTCGGGTACGGCAACCGGAGCCGTTGCCCCTGGCCCACGAAGGTCCGCGTGGCGATGGTCAAAATGTCGTCGCTGCCGTTGCCGCAGAGGATCCAGTCGGGCGGCACGCCGAGCAGTTCCGCCGCGCGGCGTCGAAAGGCCCCGGCCGTCGGATCGGGATACTTCTGCAAGCCCCGCTCCAGCACCTCTTCAATCGCCGCGCGGACCGCCGGCGACGGAGGATACGGATTCTCGTTGGTATTGAGCTTGATAAAGCCGCCCTCTTGCGGCTGCTCGCCGGGAACATACCCGGCCATGGCGGCGATTTCAGGTCGGATGAATGGCATTGAGACGGGATCACGGGTACAGAGGGTATCAGGCAAGCCGAACAGATCCCAGCGGTCCTGGAAGCCCTTTGCGTCCTCGATAGCGAAGCTATGCCAGGTGCCCTTCGGTGTCGATTCGACGTATGTCTTTTCTGAAACGACTTGGCTGGGAACGATGAAGTATTCAGTCCGGCCGTTCCTAAGGTTGACTAGGACGTAGAAATGCGACGGAGATACGAAATCCTTCGCCTGCTTGCCGACCAGCCAGAAGCTAAACGTCGCTCTGTTGGTCTTGACCTGGACGGAATACGTTCGCTGGCATTGCTGGTCCGTCACGAGTATGTCGGCGCCCTGGGCGCTCCGAGAGGTCACCGACGCAACAAAGCCACGCTTTGAGAGCTCCGCTGCCACCAGGTAGACACCCGTCGCTCCCGTAAGCTGATTCTTGCATGCCACTTCTTCGCCTCCCTATCCGTTACCGAGGGTCGGATGGAACCCCTTCTTTGCTCCGCCGATTGATATGGAACGGCTCCGGCAACCTCCCGCTCGCCCGATCAGGCGGTTGCATTCCGGGACCACCTCAAAGCTCTCTGCCTCAAAGCGACCCTCTGCCAGAATAGAGCCTGAGCCGCTCATCGAGCAGTTCATGCGATATCCAGAAATCAGTCTTCTTCACACGTTCAAAAGCATCTCGCAGGCCAAGGAGCCCTCGGTCGGCGGCCAATTCGAGGACGCCGATCGTTCCGGTGAACGGAATACGGCGATCCGCCGCAGCCTTCCGTCCCTGCACCTCGTCGATTAGCAGAAGATCGGCGCTCAACTCCCGGGCGAGACTGATCGCGGCGAGTTCGCCAGCGTGGAGGTTCGGAATGCGCTCGATTGCCACCGGCGCTCGCTCAACGAGCCAGATGGGTCGCGAAGCGAGGAACTCACGAACGGCCTGCGGCCGTTTGGAATGAGACAATTCCCCAGAAACCTCAGGGGGAATGACTACCTCCCGGAAGATCGCGGGCAAAATGTCAATCTGTCCGATCTGGATCAGGACGATCAGCGGCGAGCTGTCGGCAACGACGAGCATCAGCGGGACTTCCCCATCAGCGAATCGAGCGTCTGCCGGTCGGCCTCGAGATCGGCCATGGTTAGCGAGCCCTCCAAAACGCCGTGCCGCTTGAGATAGGCGTCGGTCTCAAAGCGGTCGAGGCCTAGCACGCGGGAGAGCTCAGCATGGCTTAGTCTTCCCTGGCGGAAAAGCTCCAGGGAGTAAGCCTCCTTGACGTCGGCGTCGAGATTCGGGGTCTCCCGTCGGAGCCGGTCCTCCACATCGGGCGGCAAATCGAGAGTCACATGCATGGCCATGAGTCACCTCTTCGCGTCATCCAACACCATTATACCGTATTCCTCTTATGCGACCCCGGGCATGAAGGGAATGACGGTTTCGCGGGCCAAGTCTGCGGCGTAGGCCGCTGCCGCCTCGACGTCCTCACGTTGGAGATGGTATCCCCGCACGATCTCCTCCGGCGACTCGCCTGCTGCCAGGTTATCCAGAATCACAGAGACCATGACCCGCGTGCCCTTGATACACGCCTTGCCGTGGCAGATGGCCGGGCCTGCCGTAATCCGCTCTTGCCAGTTCATGGAGAACTCCCCCTACAACTACAGTGTTTTCATAAGCCCTCCGCCATGACGCCACGCGCGGGCCTCCACGGCATGGACTTCGGGCAAGAACCACTTCACCCCGACGCTGGCATCGACAATGATCGCGCTCAACGGTCCCGGTCCTTTCGCAGCAGTTCCGCGCTGTCGGTGAAGGTCTGGCCCGATGCCACCAGGCGTTCGTAGATCGCATCGACCGGCGCCCAAGCGTCCGGGCGATCTGCGCCAACGGACTCCGCCAGGATCGCCTTAGCCTCCTCGTCGGGGGTGCGTCCATGGCGAGCGGCTCGCTCCTGAAGGTGGTGGAGAACCGCGTCGTCCATGCCGGTAAGCACGAGTTCCGCCATCGCTCGCTCCTTGATTGTCCGAGAACCCCTTCAACTCATTCGACTTCCGCCGTTCCCCTCTCGTCTTGACGCATTCGCACTTCCACGCTTTCCCGATGCGCGGTGAGGCCCTCTTGGGTCGCCAGGGAGCGGACGTCGGGGGCGAGCTGTTCGAGGCCTTCGCGGCTGAAGCAGAGCACGCTGTGGGCCCGGAGGAAGTCGTTGGCCGAGAGTCCGCTGGCGAAGCGGGCCGTGCCGCTGGTGGGCAGCACGTGCGACGGCCCGGCGGCGTAGTCGCCCAGGGCCACCGGCGTGTAGTTCCCCAGGAACATCGCGCCCGCATGGCGGATCTTCTCGGCCAGCGATTCCGCGTTCTCCGTGGCGATGTGGAGGTGCTCCGGGGCGATCTCGTCGGTCAGGCGGCACGCCTCGTCGGCGTCGCGGGCAAGGATCACCGCCCCGAACTCTTCGAGACTCTGCCGGGCGAGCGTGCCCCGCTCGACGCGATCCAATTGTTTTCCAAGCTCCGCCACAGCCGCATCGAGCACCGCCTCGTCCCAGCCGATCAGGATGCTCGCGCCCGGGGCGTGCTCGGCCTGGGCGATCAGGTCGTAGGCGGTGAACTCGGCCCGGGTGGAACGGTCGACGATCACCACCACCTCGCTCGGCCCGGCGATCGAGTCGATATCGACCTCGCCGAACACGCGCTGCTTGGCCAGGGCGACGAAGAGGTTGCCGGGCCCGACGATCTTGTCGACTCTCGGGATCCCGTCCACCCCGTAGGCCAGGGCGGCGACGGCCTGGGCCCCGCCAAGCCGGTACACTTCGCGGATGCCCAATTCCCGGCACGTCGCCAGAAGAACCGGATTGTACGCCCCGAACTTCGTCGGCGGGGCAACCAGGGCCAACTCCTTGACCCCGGCCACCTGGGCCGGCACCGCGGTCATCAGCACGGTGGAAGGATACGCCGCCGCGCCCCCGGGCACGCAGAGCCCTACCCGATCCAACGGCCGGTAGCGCTCCCGCAAATATCCGCCCGGCCGCTCGACGCGCACATCGCGGTGCAGAATCGCCTCTTGGAAGGAACGAATCCGCTGACGCACGCGTCGGACCGCTTCGAGGAACCCGGGGTCGGCATGCGTGTGGGCCCGGTCCAACTCCTTCTCCGGGACGCGAAGCGTTTCGGGCGTAAGCTGGGCCTTGTCGATGCGGAACGAGTAATCGAGCACGGCGGCGAGCCCCTGCTGTTCGACGTCGCGGCAGATCCTCGCGACCACCTCGCGCGGCGTGAGCGGCTGGCCGAAGATCTCCGTAGTCCGCCGCCGCCCTTCCTGGCTCACGACGTCGCCCCGCGGACTGAGCCGCTCACGCAGCCTGCCCATCGCGGCGCGGACATCCTCCCGCCGACTGTCGATCTTGAGGATCCTCAACGCTGTGTGCTGAGCCATCGATTTCTCTGCCGCATAGTCCCGAGGAACAAGGCCCCGATCACCAGTCTTCAGGTGGGGTCTTATTCCACCCGTCAAGACGGCGCTTCCCGCCCGCGTTCTTCAAGACAGGCGGCACCTTTATTGTGTTCACACCTTAAACCGGTGGGAAGGGCGCCGAGGGCTTTCCCCCGGGACATGAAATGACTAAGACTTAGATGTAGACAGCGGGTGCGAATTGCGTCTTTCAGATACCCCTTAAGGGGTTGCGCGGGGAGTTGTATGACCGGTCCAACCGCTCCCTTTCTTCGGCGTGTCATCTTGCGGAACTACAAGAGTATCAAGGAGTGCGACGTCTCCTTGGGGCGGCTGATGTTCCTTGTCGGCCCCAACGGGTCCGGGAAGAGCAACTTTCTTGACGCGCTCCGGTTCGTCACCGAGTCGCTTCGATCGACAATGGATCAGGCGTTGCGGGAGCGAGGGGGAATCAAGGAGGTCCGTCGGCGTTCTCGCGGGCATCCGAACCACTTCTCGATCGAATTGGAGATGGCTCTTCCCGGGGGTGAGCAGGCCTCCTATGGTTTCCGTGTCGGGGCGAAACCCCAAGGGGGATTTGAGGTCCAGGAGGAGAAGTGCCGCATCGGCGGCAACGGCGCTCCGACGAGCAGCTATGAGGTGAAAGATGGGGTCGTCCAGTCGGCGACGTTCAAGCCGCGGCCCCGGGCTTCGACCGATCGGCTTTACCTGACCATAGCCTCGGGTTTTCCGGAGTTCCATCCCCTGTTCGTCTCGCTCTCGAACATGGGGTTCTACAGTATCAATCCGGAGCGACTGCGCGATCTGCAAGAGCCCGACGAAGGCACGCTGCTGTTGCGCGACGGACGCAACCTCGCCAGCGTGGTGGCATGGCTTGAATCGCAGAGCCGCGAGGTCAAGGAACGGATCGAGGAGTATCTCGGCAGGATTGCACCCGGGGTCCAACGGGTGGATAAGAAATCCCTCGGCCACAAGGAGACGCTCGAGTTCAAGCAGACGGTCGCCGGCGATGGGAACCCTTGGAGTTTTCTCGCTCAGAACATGTCGGACGGGACCCTCCGTGCCCTGGGGGTGCTGGTCTCCGTGTTCCAGTGTTTTGACCGTCTGCCGGAGACGGCGATTCCTCTGGTCGGGATCGAGGAACCCGAGTCGACGATCCATCCGGCCGCGGCGCGGATCCTGATGGGCGCCCTGCAAGAGGCCTCGAACTTCGCCCAAGTCTTGGTGACCAGTCACAGCCCTGATCTACTGGACGCGACCGAGCCGGACCCGGACTCCCTCTTGGTAGTGAACGCGGTCGATGGCGAGACCTCGGTGACACCTGCGGATGACGCTGCCAGAACGGCCATGCGCGATTGCCTCTATACCCCCGGCGAGTTGCTCAGGATGGACCAATTGAGACCCCGCCCAAAGCCCATGCCTGACCCCGCGCCCGACCCAGCGCCCGACCCTGGTACGGAGTGCCTGCCGCTGTTCCCTGACGAGCCATGATGCTGAATCTTTCGCTGATCGTTGAGGGTCACGGGGAGAGTGAGGCGGTCCCGGTGCTCCTCCGTCGGCTTCAGCGGGTTCTCTATCCCGATCTCGACCTGAGAATTCTCCTTCCGCCGCATCGGATTGGGCGGAACCGGCTTGTGAAGGCGAATGAACTTGAGCGAGCTGTCGAATTCTTAGCCAGACGGATGGAACGGCCACGCGCGATCCTGATCCTCGTTGATGCAGACGACGACTGTCCCGCCGTGCTGGGCCCATCGCTCTTGGATCGTGCGCGTCGAGCGCGAGGCGACGTGCCCACTGCGGTGGTTCTCGCCAAACGTGAGTTTGAGGCATGGTTCCTGGCGTCCCTCGATTCGTTGCGAGGTCGTCGGGGCCTGTCGCTACAACTCCCCTCCGTGCCAGATCCGGAAGCAGTGCGCAACGCAAAGGGATTCCTGTCCCGGTGCATGCCGGGCACGCGGGCCTACTCGCCGGTTGTCGACCAACCGGCGCTGGCTGCGCAATTCGACCTGGAATCGGCCCGCCGAGGTTCCGAGTCCTTCGACAAGCTCTGGCGCGAGGTGCAACGTCTCTTCGGCTTGCACGGCCCGTCGTTCTAAATGCTGGCAGGCCTCCTAAATGCTGGCAGGCCTCATGGGTAGCGCTCTACAATCTACAATTGACGTGGAAGGCATCAGGGATCGGTCTCTGCGTTTGGGACGTATCGTCAGCCGTTAGGGTGGGTGGTGGACGACTACCTCTTTTCGATTGAGTGTGTCACCTGTCAACGCCGGCTGGCGGTTCGCAGTGAGCAGGCCATTGGGGCCATTATGGCATGCCCCAAATGTGGGAGCATGGTCCAGATTGTCCCCCCCGAAGACTGGAGTCCCACGCCAACGGCTCCGTCGAATCAAGGAAAACCCCTCTTACGAGCTAAGAGGCTGGAGGATACTCCCTCCGACCTGAGTGTCGCACCCGCGACACAAGCCCTCGACAGATTGGCCTCGGCAACGCCGATGCCTGGGCCCCCGCCCGTTGCCTTGGGAACGGCAATACCGCCGGCCGTTGTTCCCCAACCGCCGGACGATGTGCCGGCAGTGCCTGGTGCTGCGGGCCCCCTGATGTCTACATTGAAATGGCCCATTGGAGTGGGTGTCCCATTGCTGGCGATTGCCGTGGGACTTGGGAGTTGGGCGATCCTGTCGAGGTCCAGCGAGCTCGACGAGTCGATGGAGGCCCTGGGGGAGCCCCCCGCGGCTGCGGCCCCCGATACGGCAAAATCGGCGCCGACGGCCGCTCCGCAGCCCGACCCAGGAGGCGGCCACGCCCGCTGGCTATCGAGGCGTTCCCGAATGCTCGTCGGCACACAATTGTCGGCCATCAAGGAGCAACCCGAGACGGCCCAGGTCATCGCGGCTCTTGATCCCCTGTGGCGGCCTTCGGCGGGCAGGATCCTGGAGTCGTTCAAACTCCTTCCGCGGAATGTGAGGAAGGTGACTTGGGCATCGGCGGATCTGGCGGCCTGGCAGGACCGGGCGGTCGTCGTCCTCGAATTGGAGAAGGGACAAGACGCCAGGATCCTGGCCGGACTCGGCGAAGCCGTTGCGTTGCAGGTTGCCGGCAAGGAATGCCACCGCTTGCCGAAAGCAAGCTGGATCCACCCCTTTGTTGTGCTCGATGAGAAGACGATCGTCACCGGGCCGGAGGATTTGCTCCGCGAATTGTCGGACCGGACCGAGGCGCCGTTTCAGAACGAAGCGATCGGGCAGCTTGTAAGAAGTGCGGCGGGAGAGGCCGATTTCCTCGTGCTGCTGGACCTGGCCGCCGCACGGGAGGCCGGCTGGCAAATGCCCGTCCACCTGTGGGACATCTGGCCGGCCGGCCGGAGGTCGTGGCACGCCGTATGGGAAGCCCCACGAGGAATGGGACTCGCCGTGCGGAAATCGGCCCCGGCCCGGAGCGAGCTGGCGCTGGTCTGCGACGGGGAGAGCGCGGCGATGAAGGTCGGCGCGGCGTTGGAGCAACTCCTTCCGGCGGCCCGGACCGCAATGGAGGCGAACGTCAAGTCGCTCACCGAGCGACTTCAGGCCGGCGGCATGACGGCCCGCGAGGCGGAGCCCTACGAGTTGTTCTTGAAGCAAGGCGTGGCCGCATTGGGCGTGGCCAAGTCGGAGGTCGTCGAACAGACGGTCCTGGTGCGGATCGACTGGGGGGAGCAGTTGTCGGCCGCCGTGGCGGCGGCGTTGGAGAGCCGGCCGGCGATCTGGACCGACTGGCTCGCAGCCGCACGCCGGGCGGACGAAGGAAACCAGCGACGCCTCGTCGTATCGCTCGGCGGCTACGCGAAGGCGGAAGGGCATTTTCCGGCCGGGGTGGACGGCGGAGGGCTCCTGCCGCCCGACACCCGGCTTAGCTGGATCGCTTCGATGCTCCCTTACTTCGAGCACCGCGACTGGCATCGGGAGTTGCAGTTCGGCTATTCGTGGAACAGCCCGCAGAATCGTCCCGTCGCGCAGCGACCGCTCGACGCCGTGGTCAATCCAGCCTTGGGCCCGGCCAGCACGGAGGCCGGCTTCCCCGTGACCCACTACGTCGGCGTGGCCGGCGTGGGGGCCGATGCGGCGGAGTTGAAGCCCGGCGATGCCCGTGCCGGGTTGTTCGGATACTCCCGAACACCGCGACTGGAAGATCTCCCGCGAGGGACGAGCCACACCTTGGCGACCTTGGGTGTGAGCAGACAACTCGGGGCGTGGGCGGCGGGGGGACCGGGCACCGTTCGGGCCCTGACCAAGCGGCCCTACGTGAACGGCCCGGACGGCTTCGGCAGCGGCCAGCCCGACGGCATGGTAGCCGGCATGGCCGACGGTTCGGTCCGCTTCCTTTCCAAGGAGATCGACCCGGAGGTTCTGGAGCAGTTGGCGGCCGTTCGAGGCGGGGAGAAGGCGATCGCCGCCCTGGATGCCAAACTCATCCCTCCGGGTGCGGCTACTGCGTCTGTGGGACCCAAGGTCGACAGGAAGTTGCCTGGCGGTGCGGCCGAAGCGACTCCCACTCCAAGCCGCATGCGGGCCCGCGTGGTCGAGGAGGATGAGAGCGACGACGAGGAGATGCCGCTTCCTCCGCTCGATGAGTCCGAGGTTTCCAAGATCGACCTCCGCGCCCGGCTGGCCGATCTCGTGCCCTCGATCGAGTTTCCTTCGGTGCCGAGGATCGAAGCGGTGCGACTCATGAGCCGGATGAGCACGGTCCCGGTCAGCTTCGACCTCGACTGGATGCATGCCCTGGGGGCGGGACTCCGCGACCCGGTCACGGTCCGGCTGAGCGGCGCGACCACCGGCGAGGTCTTCCAAGCCCTGGTGGCGCGGCACGGCCTGACCTGCGAAGCGGCCGGGGACGGTCTCTTGATTACCGCCCCGGCGAAGACCCGCAACGCCCAAAAGACCGAGAAGTACAACGTGGAGGATTTGGTGGGCAAAGAGGCCGCGTCGGGCGGGCAACTGGCCGGCTGGGTCCGCACGTTGGTTTCGCCGGAGAGTTGGCGGGAAGCGGGCGGCCGGGGGACGGTCGAGTTCTCCGGCGGCACGCTGGCCGTTTCCCAAAGCGTCTTGTTCCAGAGCCAGGTCGCCGACTTCCTCGACCGGCTCCGCCTTGCCCGCGGCAAGTCGCCCGCCGGACGGTCCCTCGCGCCGCCGGGTCCGCCTCCCACGCACCTCGACCTCGCCCGGGCCAAGCTCCGCCAGCCGGTCACGCTCAGTTATCCCGAGCCCACGCCGTTGGGCGAGATCGCCACGGACCTGGAGCACCTGTGCCAAGTGACCCTGCTCTTCGACGGGCCGGCGCTGTCGGCCGCCGGCATGTCGCGGCAGCGCAAGGCGACGTTGGCCGTCCGGGAGCAGCCCCTTTCCGAGGTCCTGGTCACGATGTTGCGTCCCCTCGGCCTGACCTACCGGATGGTCGATGCGACCACCTTCGAGATCACCACGCGCAAGGCCGCTTCGGCCCGGCTGGAACTGGAGTTCCACCCCGTGGCCGCAATCCTGGCCCGGCCGATGACCCCGGAGGCGCTCCTCGATCAGATCAAGTCGCGGGTGGCGGGCGCTACCTGGAACGATGTGGGGGGGCCCGGCGCGATCCTGTTCGACAAAGCGTCCCAGTGCCTGCTCGTCCTCCAGTCGCAGCCCGTCCAGGCAAAGGTGCAAATCTTCTTAGGGAAGCTGTAAGCACGATGGCTACTTCAGTTGTTCTTGAAGACCTGATCGAAATTCCGTTTCTCGATTCCCTGGCGGAGTTCCGGTCGTGGGCCCTCTCCGACGAGTTCCCGGAACGAGGCAGGATCGATTTCATCGCCGGCCGCATCGAGGTGGACATGTCGCCCGAAGACATCTTTTGCCATGGGACCGTGAAGACGGAAATCGTCGCCGTGTTGGGGCAACTGGTGAAGCAAGGCGGCCTGGGCTACCTCTTGAGCGACAGAACGCGGGTCTCGTGCCCCGGAGCGGATCTCTCGGTCGAGCCCGACGTGGTCTTCCTGTCCGAGGCGTCGCTGGAGAGCGGCCGCGTCCGGCTGGTCCCCAAGGCGACATCTCAATCCGACCGATACGTGGAAGTGGAAGGCGCCCCCGACCTGATTGTGGAGATCGTTAGCGACAGTTCGGAGACCAAGGACACGCGGCGTCTCCCGGCAGCGTATGCCCGCGTGGGCGTGCGCGAGTTCTGGCTGGTCGACGCCCGCGGCGAACGGCCGGTCTTCGAGATACGCCGTATCGGCGCGGCGGACTATCAGTCTGCCGATCGCGATTCCGACGGCTTCCAACATTCGGACGTTTTCAACGCTTCCTTCTCGCTCGCGCGCAACCGTAACGCACACGGTCGCTGGACGTATGACTTGCAGACAAGACCGAATTCCTGAATCATCTTGCGTGATCTTGGGAAGGCTCGTTTCAGGGGCCCTGTCGCTGATGCACACGACTCCCTACACCCCCGACGACTTCGGCCGCAACCCGATGATGTTCTACTACGAGGTCACGCAGGCGTGCGACCTCGTGTGCAAGCACTGCCGGGCCTCGGCCCAGGAGCATGCGGCCGCCGGCGAGTTGACGACCGATCTCTCGAAGTCCCTGCTGGAGCAGGCGGCCTCGTTTCCGCGGCGTCCGACGGTCGTGCTCACCGGCGGCGACCCCTTGAAGCGGCCCGACCTGTTCGACCTGATCGGGCACGCGGTGGCCTGCGGGCTGCAAGTGGCGCTGACGCCCTCGGCCACCCCGCTGGCCACGCGCGAGGCGTTCCAGCGGGCGAAGGAGGCCGGAATCCATGCCCTTGGGATCAGCCTCGACGGGGCCGACGCCGCCACCCACGACGCCTTCCGCGGCTGGGAAGGAAGTTTTCGGCGCACGCTCCGCATGTTGGCCGATGCCCGGGACTTGCAGATCCCGGTGCAGATCAACACCAGCATCACCCGCCGCAATTTCCACCAGATCGACGCCATCGCCGGCCTCCTGGCCTCGCAGGGGATCGCCATGTGGTCGGTCTTCTTCCTGGTTCCGGTGGGCCGGGGCGTGGAAGAGGTGCGGATCCGGCCCGAGGAGTACGAGATCGCCTTCGAGCGGCTCTGGCACCACGCCCAGCACCAGCCCTACGCCGTGAAGACCACCGAGGCCCCGCACTACCGCCGTTACGTGCTCCAACACGGCGGCAATCCCCTGGCCGGCCCGCACAGGGAAAGCCCGCCCCATTCTGCGGACGTCGGCGTCCAGGAGCCTGCCCGCGTCTCCCTGTCGCGTCACCGAGCCCCGTTGGGCGTCGGCGACGGCAAGGGGATCATGTTCGTCAGCCACGTCGGCGAGATCTATCCGGCCGGGTTCCTCCCGCTGGTGTGCGGCCGCTTCCCGGACGACAACGTGGTCGACGTCTACCAGAACCATCCCACGTTCCGGATGCTCCGCGATGCCGATCAGCTCAAGGGGATCTGCGGGCGCTGCGAATTCCGCCACACCTGCGGCGGGAGCCGCGCCCGGGCCTACGCCGTAA
>CAYSGY010000057.1:18100-18376 GCA_964430315.1 uncultured Planctomycetaceae bacterium
GCGGCTCCCCGTGGCCCTGGTCTTCCCCGGCCCCCCCCGGGCCGCCGCGCCCGACTGCCCCAACGTGCCCCAAACTCCCCCCCCCGCCGGGAGAGGGCCGGGGTGAGGGCATCAGCGCTGTGCGCGGGTCTCCTGACCCCGCACCGGTAGCGACCGAAGGTCTGCGAACGCGGGGGAGACCTACGGTCCCGGTTCGGCGAGGTCAAGAGACCTGCGCCGATCGCTTGGAGTGCGGCGACTTGTCGCCGCTTTCTTTCGGGACCGGCGACGTATAAC
>CAYSGY010000058.1:0-18334 GCA_964430315.1 uncultured Planctomycetaceae bacterium
TCAGTCGCCTTCGGAACAAAACCGGACTCCAAACGTGGGAGTAGGCAACCCGTCGCTTCACCCGGCCAAGTTGAGGGCTCTTGTTCGTCTGTCGGTTTGCAGCCTCTCTCTGCTCAAGAGATTCTGCACATACCACGTCAGTCATTGCAACAATGGCACGCACGACGGGAATAGTCGCCGCAGCATCTCCCCGTCGGGACGGGCGCCGTACTGGCTGATCTCGTAGAGTTCGGCGAACTCGATCGCCCGGCCGCGGGCCTCGCCGTAGGCGGCGATCAACTCCCGGCGGAACCGTTCGGCCCTCGGGCGGACGCAGGCCGCATACCATGCACGGAGCCAGGTGCGGCGCTCCGTTTCCTCCTTGGGTACGCGGTCAGTCGCGCCGTCGAGGTAGGGGAGCCACTCGAAGACCTGCGAACCGTGGCACGCGAGCATGGCCACGATCCGGTCGACGTGCTCCGTGATCTCGAGCACGACGTCGGCGGCCATGGGGCACGGCCGGGTGAAGAGGTCGGGGAGGTAGGCGACGACCGGATCGCTGCGAAGCGGCGGCGCCTCGGGCACGACGTGCGGGACGCGCACGAGAAAGGAAGCGTCCTGGACCGCCTGGCCCACGGCCCGATGGTCCGGATGGTAATCGCAGGTGCGGTGCGTCAGCACGAGGTCCGGCGCGAACGTGCGGATCTCCCGGATGACCCGGTGGCGGACCTCCAGGGTCGGCATCAGCTCGCCGTCCGGGATGTCCCACACTTCATAAGACGCCCCGATTTCCCGGCCTGCGGCGGCCGCCTCCTCGCGCCGAACGGCGGCCAGTTCGGCCCGCGGTTTCTTGTGGTGGCCGGCGCTCCCGTCGGTGAGCGACACCATCTTCACGTCGTGTCCAAGCTGCCGGTAGATCGAGGCCAATCCACCGGCGTGGTACTCGGCGTCGTCGGGATGCGCGCCGAGGATCAGGAGCCTCAAACGATTTTCTTCCATGGGACGCAGCCTCGGCCTATCTTCATGTGGAGTGCGGCGACTTGTCGCCGCTTTCTCTTTCTCTCTCTGCCGATTCCGTCAACACCCGACGGCGACACGCATCGATCGCGTCCAAAGCGGCGACAAGTCGCCGCACTCCAAAGAGAAGGAAGTATATCAGATCGCGGCGGATTGGTGGAGGAGCCCATTGCGGGTCGCGGGCGAGGTGCCCAAAATGGAGGTTATGGCTTGGCACTGGATCGTACAGAACTGGCTCCGCGGCCTGGCGGAGGAGAAGATCCGCGAGACGGTGGCCCGGGCCGCGCGCGAGCAGATGTCCGCGGGCTCCAAGGCGACCGAGGAGCACGAAAGCCGCCCGTGCGACGTGGGGGCGGTGTTCGCCCTCGCGGAGGAGTCGGGCGGGCTGGAGGACCTGCTCGAAGGACTCGTGACCACCAAGGGCGACGGATTCCTGGTCCGCCAGGGGGACTGGAAGGGCCGGCGGATCGCCATCGCAGTTTCCGGGGCGGGCCGGAAGGCGGCCGCCAGGGCCGCGGAATCGCTCATTCTCGGACATCGTCCGGCCTGGGTCCTTTCGGCGGGGTTCTGCGGCGGGCTGAGCCCGACGCTCCACCGGCACGATCTCCTCGTGGCCGACCGCATCACGCTCGACGACGGGACCGAGATGCAGGTCGATCTGGCGGCCCTCCGATCGGCATCCTGCCTGTCCGGAAAAGGCATCCACGTCGGCCGGCTGGTCACGGTCGACCAGATCGTCCGACGGCCGCGGGAAAAACAGGCGTTGGGCGAAACGTACGACGCTCTCGGAGTCGATCTGGAGAGCTTCGCCGTGGCCGAGGTCTGTGCCCGGCGGCAAACGCGGTTCCTCGCCGTCCGCGTGGTGAGCGACGCGGTCGAGGAGCGGTTGCCCCGCGAGGTCGAACGCTTGTCGCGTCACAAGACCCGTGCCGCCCAATTCGGCGCAGCCGTGGGAGCGTTTCTCAATCGCCCGGGCGCGCTGACGGAAATGTACCGTCTCAAGGAGAACGCTTTGGCCTCCTCCGACCGGCTCGCGAAGTTCCTCGCCGGGTTGATCGCACACCTGGCGCCGCGGCGAGAGAGAAATGAAAAATGAATAATGCAGAATGAAAAATGCAGAATCAGCAGCGGCCGTGCGGTATCGGAGCGTCCTGCTTGGCATAGTTCATTTTCCATTTTTCTTCTTCATTTTGCATTCGTTCGTTCTTCGCGGCGTTTGGCCCGACCGCTACTTCTCACCCGGCAGCTCCGCAAGCCGTTTCTTGGCCTCGGGGGCCTTGTCGCTCGTCGGGAACTTGTCGAGCAGCTCTTGGTACATGGCCGCGGCCTGGGACTTCCGGCCGAGTGATTCCAGGCACCTCGCCGCTTCAAAGGTGGCCTCGGCCTGCCATTTCGGGGCGCTATAGCCGTACGCGGCCTTGATGAAGCTCTTCACGGCCTCCCCAACGTCCTTCTGATCGGCCTGGATCTTGCCGATCAGGAATTGGGCTCGGGCGGCGGTCTCACCGTCGTTCTTGGCCAATGCTTCCCGGTAGGCGGCGACGGCCTCGGCCGGATGGCCGAGGTTCTGGCGGGCCCAGCCCAATTCGCAGAGGGCCTCGGCAGCGAGCGGACTATTGGGGTAGTCAGCGGCCAGCCTAGCGAATGCCTGGGACGCCTCCAACTCGCGTCCGACACGCTTCAACGCCCACGCCCAATGGTAGACCGCCTTCTCTGCGGCGGCATACTTGGGATCGTCGCGGACGAGCGCCCCGAAGGCCTCCGCGGCCTTGTCGTACTGTTTCAACTCGGTCCGGCACAGGCCGAGCAGGAATCGCGCATCCGAACGCTCCCCGGCAGCCAGGCCGGCGCCCAGCGCGGCCTCCACGTCGGCCGCGGCCTCGGCCGGTTTGCCCAATTGTTGCCGGGCCATGGCCCGGGCATACCGCGCCCGGGACGCCAGCGCCGGCGGCACCTGTTTCTCCAAGAGAGTGTGGAAGGTCGCCTCCGCGCCGGCCGCATCCTTCAAATTCAGTTGCTCGCACCCCAACTCGTGAAGGGCATAGGGGACCAGCGGACTTGCGGGCCACTGTCGGAGGACCTTCCGATACGCTTCGGCCGCCTCGTCGTGCTTCTTCTGGACATGGAGGATCGCGCCCCGGCGGAGCCCCCACGAGGCGGCGTCGGGATGGTTCGAGGACTTCTCGGCGAGTTGCCGGTAGAGGGCATCGGCTTCAGGGAGCTTGCCCGTCCGAAAGTTGCTCTCCGCGGCAATGCAGAGGACTTCAGGCGTCAACGTGTGGTCGGGATACGCAGCGTGGAATCTGGCGGCGTGGCGAAGGGCGGCAGGATAGTCGCGGACTTCAAGGGCGACGAGGCCGGCCAGGTAGAGCGCATGGGGAGCGGCAACATCCTTGGGGTGCTTCGCCGCGACTTCCGCGTACAGGGGGACCGACTCCTTGCGCCGCTCGGGAATCGCATGGATCGCGTCGGCCCGGTCCAAGAGGAGTTGGGCCGCCCAGGAAGTCGCGTCGCCCCGCGGGCCGAGTTGCGCCAGGACGTCCAGGGCTTGCCGGGGCTGCTTCTGTTGGAGCAGCGATCGGGCCAGCCAGTGGGTCGCTTCGGCCGCCCGCGTCCCGCCCGATTCGATCGCCTTGGTCAAGAAGGCGCGGGCCTCGTCGTACTCGCCCCCCTCGACCAGACACCGGCCGGCTGCCAGCCGCGCGTCGGCGGCCAGTCGGTGGTTGGGGAACTTCTCCACCAGGCGGGCGTACCAGGTGACGGCCTCCTCCCGCTTGCCTTGGGCCGAGAGGCATTCCCCAAGGTAGTACCAGGCATCGGCAACGTGATCGCCTTGGGGGTGCTTCGCCAAGAGGGCGCGAAGGGTGGCCGCCGCGCGATCGACCATCGTGCGATGGCCGGCTTGGGCGAGGGCCACCTGGGTCGCCCCGAGGTGCAACTGCGTCGCGACGGCTACGTCCGATTGCGGATAACGGGCCAACGTCTTCTCGAAGACCCCCAAGGCCTTCTCGTATTTGCCCTGCTGATAGTAGCACACGCCCAGGTTGTGCTGCGCCCGGGCGATCCTCTCGTCGGACCCGTGATCGGCGATGAACTTCTCCCATGCCGAAGCGGCGCGCGGATAGTCGCCACGGTCCTGGAGCGCCGAGGCGGCTACGTATTGTCTCCCGGCCGCGTCCGCCTGGAGGGCGCGCGCCTCGCGGCTCGGAACGGCCCACAACAGGCACGCGACCGCCAGCCACCGGGTCCACTCGGTTTGAAGGAACCGCCTCGCCATGCCTTCAGCATAGCAGGAGAGACGCGAGGCCGCGACCGGTGGCGGTGAGGCGAAAGAACACGGACGGTACCGCCGCCGGGGAGCAGCGGCGATACCGTCCGAAGGGATGGTCGAACGAAGGTCACTCCGGTTGGTCGATGGAGTAGGCGTAGTCCACCGGCGGGACGATCTCGACCCGGTCGTCCTTGCTGGAGAGCGTCGCATTCACACTTCCGAAGCCTGTGGCCCAGAGCCCGGCGACGGCATCCAGGTCGGTGAGTCGGGCCACGCTCCCTTCCAGATGGAGCAGGAGATCGGCAACCGCGGAATCGGCCAACCGGGCGGAGTGACTCCCGCCCGCGCCGGCAGCCGCCTTCACCTGCTCGAACTTCTCCGCACGGACCGAGAAGTAGGTGCCGTCGGCGTCCTGTCCGGAGAGGGTGCCGGTGGCCGTGGAGCCGTTGAAGCTGCCGGCGAAGCTGTCGTTGCCCGCGGAGCTGGCGAGGTTGGCTACGTCCTTGCCTCCCTGGGTGGCGCTGGCGGTCACGTTGGGGAAGCCGGAGACCGACACCGAACCAAGACTGGCGGAGGGGCCGAAGAGCAACTCGGCCCGATCCGCGTAGCTGTTGAACGTGTCGTCCAAGGCGGAGTCGGTCAGGTTGGCCTGATCGCCCTGGCCCGACGAGGTCGCCTCGACGTAGCGGAAGCCCGTGGCCCTGGCGTAGTAGCTCCGCGACTGGTTGTAGATGTAGGCATAGCCCTGGCCGGCCACGAACCAGTCCTTCTCGCTCGAATCGGCGAACTTCGCGGTATCGCTGCCGCCCTTGGTCGAGTACGCCTGAACTCGCGCGAAGGAATGCACCTCGTTGGTCAACAGGGACGCCGAGTCCGGGGTGACGGTGAGGATATCGTTCTTGGCGGAGTCGTAGAGCTTGGCCGTATCGGCGCCACCCTTCGTCGACCACGCGGCGTTGGAATCGAAGTTGTTGGCCCGGATCGTGGAGCCGGCGGAGACCATCATCGCGTAGGTCGAAGTGCCGACGAAGACGTCGGACCCGGCGGAGTCGTTCAGAATTGCCGTATCGGTCTTGCCGTCGCTTGAGGAGGCGTAGGCGTAGAGGTTGCGGAAGCCGGTGGCCGTGTACGAGTAGCCGGTGCCGGAGAGGGTTCCGCCGGTGGAGTCGGCGACGAAGGTGTCGGCCTGGGCCGAATCGCTCAACTTGGCGGTGTCGCTGTTGCCGCTCCGGGCGACGGCCACGACGTTGTTGAACAGGTAGGCCTTGGTGTACGCCCGGGTGCCCCAGAGCATGAGGGCCTCCCCGGTCGTGGCGTCGGCCGTGAAGGTGTCGGGCAGGCTGGAGTCGGAGTCGTAGAAGGTCGCCGCGTCCGAACTCCCCGACCCGTACGCCAGGACTTCTCGGAACCCGTTGGCCTGGAAGGCAAAGGAGGAGTTGTCGGTGAGGCTGGTGTAGCCGGGATCGGCCACCAGGACGTCGGCCGACCCGCCGGACGTACCCTGGAGCTTGGCCAGATCGCTGCCGCCGGCGGTCGAGTAGGCCTGGACATTCCGGAACCCGGTCGCCTTCGCCGAGTACCCGCCGCCGGAGTACGGCGTGAGGGTGGCGCTGGTGGCCGAGGCCGAGAAGATGTCCCTGTCGGCCGAGTCGTAGAAGACCGCCGTAGCGTTGCTGCTGGTGGCCTGGGCTTCCACGTCGGCCATGCTGCTCATGGTGAACGTATTGGTGCCGCTACGGAGCGAGGCCGCAAGCGTGTCGGCGTGGAAGGTGAACACGTCGCTATCGGCCGAGGCGTAGAAGATGGCCCGGTCGGCTCCCCCAAGACCGTCCAGGTTGGCCACCTGGATGTTCTTGGCCGTGAGGCTGAAATGGGTGATCGGATCGGTGATCACGACGCGATCGGAGTAGATCTCGAAGATCTCACGTCCGGTGGTGCCTTGGACGACGAGCGTATTGGTCCCGGTGCGGCCGTCGATCACCACACCGGAGGCCTTGGAACTGATGGCCATGGGCTCGCCGTTGAGGAGCACGGTCCAACCGATGACGCTCTTGGAGATGTCGACGACGACCTGATCGTCCTCCGTGGTGCCGTAGACGAGGGCCTTGGCGCTGGCGCCGGCATTGTTGTCGGTGACGGTCATGTTGCGGACGTAGATGCCCTTGATCGTCGTCGACGTGCCGCCCGTGGCGCTGCTCACGTTGATGGGCCCGACCCAGGCGACGGAAACGTACCCGTTGGAATCCATCGACACGTAGGAATCGTTCTGGTCGCCGGCCGTGGTGAAGTTGAGCCGGAAGTCGCCGACCAGCTTCCCGCCCGGGGCATAGTCAGTCCACGCACTGCCGGCGTTGGCGGGGTCGCTGTTGTAGAACATGTGGGCATAGACGCCGTCGCTCCTTTCCTTGGGATCGTTGTCCGCCCCGTCCTGGCACCACGAGGTCCAGGAGACCACGTAGTAATTGCCCGTGCTCGACATGGCGATCGAGGCCTGCTCCTTGAGGTAGCCGGCGGAAGCCGCGTCGTCGGAGACGACCACTTCCTTGGTGTCTGCGGCCGTGGTGCCGCGGTATCGCCGCATGTAGATCTTATCGCCGAAGCCGTCGGACCGGAGCCCGGACCACACGATGACGGAGTTCCCCCAGTCGTCCATGGCCACCTGCGGGAAGACCTTGGCCCCGTACGCGGTCTTGTTGAGGTGGAGTTCCGAGCCGTCGCGCAGGATCGTGTCCTTCGCGTCCGACCAGGTGAAGCGTTGTCCGTAAAGGCCCCACGCGCCGGAGTCCTGCCGCTCGCTCCGCCAGACGATGAAGTAATCGCCGTCGCTGTTGATGGCCACGTCGGAGGCTTCTTGGGTGTTGGTCCGGTAGGTGTTGACCAGCGTCTGGTAGGTGTCCAGGGCGCCGTTCTTGTTGAAGCGGCGGGCCCATACACCCCAGGAGTCGAAGGTCCCGGTGCCGCCGGGTGTTCCCTCGCGTCCCTCGCCGGACCAGGTGACGACGAATTCCCCGTTCGCGTTCATGGCCACGGCGGGCTGATTCTGAGTGTTCGTCGTGTAGGTGTTGACCCGGTTCTCGTAGGTGTCCAGGGCAGTCACCTTCTCGCTCGCCATCGAGATACGGAATCGCCGGTAGTAGACTCCGGAAGAATCGAAGGTGCCGTACTGGCCGTCCCGCCCGGATCCCGACCAGACCACCACGAAGTTCCCGTCGCTGTCGGTGGCCACGTCGGGAGCGATCTGGCTGCCGAGGATGTGGGTGTTGACGTAGATCTCGCTGCCGATCTTCTTGCCGTCCGCGTCGAACACCTGGGCCATGATATTTCCTTCGGTGGCGGCGTCGGCGATCGCGACCGAGAGGGCCGTCCCTGCCACCGGGAGGTTGGTGCCTGTTCCACGGTCGATCGTCACGCGATTTCCCGTGACGGTGGCGATCATGCCGAGGCGAGCCCCTCCGTCCCACGAGACGTCCACGGTGGTGGTGACGGTGGCGGTGCCCAACGTGCGGTCGAGCGTGATCTCCCCCGTGTCGCTGTCCGTGCGCAGCGTGAGAGTACCGGCGACGGTCTGGGCCGACGTCTGTCCGCGCTCCACCCAGACCACCACGGAGAACTTGCCGTTCGGGTCCCTGGCCACGGCGGGGCTGTCCTGCGGCACGGTCAACTCGGCGTCGACCGGGGTGTCGGGCTGGGACGGATCGCCGGGGCCGGCGGTCCCCACTCCGAACGCCGTCTTGACATAGCTCATCCCGTCGGGCGTCAGGCCGGTGATGCCCATCGCGTTGCCCATCACGTCCTGCACGTTCCCGTTGACGTACAACTCGTACTGTCCGTCGGGGAGCGGGTCCAGGGCTGCCGTGGACGGGTCGGAGTCGAGGGCGAGGACCGCCTCGTACTTGTTGGTCGCCGCGTTCAACTGGAAGGTGATGTCGTCGGTGATCCACCCGCTGACGTCAACCCCGTTGAACGTCAGGCGGTAGTTGTCCGGGTTCAGCACACTGTCGTCGAAGCGCTCGTCGTCCTCCCCGACGGCCAGCATGTCTTCGTCGAAGACGACCGACAGTCTGGAGACCTCCACGTCGACCTGGGTCGAATCGGTGCTCAGAACGGTGGCCGGCACCAGGGCGCCGGTGGTGGCGTCCACGGTGGCGTACTGGATCTCCGAAAGGCTGACCGACGCGCCGCCCGCGAGGATGTCGCTGACCAGCGGACCGGCAGTATCACTCGATTCCGCATACCGCCGGACGTAGACGCCGTTGGTGTCGCCCACGCCGCGGCCGGTCCACACCACCACCATGTCGCCGGTGCGCGTCATCCCGATGGTCGCGAACTCCTGGATACCCTGCCGGGTGGTGTTGACGCGGCTCTGGACGCTCACATACTCCGCCTCGGTCTCGCCGTCGTCGATGCCCGCGTGGAAGCTGCGGACCCAGACCCCGTCGGAATCCGCGTTGACGACCGACTTGCCCGCGGGATCCAAGGTGTCGGGCTGCGCGCCGTTGCCGTTCCAGACGATCGAGTAGTCGCCGTCCGCGTCCATGGCCACCGAGGGGTTCACCTGGCTGTAGGCGAAGACGTCGCTGTGGATGTTCGGGTTGGGAACGGTCCAGGCGCTGCCGCTGGAGTCGTTGCCGCGGGTGGTGATCACCAGGTTGGCCTGATGTGCCGTCGCCATTTCGGTCGTCCCGTCCGAACGGTAGCGGCGGAAGTAGATCCCGTAGCTGTCGGCGCCTGCGACTCCGTCCACGTCGTTATCGCGCCACGATTCCCAAGTGACGATGAAGTTGCCCGCGTCGTCCATGGCGACCTGGGCGTTGCGCGCGGTGCGTTCGATTTCGTTGGCGCCGCCGGCCGCCACCTTCGGCGTGTGCGTCGTGTCGCTCGTGAAGGTATTGCCGGTGTCATCAATGCGGAACTCGTTCGGCGTGGTGGCGTTCGGCGTGCCCGTCCGGTCGAACAGCCTGCCGACGACCACCGTGTCGTAGGCCGCCCCGTTGCGCTGCTCGGTGACCTGGTCCCAGACCACCACGAAGTTGCCCACCGCGTCCATGGCCACGGCCGGATTGTTCTCGGAACTGCCCGTGCCCGAGGCGGTCCCCGGGAGGTTCGCGGTGTTCACGCGGAACTCGGTCCCCACGAGTTCCCCGTTGTAGTCGAACATCTGGGCGCGGATGTCGTTGTAGAAGCTGTACGACTGCCCGCCCGTGGCCCAGACCACCACGAAGTTGCCCAGGTCGTCCATAGCCACGGCGGGATTCACCTGGTCGTTGGCGATCAGGGTGTTCACGCGGAACTCCTCGGCGTCCTTCGGCGCGCCGTTGGCATAGTAGCGCCGGGCATAGACGCCCCAGGTGCCGTTGGGGTCCTGGCCTTCGCTCTCCCAGACGATCACGAAGTCGCCGTCGGCATCGCAGGCCACGGACGCGTTCCGCTGGTCGCCGGCGGTGAACGACTCATTGACGAGGAATTCGTCGGTCAACGGATTGCCGTCCCGGTTGTAAACCCTGGCGTACACGCCCGCGCCGGTTGGGTCGTTCGGATCGTCCTGGCCGTAGCTCGTCCAGACCACGATGAAGTCGCCGTCGTTGTCGACGGCCAGCGAATGGGTCGATTGTTCCTGGCCCTGGCCCGTGCCCAAGTGCTGGGACAACTGCTGCTCGCTCTCCGTCGATTGATTCACGCGGGTCTCCGCGACGGCCGCGGAAGGCACCGTGAAGAGGAAACGATATCCCGCCTCCCCGGTGGTCGAGGCGGTGGTGCCGGGCGTGCCGTTGAAGTCGCCGTCGAGGGCGTTCCCGGCCACGTCCGTCACGGAGTCCTTGATCGTCAGGGTGTACTCCCCCGCGGTCAGCGCCCGCGAGAAGAGGACGGTGGCTTCGTACTTCCGGCTGTACGCGTTGTAGACGAACGCGACCTCCTGGATGCCGCCCACGATCTCCGTGCCGCCCCGGTCCAAACGCCAGTTCAACACGTTCTCGACGCTGTTGATGCCGGCGGTGCCGTCCGCTTCCGGTTCGGTCCAGAGGTTCTCGTCGAACTGGACGACCAGTTCGGTGATACCGCTGGAAACCACGTCGCCGGAGAAGATGCGATCGTCGCCGTTGAGGACGTGGATCACCATGGGACCGAAGGTGTCCTCAACGTAGATCCACTTCCGGGAGGGAAGGGAGAAGACGTCGGTGAAGAGAGAGTTGCCCGCATCGACGCCGGTCCAGGCGACCACGAAGTTGCCGTCGGCATCCACGTCGACCGACGAGAGACGCTGGTTCCCGACGGTCGCGGCATTCATCCGCGTCTCGCCGCCGATGCGCACGGGGTTTCCCTGGGCGTCCAACGTGTTGTCGAACCTCTGGACGAAGACGCCGCCGGAGCCTGAGATGTCCACTTGCCCCGTCTGAACGCCGCGCCCGCTCCAGGTGACCACGAATCCGCCGCCGCGGTCCATGGCCACGGACGAGTAGCTCTGGTTCCCCTCGGTCGTGGTGTTGACCAGGAACTCCGGCCCCACATTCAAGGCCGGTTGGAAGTCGAGCGACCAGCTTGCGAGGTACGTTGGCAGGAGGACCAAGTAGTCGGGGAGGAGATCCGGATCGTACGGCCCATAACGCCGGTCGAGGATCCTCAGCGTCCAGGTCCCGCTGGCGGAAGTGCGGTTGAGGGTGGCCAGGCTGTTTTCGGGCCGGTACCGGCCGGTGAACGGCGCCGACGCGGCGGTGATGTTGGTCTGGGCCTCGCTGTCGAAAATCGTTCCGGTGAAATTAGCCCCGGTGTTCAAGGGGTTGCCGTTCGCGTCATGGGGGTTGCGGTCCGAGAGGATATACTCGGTCCCATTCGGCGAGACCAGGATGATCGTCAGGTCGCTCGCCCGCGGGTGGACCAGATCCAACCGCACGTTGAGGTCGGCGATCGTGAAGGCCACCGGGACATTGATCGTGAACTCCGTCACGTCGTAATCGGCGATCGAGGCGCCCGCTGCCGGGATCGTGGCGGAATAGACTTGGCGCGGGATCGATTGGGTGGTGCGCTCGAAGACGCGGCTGTAGATCCCGTCGCCGCTGCCGTCCTGTCCCAGGCTGGTCCACGAGATGACGAACTGCAAGCCGTCGGCCCGCATCGAAACGTCGGAGTGCCATTGCGTTCCCGTGAGCGTCTGGTTGGCGACCTCTTCGCCGTTCATCGGCCCGTCCTGGGGGGATCCGTCGGCCAGGTAACAGCGGTACATGACGTCGTCGCCGACCCCGTTGGCGCTGCTGGTCCAGGTGATCACGAAGTCGCCTTCGGCGGACATGGCCACGCTGGAGAAGCGCTGGTCGCCGCCGGTGGTCAAGTTCACCTGGAACTCCGGCGACTGCGGTTGGCCGAAGGAGTCGTAGCGCCGGGCATACACGCCGTAGCCGTTGCCCAACTGGTTGTTGTCCTCCTGGCCCAGGCTCGACCAGGTGATCACGAAGTCGCCGTCGGCGTCCATGGCGACGTTGGACCACTTCTGGTTGTTCGTCAAGTAGGTGTTCACGCGGAAGGGCGCGTCCTCGAGCGCCTCGCCTGCGGCGCTGTAGCGGCGGGCATAGACGTCCTGCTCGTCGCCGGCGTAGGAGGTCCAGGTGACCACGAAATCGCCGTCTTCGTCGCAGGCGACCGAGCCGTTGCGTTGTTCGTCGTTGGGGATGCTCGCGGCGCTGCCACCCGGGGCGACTGCCGTGACCCCGCCCGCCACGCTGCCATCGGCATTGAACAACCGGAAGTAGAGCCGGTCGATTCCGGCCACGTCCGGCGCGGTCCAGACGACGACGTAATCGCCGTCGGCATCGACCGCCACGGCGCCCGGCGCTTCCGCGTACGTCGTGCCGTCCTTACCGGTGCCCACGGTCACGGAATCGTCCGCGGTGGGGGCTGACGCGCTGGTGACGACGATCGTCTTGGTGTAGATGTTGTCGTTCTCGTTGCGCTCGGTCACCTGGTTCTGCCAATCCACCCGGATTTGCAGCGTGTGCGTGCCGACGCTCAGGCTTCCGAGATTGTAGTCGCTGATGGAGAAGTCCTGGCCGGCGCCGATGGTGCCCGCCGGGCAAGTCCACGTCACCTTGCGGACCCCGTCCACGTAGAGCGCCGTGCTGAACGCCTCCGCAACGTCCACGGTGCCGTTGTTGATCAAGGCCCAGTCGATATAGAGGGTGTTCGTGGTGAGCAGGGTGGTGCTGTCGGTGTGGGTGCCGGGCGCCGTCGACACCACGATCTTGTCCGACCAACCGGTGGGCGTGTAGGGCGTCAAGTTCGGCGCCACCAGCGACCCGGTGCCCACCGTGAACGTCCGGGTGAACGTGCTTCCGTCGGGATGGCGTCCCGTGGCGCCGAGCGGGTTGCCCGACTTGTCGCAAAGCCCGCTCTGCGTCGACGAAGCGGGGAGCAGTTCCAGGGTGTAGGTGTTGGTCGGCAGGGGCTGGGCGCCGTCGGTCGTCGAGTCGCCGTCGAGAAGGAGGACGGCTTCCCACTTGTTGCTCGGCACGTCGCTCAGTCCGAGGTCGTACGCCTTGTTCATCCCGAAGACGACCTGGTAGACGCCGCCCTGCAACGCCACGCCGTTGACCAGCAGCCGGTAGTTGTTCAGGTTCGTGATGCTGTTGACCCCGGAGGCCAGCATCTCCTCGTTGAAGGTGAGGATCAGCCGGGTGAGCCCGTCGGCGGAGGTCGAGATGATCGTGTCGCCGTTGTAGAGCGGGGTGGCGTCCTCGGTGAACACGTCGGTCACGGAGGGCCCGGCCGTGTCGCCCGCGTCGTCCACGAAGCGCCGGTAGTAGATGTTCGTGTTCGAGGCCGCCCCGTTGGTGTACTCGGCCTGCTCGGTCCACGCGATGACGAAATTGCCGCCGGTCGAGACGGCGATCGAGGCGTTGAACTGCGCCGTCCCCTCGGTGCCGTAAGTCGACACATAGGGGTACGCATAGACGTAGACGTTGGAGACCGGCGTGTTAAGCCGGTTGTTCGTGCCCGTGTAGTCCATGTAGAAGGGACTATCGTGGGCCTCCCCCTGGAAATTCATCTCGTAGATGTAGTAGTTGTCCGACGAGGTGTAGTAGTAGGTCCACGGCGTCGTGGATCGCGCGTCCAATTCCGAGCCGTACACGCGCCGCACCTGGACCTTCGAGGCGCCGTCCGGGTAATAGGCGTTGCTCGATGGCCAGTTGTTGCCCGTCAACCGCGCCGCGTTCAGGGCGGTCCGGATGTTGTCCAAGGTCGCGTCGGGATCGACCATGGTCACCGTGCCGACCGTCCGGTAGGCCACGGTGATCGTGATGGTCTCCATACTGTTGATCCCGTACGCGTTGTCCCGCCACAACCTCATCACGAGATTGCCGCTGGATGCATTCGCGGGGACGGCCAGGAGGATTCGGGTGTTGTGGCCGTCGCGGTTGCTGTTGGCCTGGTTGTCGCTGGTGAGGGTGTTGTTGGTCGATTGGGCGTAGGGATCGGTGTCCCATCGCGTGAACATCACGCCGTTGGCGTCGCCGCGCAGGAGCCCCGCGACCTTGTCGAGAATGGTGCGGAGCCGGCCGATCTGGCTGTCCGTGGCCCCGTTGTTGTAGGCCGCAATCAGGACGCGCTCGATGGCGCCGTCGACGTCCGAACTCGAGGCGACGTACTCGCCTCCCCAGGCGACGAGGTTGTCGATGGCCGGATTGAAGAACGCGAGGAGATCGGAGTTGGTCGTGCTGTTGATGTAGCTGGCGAAGTAGCTTCCGGGGATGGAAACCTCCTCCGACATATCGACCCCGTAGCCGTCGTAGGAGGCGATCGTGTCGCCATCGGCGTCGAAGGCCACCTGGACCCCGGACTGCTGGAGGCACCAACTCGCCGTGCCGGTCCCGCTGTCCGTCCCGGAGTTCACCCGGAATGCGGGGCGGATCACGCCCCCGTTGACGTTGAAGACCTGCGCCTGGCAATCCGAGGTGACGTAGGCGCCGTTGCTGATGCTGTCGGGGACGAGCACGTTCCACGCGACCGCCAGGTTGTTGTCCTGGTCGAAGGCGAGGCTCGGGTCGCCGGCCGCGCCGGAGCTGAGGTTCAGGAAGTTCCCGGCCGTGCCCGTCGCGTCGAAGATCAAGGCCGAAATCGAGGTCACATAGGCCGACCCGTTGAAGTAGCTCGGATCGGTGGTCACTTCCCAAGCCAGGGCGAAATGCCCGTCCTGGCTTACGGCCACGGCCGGATTGAGATAGACGGCGGTGACGTCGTTGCCTTGAATCGGCGCCAAGGTCTCACTGCCGACGCGGTCGCCGTCGCGGCTGTAGCGCTGGTAGCCGACGCGGTTGTAGTAGCTCATATCCTGGCCGACGGTGGACCAGGCAATCACGAACCCCCCGGTCCCATCCACGCCGATCGCCGGCGTGCACTGGCGCAGGTTTCTCGTCGTGTTGACCAGGAACGTGGAGTCCGTCTCGTCGGTGACAGTCACCGCGGCGCTCAACGTGCCGGCGGCGTCGATCACGATGGCCGGCTGGTCCCTCCCCGACTGGCGCCCGCCGAAGGTGACCTCGAACTGGTACGGATCCACGCCTGTCAATTGGCGGACCTGCGCGCCGCTGTACCCGGCCGTCACCAGGGCCTGCTGGATCGCGCTGGCCACCGTGGCCAGGCTCCGGCTGTCGAACGTGATCGGCTCGCTGGTCCAGGCATCGCCCGTCACCCGGTCGGGGATCTCGAGGCGGAAAGTCCCGGTAAGGGCGCCCGAGGCCGTCGCGTCGAACGTGATGACCTGGATGTCGTTGACGATGGCCCGGACCCCCTGGGTCACGAACCCCCGTACGCTGCTCGGGTCGTCGACGAGCCCCATCGGCGAGAACCGCCGGGCGTAGATGTCCGAGACGCTCCCGTAGCTCTCGGAATTGGGGACGTCGCTCTCCCAGGTAATCACGAAATCGCCGTCGGAATCCATGGCCACCGCGGGGTTCCGCTGGTCGTAGGGATCGACCTCCCCGGTAACCGGATCGATCGGCTCCTCCGGGTTGACGCGGAACTCGTCGCTCGACTGCTTGAGCGTCTTCACGCCGTTCCCACTCAGCCCGTTCACGTCGGTGAAACCCAATCCGCTCCACAACGTGGTCAGCGCCGCCGACAGGTCGGCGCCGGCATCGTCGGTCACCGAAGTAATCTTCAGCAGTTCGACGTTCTCCTTGGCGTAGTCGCCCAGGAAGGTGATGTCGAACACCGTGCCGTAGGTCCAGCCGTTCTTATCGCACGTGGCCTTGTCGACCGGCACCACAGAAACCTTGATCCCCTCCTGCGTCGTCACAGGCGTCTCGTAGGGGGCCGGGGAGGCGGGAACGTCGCCGTACTCGTCGGGCGCCTGCACATCGATCGGCGCCATCGTGTAGGTGGTCTTCGTCTGCTTGGCAAAAGCATTCTCGATCTGCGTCGCGGTCGCCAGGGCCGCCCCCTCCGCCGTCAACGACGGCGTGTTGTAGGTCGACGCCACGTTGATGTTCGAGATCGTCGTCGGTTGACGCACCATGCTGACGTCGACCGAGGGGAAGTACCCTCCGCTGAACGACTGATCCACCAGCGTGATCAACGGGTACACATTGCCCCCGGAAGCGTCGCCGAAGTAGACGACGTACTCCTGCGGGCTGACCGCCTCGACCGTGCAGTCGGCCAGCACGCCGCCCAAGCCTCGCAACTGGCTCTGGATGATCGCCTGCGGACGCATGCTCGGGTTGGCCGCCCCGAAATCGTTCTCGTTGAACACGATGGTCGTCGTCTCGAGCGAGCCGTTGTCGTCGACGTCAAACCCGAGCGTGAACCACCCGGCGATGTTCTGCTGGCTGTACGAGAAATTCCTGTACGTGGCCGAAATCGTGAGCTTCTGGACCTCGTTGCCGCCGAACTGGACGGAGAACTTGCCGTTGGTGTAGGCCGCAGCGTTGTTGTTGGCGAGAATGTCGTCGGGCAGGAAGACCCGCTGCACCTCGTCGGTAAGGTAGCGGGCGTAGATGTTCAGGTCGGAGACGTCGTTGCCATAGATGTCGGTGATCGTGTCGTTGCGGGTCCAGGCGATGACGAAATCCCCGGAGTCGTCGGCGGCCAGGGCCTTTGCCGCGTTGGTGAACTGGGAACTCGCCGGATACTGCGCCCGGAGGGTCGCCTCCGGAAACGCCGAGTCGTACAGACTCAACGTCTGCGACGCCATCACGTCGGACGTGTCGGCCGGGCTCACGCTCAGAAGCTCCCGGGCTTCGAGGGGATCCATGCGCAGGCGGCGCGGCGAGGCCAACGCGCGGCGACGCCGGGACTCCTTGGCGGATCGGCCGGTCAGAGCGGATCGGTCGGCAGAGGCCTCCTGGGAGGCCCATCCCCTGAACAGCTTCGGCAATCGGAAAAACGACATGACTCTACTTCCCCTCAAGCTGAATTCCGGAGTCCGGAAGCGAATTGCCCGTAATCCTGGCTGACCCCTGCATTCCCGCCGGAAAAGGCGATCGGCCCGACCTGCCGGGACGGCCCGGCGGGTGCGTCGCACGAACGGGCCCCGTCGCCTTCTCCCACCGCTCCTGGAGGGATCTCCGCGCTGGGGCGAAGCCACCAGGAACACTCGGGATGAGTGACCGCCTGGCGGGCCGCGAGTCTCTCCAGATTGAGAATCATCGGACGGCGAACGCCAGGCACGAACTGAACGTCGTAAAGCTCCTCACACCCCGCGGTGAACTCGAACATCCCCGCCTGCGTCCCGGACCGCAGGTCGATCACCGCCACTCCGCAGCAGAGCGCCGGGTAACGCTCTTGGACCGGCAGCCCGCCGAAGAGATGCCTCTCGCGGATCTTGCACAGTCCGACCAGCGCGAACGGGCCTGCAAACGCCAGGCCCCGCAGATAACCGGGCAGGGCGCAGACGACGTCGGCCTGCCCCGACGAGGGATCCACCACCCAGATCTCGCCCGCCCCGGAGTTCACGACCCACAGCCGGCCATCATGCCACCGCGGCGAGTGCGGCATCGACATCCCGCCGCATACGATCTGGTGGCTCTCGATGTCGATCAACACGCCGCCGATTGCCTTGCCCTCACGCCACGCGCCGGGGGCGTTCGTCGCACCCAGCGCCGTGGCGTACTTCGGCTTGCCGTCGACCAGCGCGACGCCGTTCAAGTGGCAGCGGTCCTCCGGCACAAGGTCGGTGACGAACTTCGGCCGCCAGACCGGCACGAAACTATGACCGTGGCTCACCCGTGCCAAACACGAGTACCGCGTGTTCACAAACAGCAGGTCCTCGCCCTGGAAGACCACGTCATGGATGTGAAGGTCCCCCGTATGGTAGCTGACCCGTGGGACATAGAGGGCGTCGTAGCGCCCGGGCTGGTCTTCGAGAAAATCGTGGGCCAAGAAGGGAGCGTTGGCCAGAATCACCAGATCGTGCCGAGTCGCCACTGCGATCCGATCACCCTGAACGGCCACCCCGAGCGGCTTGTCGAACTGCCGCATCAAGAGGGTCACAGAGCGGCCGTCGTGCCCGATCATCGCCACCTTCCCCGCCTGGTAGGTGGAAACGACCAGCGCACCGCCCGCCTCTGCCAGCCAACGGACGAATTCGGCCGACGCCGAACTCTCGATGCGCACCGACTCGATATTCCCGGCGGGGTGACTCATACGGTTGCGGTCCTCCCAAGGCAAGACCACGACTTCGCCGCAGGCGGCCGTAATGCGTCAGGGCACGTCCCCAGCCGGGTAGGGGCCACGAGGGCGTAGACCCACCCCTGTCGAGCCGGGCGCAAAGCGTCCGGATCTCCTCTTCTCATTGTTCCAGCCTCTTCGGCGGCGCTGCAGCCGACGACGCCCTTGCACGTCATGAACCGCAAGCTCCACCTCTCGTTATGGGAACCGATTTGCAGAAACGTGTCAAACGCTTTTTCTCACGACTTGTCCGAACACGCTAGTCGCCGTGTCTCTTCCGCCCGAAAGAAGGACTCTCCCTAGCCCAGAGAAACCTTATCCAGACGGCCCATCCAGCGAAGTCAGCTTGAACGCTGTGTGTTTGCCATATTCGCCATTTATGATGATCCAAGCTGCGCGTGGCGTCAAGGTTTA
>CAYSGY010000059.1:0-18286 GCA_964430315.1 uncultured Planctomycetaceae bacterium
CGTCCGCGCCAAGGCTTCCGCCTGGCGGTTGAGGGTTGGTTGGTCGCCGTAGTGGGTTTTGAATTGCATGAGGCGGGGTTGGAGGGACTCGGCGACGGGGCAGAGGCCGGGCTCGTACTTCCGGCCCAGGGTGCCGTCCTGGAAGACCGGCTCCTGGTAGGTGAGGCCCCAGGCCCCGTAGAACCAATCGCCGCCCAATTCGACGAACTTGTCGAAGAACTCCTGCCAGGTGGGGCCGTCGCCAGGGGCGGGCAGGCACACGGTGTAGGCCCACCAGGCGTGCTCGCAGTCGTCGGGCACGTGCTGCGGCTTGAGCCAAGGGCAGGGGCGGACCACCGCGTCGTAGGCCGCCGCCGCCCGCCTCCGCCAGGCCACGAATTCCTCCAGACGCTCTAACTGGGCCAGCAGTACCGCGGCGCAGAGGTCCGACATGCGGAAGTTGAAGCCCAGGCTCACGTGGCGTTTGAAGTCGGGCCGGACGATCGCCCGCTTGTCGATCCGCGACTTGCCGGGCTGGGCACTCACCAGGCCGTAGCCCAGGCTGGCGAACTTGGCGACCCGGTCGGCATACTGCGGGTCGTTGGTCGTCACCATGCCCCCTTCGCCGCAGGTGATGTGCTTCGAGTTCTGGAAGCTGAAGCTGGCCAGATGGCCGATCGAGCCCACCATCCGGCCCTTGTAGCGCCCAAGAAAGCACTGGGCGTCGTCTTCGATCACCGCCAGGCCGTGCTCGGCGGCGAGTTCCAGGATCGGGTCCATGTCGGGTGAGAGGCCGTAGAGGGCCACGGTGATGACGGCCCGGGTGCGAGGCGTGATCCGCCGCCGGATCTCCCGGGGGTCGATGAGCCACGTGGCCGGGTCGATGTCGGCGAAGACCGGCACGGCGTTCTGGTGCAAGACGGCCAGCGAGGTCGAGGCCATCGTCAGGGGCGGCACGATCACCTCGTCGCCCGGCTGCACTCCCACCGCCGCCAGGGCGGAATGCAGGGTGGCCGTGCCGTTGGCGTGGCTGATCGCGTAACGGCACTCGAACTTCTCGGCGAAGGCCGCTTCGAGCCTCGCCGTGAAACTCATGCCCGTCGCGCCCGGGAACCCGCTTTCCAGGAGTTGCCTGACGTAGTCGAGTTCCTTGTCGCCGATCCGCCACGAGCGCGGCATGGGTCATCTCTCCGGGACACTCTTGATTTGAAGACGTCGACGAACTCCCACGATTTGGGGCCTCCCGAGTCGGACCGTGCCGGCCCCGCGGCACGCGAGCCCAGTGTAGCACGGCCCCGCGCGGCGTGCGAGCGGCTCGGCCCGCGGCTGCTCGCCTTCTCTCTGGTGGAACCCCGGGGAAGCGGCTCACGGAGGATGTTCAGCGATCTCGTGCGCCATGCCTTCCAAAATCCGGAGAAATGCCTTAGACTCTGCCCATGGACGTTCTTGGAATCGGCACCGACATCACCGAATGCCTGCGCATTGCCCAGATGATTGAGCGGCACGGCGAGTTGTTCGTCGATCGCGTCTACACGCCGGAAGAGATCCGCTACTGCCAGCGGCGGAAGCAGGCCACCCAGCATTTCACGGGGCGCTGGGCGGCCAAGGAGGCGGTCCTCAAGGCGATCGGCACCGGCTGGCGCCAGGGGATCAGTTGGCGCGACGTGGAGGTGCGGAACGAGCGCGGCGGCAAGCCGACGATCGTCCTGCGGGGAGGGGCCAGGGAGGTCGCCGAGCGTCTGGGAATCGCCGAGGTGCTGATCTCCATCTCCCATTGCCGCTCCTACGCCACGGCCTTTGCCGTCGCGGTGGGCACCGCGTCCGACGAGGCGGCGCCCTGAGGGCGGACGGTGGGCCGGTGAGGTCGAAAGGGAGGGTAAGAGCGGCACGAGGTGAGGGAGGTCGCTGCCATGGCCTATGACGGTTTGCTGAACGACGTCCGGCGGGCAATTGCCCTCCACAGGCCGGAACGCCTGCCGGTCTTCGCCCACAGCGAAGAGCCCGACGTGAAGTGGCACGGCAAGTACTGCTACGAGGAGGTTTGCCGGGACGGGACGAAGATGGCCGAGGTGTGGATCGCGGCCGTCGAGGAGTTCGACTACGATTGGGCCTGGCTCCAAGTCGACGACTGCTTCGAGTTCGAGCCGCTCGGCGTGGGCACGCGCGGCGAGGGCAACATCCTTCGCGCCACGCGGGACTATCTCCCCGCCACGCAAGCCACGCTCGACCGGCTCCGCCTGCCGGACCCCAGGACCGACGGTCGCATGCCCGAGAAGCTCAAGGCCCTGCGCCTTCTGCGCGAGCATTTTGGGGACCGCGTGCTGGTGGAGGGGAGTTGTGCGGGCCCTTACAGTTGCGTGGGGCTCTTGTTCGGGCTGGAACAGGCGATGCTGCTGGCACTTGAGGAGCCGGAACTCTTCTTCAGGACGTGCGATTTCTTCGTCGAGCTTCAGGGCCGGTGGATCGAGGCGCAGGTCGAGGCCGGGGCGCACGCCATCTGGCTCGGCGACTGCAACGCTTTCTCGGGCATGCTCTCCTTGGCGCAGTACCGGAAGTACGCCTTCCCGTCGTGCAAACGCCTGGTCGATCGGGCCCATGCCTGCGGGGCGATCGTCCACATCCATAACAGCGAGGTCCTGGTCCCGTATCTGCTGGCCGAAGCCGAATTGGGCGTCGACATCATCAACTGCGGCCCGGCGGCCGACCTGGCCGAGGTGTGCCAGGCCCTCTCGGGCAAGTGCTGCGTCAGCGGGAACCTCGACCCGATCGAAGTGCTGATGAAAGGCACGCCCGACGAGGTGGCCCGCGAGTCCGAGCGGATCGTCCGAATCGGCCGGTCCCAGGGCGGCTATCTCTTCAACACCGGCGAGATGAACCCCCGCGACGTGCCGGTGGAGAACATGAAGGCGATGATCGAAGCGGCCCGCCGCACCCGTTAGAGCCCGCGTCAGTACAAGTCAACCGATTCCATTTGTAGGGTGCGTGCTCTGGACGCGCGCGACCGGGGACCATGTACTGCCCCGGTTGGCGTGTACTTCTTCGTCAGTTCGCGTACGTGCAGAGCACGCACCCTACAGTCTTGGGAGCTACTTGACGATGACGTGGTCGATGCCCATCAGGTAGCCCTTGGACTCGGGGTTGTGGCCCACGGCCTGGAAGCGGAGGACGTGGCGGCCTGCGGTCAGGTGGAGCTTGCCCAGCGTGAGCGGGTCGGCTGAGACGACCGTGGGCGAGTAGGTATCGGTGACGGGCCCGAGGGGTTTGCCGTCGAGCCGGGCCTGCACGGTCGCGTAATCCCACGATTTCGTATACTTCACGACGATCTCGTAGGCCCCGGCCCGGGGGACCTCGAGGGCGATATCGACCCAGCCGTTCCGCGAGCAGGGCTGCACCCAGAAATGGTGCCCGTCGGAGTAGGCGGGTCCCAGGTTCTGGGGTCGGTACTCGCAGTGTTGTTTCCCGACGACGTGGGCCCAAATCCCCTCGGCGGTACCGGGCCCCAGGATGCTCGGCTCCCACCGGAAGTAGTCGAGTTCCACGTCGCGCCCCTGCGACTTCGGGTTGGCGCCGACGGCCCGGATCTCGATCTGCTTCGCCTTGGCGGGAACGGCCCCCAGCGGGAGAACCGACGGCCCTGGATGGCGGTTGGGCGCGTAGAGATCGAACTCCGGTCCGATCGGCTTCTCGGCGACGAAAGCCTGGATGACGGCGGCCTTGGGGCCCAGCATGGGACGGACGCCGAGGACATAGGGTTGGGCGGGCCGCCCGCCCAGGTCGAGGACGAACCCTCGGCCCGCCTTGCCGGCGTGGAATTCCAGGACGCGGCCGGAACTGACGCCGAGGACCGGATCGCTCGGGCGCGGCGCCGTCGCCCCGCCGGTGGCCTTCACGACCGTCAACTCCTCGGCCTCGATCGCCTCGGAGACTTGCGGCGCGGGCTCGATCTGGAGGCAATCGAAGACCGCCCGGCCCGACGTGACCGCCACGAGGCCCAGCGTGTGCTCGCCCTTGGCGAGGAAGAGGCCCCCGAGTTGCAGCAGGGGCGATTTCGATTGGGCCGCGATCGGGAGCGTCTTGCCGCCGCAGGTCAACGAGAGGTCGGCCACGCCCGGCTCCGGGGCCGTGTAGAGACGCACGTAGTAGACCGTGTCGGAATCGACCTTGAGCTTGAAGTCGCCGAGCTTCTGGCCCGGCGCGACCGTGCCGAAATCCACGGCCCGCTCCCGGTCGAACTCGTAAGGACGCAGCGCGTCGGTCACGATCTTGGCCTTGCCGGCCCGCACCGCGCCGGCCAGGAGCGTCTCGGCCTGCTGGGCGAACGTGATGCCGAGTCCGTAGGTCCGCAGGTTGTCGGCGTCGAGGTCCGGGAAGGCGTTCGGGTTGTAGTGCATCGTGACCGGCTTGCCGTCCGGATCGTCGCCGCCGGTGTACTTCACCCCTCGCAGCTCGGCGAAAGGCGGGGTGCACTCGGCCTGGTACCAGAAGGCCGTGGAGCTGTAGTCGTATTGGCCGCGCGGTCCCCGGCCGTTCGGGCCGTAGTTCTCGATCGTCATCCTCATGCGCTTGGCGAAGGGGATGAAGTCCATGAAGTGCCAGCGGTAGTTGCACGTGCGGTGCCCCTTCTGGAACGAGGCACCAAAGCTCGGCCCGGGAAGGTAGCGGATGCCCCAGGCATCCCCAAAATAGTCCTCGGAGCCGGTGCCGATCCAGGGCGGGAAGTCGTCGTCATCGACCCAGACCTTGTCGTCGCCTTCGCCCCACCAGCCGGCCAGCGGGTGGTCGATCGGCATCGACACCCCGACGAAGTGCCCGCGGCCCGCCGTCTCAAGGAACGGGTAATCGAACGTCGTCGAATCGGGCTCGTGACGCCAGCGTGCGAAGAAGTAGGCCGAGTCGTCGGGCAGTTGCGCCGGCGCCCACTCGATCTGGAACTCGACGGTGGCCGGGGCTTCGAGGTAGCTCTTGAGCGAGAGCTTGGCCGACTTGCGGAAGGGCATGGGGAAGAACTGGTACGCGAGCCCGTCCAGGCAGCCGACCGGGACGGAGCCGTACTCGGCCGTTTCCCAGTCGAAGCCGAACAGCGGCCCGAGCGGCGTGAGGACCTGGGGCCAGGAAGCGCCGTCCCACTCGCCGCACAGCACCAGTTTGCGCCACGCGTAGCGTTGGTCCGACCCGACCCGGACGCGGAGGGCCCGGATCATTCCCGCATTTTCCAGCGAACAAAGCGTGACGGAATCGCCTGGCGAAAGCGTGACGGTCTTCGCAATCGTCGCCTGGCCGGGCAACCGCGGCTTCGGATCGCGCCCGGGGTGCGACCACGCGTCGGCGACGGCCGACAGGGCCGCCTGCTCCTCGGCGCTCAGAGGCAATCGAAAGCTGGCCACCGGCCGCTCTTTGGGGAAGAGCACGTAATTGAACTGGTAGTATTGACCGTGCTTCTGATCGGCCGTGATCTTGATGTGCTTGGCGAACGGGATCGGCAGATAGCAGTCGGACGCCGACCGGGCCTCGCCGCGGCGGTAGACCAGCGGCTTGACGAACGGCGGGAGTTTGCCGTCGAACAGGTCCGCGAACTCCCACTCGCAGGCCGGCGTCTTCGCACCGTCGAGGTAGATGCGGATCTTGCCCATCGGGTTGGCCGACCAGATCCGGTAGATCACGCCGGGCCCGTCGAGTTCCATCATCACGGCCTCACCGTCGGGCTCGATGCGGAGGTATTGGCCGGCATCGCCGTTGGCGCCCCACCGGGTCTCCGAGTTGCGGTCCCAACTCGAGAAGAGCCCGCCCTTGCAGCCGGTCTGCAAGCGGGTGAGCCGATCCAAGTCGGTCATTTGCCGAAGGATCTCTGCATAGCTCAGGGGTTTTGAATCGGGGGACTGGGCGGCGACCGGTCCCGCCGGGACCACCATCGCAATCCCCAACGCAGCGGCAAGAAGACACGCCGCGACAAGACCGCCTCTCGACGATCCGGCAGGCAGGGGCGACTCGTGGTTGCAAGAGGTTTTGGCAGGCATGGCTCGCTCCCATTCGACTGGAGGGGACTTTCCGGGCCATTCTATCTCCACGAACCCCGCGGTCGCAATGGTTTCGCGTGTTGGCCAGATTTCTTGTCCCCTGCAACCGAACGTCTCCGGACGACGGGGTGCCAAAGCGGCCGATGACCTCTTGTCAGGGCTTGCCAGCGCCGCCGACAATGTAGCACAGGCTTCCAGCCTGTCGCTGGGCAGCCAAGATGGCTGCGCTACGGCGCACTCGGCAGGCAAGATGGTTGTGCAACGTGTTTCCGGACTGTCCAGATTACTGGGCTGCGGGCGTTTCTCAATGGGCCCTTGTTCGAGGAGTCTCACATGGCACCCGGGAGTCTGCCGTTGGCTCGCGTTGGGAAGGAGGCCTTGTTCGTTCTGCTGGCGGCCTTCGCTGCCGGGTCGGTTGCCTTTGCGGACGGCGGCTCCCGCGCGGCGGGCGGTTTCCTCGTTGCCGCGGAGTTCCGCAACGGCGAGGTCCTTCGGGCCGAGGTCCGGAGCCTCTGGGGACGGCCGTGCCGTGTCGCTTGTCCGTGGCAGGGCCCTTGGGTCGTCCGCGAGGGCGACCGGGTTCTCGCCCAAGGAAAGGAGCCGACCATCCGGTTCGCCACGAAGCCGAACGCATCCTACGCTGTCGAGCCGCCCTGAATGAATTCGCGAAATCTTGGGAGTGTGGCACTGCTTGTCCGCTGCCGCGAAAACGTTATCCGATCGAGGAAACCGTGCCGGCGGCAGCGGTCAAGCAGTGCCACACGGCCAACGCGGGCTCCCAGAATCGTGCAACCTGATCTCGACTCGGAACGCCCGTCAGGACTTCGGCGGGGTCTCCTCCGTCACCGGGACCATTTGACGCTTGCCGGTGTCGTAGACGATCAGGGCCCGGAACGGCTGGTCCTTGGTGCGGGCCATGTGAACGACGCCCCGGGGAACCCGCAACGTATCGCCCGACTTCAACGACACCCACCGGCTGCCCACGCGGTGCTCGCAGGCGCCGGAGAGCATGTGCAGGTACTCGGCCGAATTGGGATGGATGTGCAGCGGGTTCGACTGCTCCGGTTTCACGAACACGACTCCGAGCGTCATTTCCGCCTTCGGGTCGATCTCGTCGTTCATCAGCCAGCGGATCCACCCCCAGGGGAATTCCTGGATCTTCGCTTTCTCGAACGCTTGAAGACTTACCGCCGCGCCTTCCTCCCCAGCGGCGCCCTCCGCCTCGGCCGCGATGGCAGCCGCCGCCGTCGAAGCGGCCACGGAGAAGAACAGGTCCCGGCGGTTGAGGCCACGGCGGACGGTACGGCGATTGGACATGAAGATCTCCTGAAATCGGATGAATCGAGACTCGTAAGCACACCGGGAGGACCAGCGACCGCTCCCGCCCACAACATCCTAGCTCCACGCCGCGCTACCGGGCAAGCCATCGTCGCGGGGACAGGCCGGGACAATCGGCGTTGCGCCTCGCCAAGCGTGATATACTATTCGTGGGGGAAATGCTCCCCTCCGGGTGGTTTACTCCCGGAGAAATGCCCGCGGCGCGAGGTACTCTTGAGTCGAGCGTGACATTCTTCGGCCGATTTCGCCTGGGTTGGTGGGCCTTGGGGACCGCGGTCCGGGCGATTCCGGTCGGTTCTACGCAGCGCAGTGTGAGGTGACGCGATGCACGGTGAAGAATTCCTGATCGTGATGATGATCGTCGTCGGGATGATAACGGTCCTGCTGGTCCTGCCGGTGACGATCGTGGTTCTCGTGGTCAAGCTCACACGCCAGCACGAAGAATCGGCCTCCCTCATGTCGCGTTATCTGAAGACGCTGCGCGAGGAACTTGAGCACCAGAAGAAACTGCTCCAAGAGATGGCAAAGGCTGCGGTGTCGCGGCCGGCCATTGCTCCGGCATCGCAACCGCCCGATTCCTTCGTCCAGCAGACGGCGGAGGCTGCCGAGCCAACCCCCAAGCCCGAGCCTGTTGCCGCTTCGGCCCCGGAGCCGACGCCGCCAGCCGTGCCCGAGGTTCCGCCGCAACTTGTGCCCGAGCCGCCGATCGAGTGGGGGCCCGCCACCGCACCGATGCCGGAAGCCGAGGTGATTGCAGCGGCCGTGGCCTCCCCTCCGACCCCGCCTCGCCCCCTGCCGGTCCAGCCGCCGCGCGAGCCGAACCGGTTCGAGGTCGCCGCCAAGGAGATCCTGCTGAAGATCTGGAACTGGATCGTCGTGGGCGAGGAGCACCGCCCGGCCGGGGTCTCGATGGAATTCTCTATCGCCAGCACGTGGCTCTTGCGCGTGGGCATCGTCATTCTCGTGATGGCCATTGGGTTCTTCCTCAAGTACTCGATCGACAAGGACATCATCGGGCCGATGGGCCGGGTGGGGCTGTCGGTCCTGGCGGGTGTAGCCATGCTCGGCGGCGGCCTGCACATGCTCGGCCGAAAGTACCACGCCTTCGGCCAGGGGCTCATCGGCGGCGGCATCGCCACCCTGTATTTTAGCGTCTTCGCCGCGTTCCACTTCTACCACATGATCGACATGGTCACGGCCTTCGCCCTGATGATCTTCATCACGGTGTGTGCCGGCGGCATGGCCGTGCGGGTCAATTCGATGCTCGTGGCCGTCCTCGGCATCCTCGGCGGCTACGGAACGCCGATCATGCTCTCGACCGGCGTGGTGAATTTCCCCGGCCTTTTCTCCTACATGCTGATGTTGGGGTGCGGCGCCCTTGGGATCAGCTACAAGAAGAACTGGCACCTGCTGAGCTACCTGGCCTTCGTCTGCAACTACGGCCTCTTCTTCGGGGCCATGCGGGCATACCGGGTGGAGCATTTTTGGGAAGTGATGCCTTTCCTGAGTGCTTTCTTCGTCCTCTTCTCCACGATGGTCTTCCTATTCAACCTGGTGAACCGCACGAAGTCGACGCTCCTGGAGCCGATCGCCCTGTTGATCAACGCCGGGATCTTCTTCGCGGTGAGCTACGGCCTGGTGGACCAGGCGTTTGACTATCGCTGGGTCGCCGTGGTGACGCTCGCCCTGGCCGCTTTCTACGTGGCCCATGTCTGGTTCTTCCTGGTCCGCAAGCTCCTGGACCGCGAGCTGCTGTTCTGCTTCATCGGGCTGGCCGCGTTCTTCCTGGCCGTGACCGTGCCCCTGTTGCTCTCGGCCGAGTGGATCACCGTGAGCTGGGCCGTGCAGGCCCTGGTGATGCTCTGGATCGCCGGGAAGCTCCGCAGCGAGTTCCTCCGCCATGTGGCCTACCTGCTCTACCTGATCGTGGCGGCGCGGTTCTGCTTCGTCGACTTGCCGCACCAGTACGCCGCAGGCATCGTGCGCGCCACGGACGTGCCGCTCGCCACGTTTCTCTGGAGCATGCTGGGGCGGTTCGTGGCGTTCGGCGTCCCGATCGCCTCGATGGCCGGGGCCTTCCGCTTGCTCAACGCCCCGGGCACCGCGGCCCTGGCCATCGACCGGGCCAACGACATGGTCGAGTGGGTCCGCGACCGCTGGGCCGTCCGCGCGGCGGCGATCGGAATGGTGGCCATGCTCTTCGTCTTCCTCCACCTGGAGTTGAACCGGACCTTCTTGTACCTCTATCCGCCGATGCGATTGCCGATCCTCTCGCTCCTCTGGATCGCGCTCTGCGCCTTCCTGGTCTACGAATACCTCGCGCGGCCGAGCCAATTGGTCTTGAGTGCCCTGGTGGTCTTCGTGGCCGCGCTGGTGGTGAAGCTCTTCGTCGTCGATCTGCCTTTTTGGCGGGTCGCGGGGATGAAGGCCTACGCAGGCGACTACTCCTTCCTGGAGGCGGCCATGCGTCTGCTGGACTTCGGGGCGATCATCGCCTTCCTCTATTGCGGATTCCGGCTGTTGGTCGGAAACGTGCAGGCCCGGCAGGCCGGAAAGGTGCTCGGCTGTGCGGCCCTGGCGCTGTTGTTCGTCTTCCTCAGCCTGGAGGTCAACACCTTCCTGGGACATTACGTGGAGGGCCTGCGTCCGGGCGGCGTGTCGATCCTCTGGTCGCTCTTCGCCGTGGGGACGCTCCTGGGCGGGATCTGGAAGAACGTGCCGGGGCTGCGCTACGTAGCCCTCGTGTTATTCGCCGTGGTCGCCTGGAAGGTCTTCTTCTTCGACCTCGCCCACCTCGACCAGATCTACCGGATCGTGGCCTTCGCGGTGCTCGGCCTGCTGGTCCTGAGCGGGTCGTTCATCTATCTGAAGTATCGTCACACGTTCCTCACGAAGTCGGCGCCGGCCGAGGAGACGAAATCATGAGGACTCTGCGTGCCTTCGCGGCCTACCTCGTTTTCGGTCTTGTTCTTCTCACGCAGAGCGGGCCCTCCGGCCTCGTCCGGGCCGAGGGGCCGGCGGAGTTCCGCTTCTGGAGGGACGTTGTCCGGCCGCCGGCGAAGGAGGAAGAGATCCTCTCCTTCACGCTGGATAGCGACATGTACGCCGCCATGCGCGACGGCCTGCCCGACCTCCGCATCCTCGACGAGAACGACGCCGGGGCCCCCTACCAGATCGAGCCCGACGTCGAGTTCCGCGAGGAGCGGACCCGGCATACGGGCAGTCTCGAAGTGGTTTCGCTTCGGGAGGAGGGCAACGCGATCGAGGTCCGCGTGCGTCTGCCGAAGGACGCGCCCGCGGCCGAGGGTTTTCAGTTCTTCACGCCCCAGGTTGATTTCGAGCGCAAGGTGAAGGTGTTCGGCTCGACGGACGGCGCGGCCTGGACGCTCGTCGTCAACAACGCGATGATCTTCGACTACTCGCGCTACATGGACGTGAGCCAGCGCGACGTCGCGCTGCCGTCGCAGGGGCCTCAGGCCGGGTACCGGTTCCGGGAGTTCAAGCTCTCGATCGAGGACGTGACCGACGAAATGGAATCGCCCTACAAGCACCTGACTCGGACCTTCCGCGGCGGCAAGGAGGAGGAGCGGAAGGAATCGACCAGCGTCGAGCGCCGCGTCTTCCGCATCGATCGGATCGCGTATTTCCGGCACACCACGCAGCAGCACGTCAAGAAGTCCAGGACGGCCGCCTACCCCGTCGCCGGGTTCGAGAAGGAAGAGGACGCCCGGAAGCAGGAGACGATCCTCCACGTGCGGACCCGCCGCGAGCCGCTCACGTCCTTCACGCTCCAGACGCCCAGCCGTAACTTCTATCGCCGCGCCGCGGTCCAGGTGCCCGAGGTCCATGGGGTGAATACCGAGTGGCGCACCGTCGGCAGCGTCACGCTTTCGAACTTCCGCTTCCGCAGCCTGCGCCGGGAGCAGTTGACCGTCGCGTTCCCCGAGCAGCGGCGTGAAGAGTACCGGATCGTGATCTCCAACGAAGACAACCGCCCGCTCGACATCCAGGGCGTGAAGGCCGAAGGCAACGTCTATCGCGCGGTCTTCCTGGCGGAGGAAGGGAAGCGATACCGCGTCTTCTACGGGTCCGAGGGCGCGGAGCGGCCGAAGTACGAAGCGGCCACCGTGCTCGCCACCCTCCGCGAGTCGTTCCAGCCCACGCCGGTCACGCTCGCAGCCCAGGTGGACAACGCCTCCTACGGCGGCGAGCCGGGCCTCACGCTCCACAACGTGCTCAACAACTGGGTCTTCCTCGGCGCGGTCATCGGCCTGATGGTCGTCGTGCTCGCCTGGGGCCTCTTCCACGCAGGCCGGCAGTTGGAGGACTTGCCGAAGGATAACTCCGGCAAAGGGTCCGTGAGAGAATAACTTGGTGGATTTCTTCCGGGTGGCACGCCCTGAAAGGGCGTGATGGGCATCGGGCCGGATTTCGCCACCGACCACGCCCTTTCAGGGCGTGCCACCCAGAATTCGACACCTTGTACTTGCACGGACCCTAACCGCTGCGTTTCAGCCACGTGTCGATGGCGGCGGCGGCCAGGCGTCCTTCGTAGATGGCGTGGACGACCAACGAAGCGCCGCGCGTCGTGTCGCCGGCGGCGAAGATGCCCGGCTGGCTGGTCATCGCGTCGCGGACCCGGACGTTGCCGCGTCCGTCGAGCGCGAGGCCCAGTTGCTCGACGAGTCCGTCGTGGACGACGTGCAGGAAGCCCATGGCCAGGAGAACGAGGTCGGCCGGGACGGTGAAGTCGGAACCGGGCCGCTCCTTCATCTCCCAGCCCTTTTCGCCGCGGACCCAGTCGATTTCGCAACCGTGCAACTCGGCCACCGTGAGATTCGGCCCCGCGACGAGTTCCTTGGTGAGCACGCTCCAGCGCCGCTCGCAGCCTTCTTCGTGGGAGCTGGAGGTCCGCATGATCTTGGGCCAGAAGGGCCACGGCGACTCGGGGTTCTTCTCCTCCGGCGGCTTCGGAAGGATTTCAAACTGGCGGACCGACCGCGCCCCATGGCGGATCGACGTGCCGACGCAGTCGCTCCCGGTATCGCCGCCGCCGATCACGACCACGTGCTTGTCCTTGGCGGAAAGGGGTCCCGGGCCGTCGGCCGGCATCGGCTCGCCGGCCACCCGGCGGTTTTGCTGGGCGAGGAAGTCCATCGCAAGATGCACGCCCGGCAGGTCGCCGCCGGGCACCTTAAGCGGCCGGGCCTCGCCGGCGCCCATGGCGAGGCAGATCGCGTCGAAGATCCGCCGGAGGTAACGCCCGGAGATGTCCTGACCGACCGACACGCCGGGCTCGAACTTCGTGCCCTCGGCCACCATCTGCTCCAGGCGGCGGTCGAGGATGTGCTTTTCGAGCTTGAAATCGGGGATTCCGTAACGGAGCAGCCCGCCGATGCGCTGGTCCTTCTCGAAGACGACCACGTCGTGGCCGGCGCGCGTGAGTTGCTGGGCGGTAGCCAGGCCCGCCGGGCCGGAGCCGATGATCGCGACCTTCTTGCCGGTCCGGTAGGCGGGCCGGAGCGGCTTGACCCAGCCCTCGCGGAACGCCCGCTCGGCGATCTGATACTCGATGTGCTTGATCGTGACCGGGCGGACGTTGATCGAAAGAGTGCAGGCGGCCTCGCACGGGGCGGGACACACGCGGCCCGTGATCTCCGGAAAATTGTTCGTCGAGTGGAGGTTCTCGGCCGCCGCCTCCCACAACCCCCGGTAGACCAGGTCGTTGAACTCGGGAATGCGGTTCCTCACCGGGCACCCGACCGCGTGGCAGAACGGGATGCCGCAATCCATACACCGGGCCGCCTGCCGGCCGAGCGCCTCTTCCACGAGCGGCATGTCGATCTCGTGCCAGTCGCAAATCCGCTCGGCCACCGGCCGATGCCCGACTTCGACGCGAGGATAGTCCAGAAATCCAGTGGGAGAAGCCACAGAAAGTCCTCACTCAAGGGAAGCAAGAATGAAAAATGAAAAATGGACAATGGAAAATGCAAATTGTCACGGCCGGACCGGACTCCCAGCATGCCTGCCCTCCGATTCTCTATTATTCATTCTCCATTTTTCATTCTGCATTCTGCATTCTGCATTCTGCATTCTGCATTTTTCATTGCCCCTATCCCCGAAAAACCTCCTCCGTGGCCGCGGTCTGCTCGGCGTTGACCGGCTCGCGCTCGCGGATCCGCTGGAGGGCCTTGCGGTAGTCGATGGGCATCACTTTGACGAATTTGCCGGACATTTCCTGCCAGTTGTCGAGGATCCTCGCGGCACGGCGGCTGCCCGTCCACTGGTGGTGGCGGCGGATGAGGTCGTGCAGGATGCGGCGGTCCTCGGGCTGCCAGAGCGACTCCAGGTCGACCATGTCGAGGTTGCAGAGGGTGTCGAACAGTTGGTGCTCGTCGAGCACATAGGCCACGCCTCCGCTCATGCCGGCGGCGAAGTTGCGGCCCGTGCGCCCGAGCACCGCCACCAGCCCGCCGGTCATGTATTCGCACCCGTGGTCGCCAACGCCCTCGACCACCGCCACCGCGCCGCTGTTGCGCACGGCGAACCGCTCACCGGCCAGGCCGTGGATGAAGGCCTCGCCGCGGGTCGCGCCGTAGAGGAGCGTGTTGCCGACGATGATGTTCTCGGCCGGGTCGAACGGCGAGCCGGGCGGCGTCTGGACGACGATCCGGCCGCCCGAGAGTCCCTTGCCCAGGTAGTCGTTCGATTCGCCCACCAGGCGGAACGTCACCCCAGGGCACAAGAAGGCCCCGAAGCTCTGGCCGGCCGCTCCGCGGAACGTGATATCCAGCGTCCCGTCGGGCAGGCCCTCGGCGCCGTGCCGCTTGTAGACCTTGTGGCTGAGCATCGCCCCCACGGCCCGGTGGACGTTGCGGATAGGCAACTCGATCCGCGTTGGTTCCAGCCGCTCGATGGCGGCTTCCGCCTCGGGCAGGATCGTCCGGTCGAGGTGGTCTTTGTGGGTATCGGCCTGGGTACGGACCCTCCGAAGCGGGCAACCGAGCGGCGACTGGGGCTCGACGAACACGGCCGAGAAATCGAGCCCCTTCGCCTTCCAGTGGTCGATCGCCTTGCGCACGCTCAACCGGTCCACACGCCCGACCATCTCGTCGAAGCGCCGGAACCCAAGTTGGGCCATGATCTGGCGGATCTCCTCGGCCACGAACGTCAGGAAGCGGACCACGTATTCCGGTTTCCCGCCGAACCGTTCTCGGAGTTCCTGCTTCTGCGTGGCGATTCCGACGGGGCAGGCGCCGAGGTGGCATTTGCGCATCAGGATACAACCCAAGGAGACCAGGGCGGAAGTGCCGAAGCCGAACCGCTCGGCGCCCAGCAGGGCCCCGATCACGACGTCGCGCCCGGTCTTCATCTGCCCGTCGGCCTGGACGAGGATGCGGTCGCGGAGCCCGTTAAGCACGAGCGTCTGCTGCGTCTCCGCCAGGCCGATCTCCCAGGGGATTCCAGCGTGCTTGATCGACGAGAGGGGGCTGGCGCCCGTGCCCCCGTCGTGGCCGCTGATGAGCACTTCGTCGGCGTTGGCCTTGGCCACGCCCGCCGCCACGGTGCCGACACCCACTTCGGCCACCAACTTCACTGAGACCATGGCCTCGGGATTGGCCGACTTGAGATCGTAGATCAACTGGGCGAGGTCTTCGATCGAGTAGATGTCGTGATGCGGGGGCGGCGAAATAAGCGAGACGCCGGGGGTGGAATGCCGGAGCTGGGCGATCTCCTCGGTCACTTTGTGCGACGGGAGTTGGCCCCCTTCGCCGGGCTTCGCCCCCTGGGCCATCTTGATTTGCAGCACCCGCGCGTTCGAGAGGTACTCGATCGTCACGCCGAACCGGGCACTAGCCACCTGTTTGACGCCGCAGTTGCGGGAATCGCCGTCGGCCGACGGAACGTAGCGCGCCGGGTCTTCGCCCCCCTCCCCCGTGTTCGACATCGCCCCCAAACGGTTCATCGCGACGGCCAGCGTCTCGTGGGCCTCCTTGCTGATGGAACCGTGCGACATGGCGCCGGTGTAGAACCGCTTGACGATCTCGCTGCTCGGCTCGACCTCCTCGATCGGCACCGGCTCGCCGGGCACGAACTCGAACAGGCCGCGGAGCGTGCACAGCTCGCGGGTCTGGTCGTTGATGGCCGCGGCGTATTCGGCGTAGGCCTTCGGATCGTTGTTGAGCACCGCGTGCTGGAGGCGGGTGATCGTGGTCGGGTTCCAGAGGTGCGACTCGCCGTCGAGCCGGTACTGGTACTCGCCGCCGAAGTCCAGCTCCAGGGCCCCGGCTTCGCGTTTCCCGAAGGCGGCGCGGTGCCTTGCGAGGGCCTCGCGGGCGATCACGTCGAGGTCGGCCCCCTCGATCCGCGAGGGCGTGCCGGTGAAGTAACAGTCCACCAGGCGCCGATCCAGGCCGACGGCCTCGAACTGCTGCGCCGCATGGTAACTCCGCAACGTCGAAATGCCCATCTTGGACATCGTCTTCAAGATGCCCTTCTTCACGGCGCTGATGTAGTGATCGCAAAGCTCGTCGACCTCGACGTCCTGCGGCAGCATCTTGTCTTGGCGGAGCTTGTAGATCGCCTCGAACGCAAGGTAGGGATTGATCGCGTTGGCCCCGTAGCCGCACAGCAGGCAGAAGTGCATCACCTCGCGGGGCTCGCCGCTCTGGATCACCAGGCCCGCCTCGCTCCGCAACCTCCGCTCCAGCAGGCTGTGGTGAAGCACGCCGGTGGCCAATAGCGACGGGATCGGCGCCTTGCCCGGCCCCACGTCACGGTCGCTGACGATCAGAAGTGACGCCCCCTCCTGGATCGCCCTGGCCGCCGCTTCCACCAGTTCGTCCAATGCCTTGCGGAGGCGCTCGCCCCACGTGGACGCGTCTCTCCGAGACGCGTCCTTCGAGTCTCGGAGAGACTCGTCCACGGGCGACTCCTCATCCACGGAAAAGACCGCCGGCAACGTGACGACCTTGAAGTCGTCGCGGCGCGCGGAGCAGAGCCGCTCGATGTCGTCGTTCGTGAGGATCGGGTGCGAGAGCTTCAACTGGCGGCAATGCTGCGGCGTCTCTTCCAGCAGGTTGCGTTGTTTGCCGGTGAAGGCCATGAGCGACATGACCAGCCCTTCGCGCAAGGGGTCGATCGGCGGATTGGTCACCTGCGCGAACAACTGTTTGAAGTAGCTGAACAGGAGCTTCGGGCGGCTCGAAAGGACGGCCAGCGGCGTGTCGGTGCCCATGGACCCGACCGGCTCCTGCCCGTCGCGGGCCATGGGGGCGATGAGCATGTCGAGGTCTTCGCGGGTATAACCGAATGCCCGCAGAAGAGTGCCGAGGGCCTGGGGATGGGCCTTGCCGTCGCGCGACGGCTGGAACAGTCCCCGCAGCTCGATCCGGTTTTCTTCCAGCCAGCGACGGTAGGGCTTCTGCCGGGCGATTTTGCCCTTGATCTCGTTATCGACGACGATCCGCCCCTCTTGGGTGTCGACCAAAAACATCTTGCCCGGCTGAAGACGCCCCTTCTGACGGACCTTTTCCGGCGGGAAGTCGACCACGCCGACCTCGCTCGCCAGCACGACCAGCCCGTCGGTGGTCACCACGTAGCGGCACGGGCGCAGCCCGTTGCGGTCGAGCGTGCCGCCCACCAATCGGCCGTCGGTGAACACGATCGCGGCCGGGCCGTCCCAGGGCTCCATCATCGCTGCGTGGTATTCGTAGAACGCCCGCTTATCGGTGCTGATGTGATACTGGGTCCCAAACGCCTCGGGAATCATCATCATCAGGGCGTGCGGCGCGGAACGGCCGGCCCGGACCAGAAGCTCCATCACGTTATCAAAGCTCGCCGAATCGCTCCCGCCGGGCTCGACGATCGGGAACAGGTCCGAAAGGTCTTCCGCCAGGTCCGGGCACTGCATGGTCTTTTCGTAGCCGCGCAGCCGGCTGAGGTTGCCCCGCAAGGTGTTGATCTCGCCGTTGTGGGCGATCATCCGGAAGGGATGGGCCAGACGCCAACTGGGGAATGTATTGGTGCTATACCGCTGATGGACGATGGCCAACGCGCTGGCGACCCGCGGGTCGGCCAGATCGGGATAATAGGCGAACAACTGGGGTGCCAGGAACATCCCCTTGTAGACAATTGTGCGGCAGGACATCGAGGCGACATAGAAGTCGGCCGCCGGTCCGAACCGTGCCCGAACCCGGTGCTCCGCCCGCTTGCGCACGACAAACAGCCGCCGCTCCAGGGCGGCATCTTCCAGCCCCTCGCCATCGATCAGCAACTGGCGGATGACCGGTTCGGCGGTGCGGGCAATCTGGCCAAGCGAACGGTTATCGTTGGGCACGTCGCGCCATCCGAGGGGTTTCAGTCCACCCTCGACGATGGCGTCGCAGAGCATCGCCTCGCACGCCTGACGCTCATGAAGCTCGTGCGGCAAGAACAGCATGGCGACGGCGTAACCGCTGGGTTTCGGCAACGCGACCTTCAAACGCTCCGCCTCGGCCGCGAAGAACTCGTGGGGAATCTGGAAGAGGATGCCGGCCCCGTCGCCGGTCGACTCATCCGCCCCGGCGGCCCCCCGGTGCTGGAGATTCAGCAGCACCCGCTTCCCATGGTCGAGGATGGCGTGTTCCCGGTGGCCGGAGATGTTGACGATCGCGCCAATGCCGCACGCATCGTGCTCCCAAGCAGGATCGTAAAGCCCTTGCGATGTGGGTGGCCTCGAGTCCATAGCCGCTTGACACTCTCCTGAGTCTCTGACTTCTAGTTCCCTCGCCCGACCAGCTCTCGCGGGTGGAAAGGACGACTCCCTCGCCGCCGCATCCCGCCGTCGGCGAAATGCGAGACCTGGTGCTACTCAAGCCCCCCTGGAAAGCCTGCCCGACGTCGCCGCGACACATCCCGAGCGCGATTTCTCGCGATTCCGACGCGAGCATCGCTCAGGGGCTTGAGCCGCCCGC
>CAYSGY010000060.1:0-1902 GCA_964430315.1 uncultured Planctomycetaceae bacterium
CCCCCAACCCCCAACCCCGATCCCATGCCGCATGAACAGGCCGATCACCTCGTGTCCCTGTTGGCGCAGAAGCCAAGCGGCCACGCTGCTATCGACCCCGCCCGACATGGCCAACACGACGCGAGACATGGAGAGAATGATGAATGCGGAAGGATGAATGATGAATGGACCGGCTAGAGACTCTACAAAACAAGCCTATCCCCCCGCACGTCTCGGGGGAAGCTCCACCATCCCCTAGTGCCCTCCGTCACTCATCACTCATCATTCATCATTCCCGCTTCCCGCCCTTCCCCCGCCCGGGGCAGGGGATATAATATGGGATTCGGGTAATTCAGTCCCTCCGAGATGGAGCACGTTCGATGGATAAGGAATGGACGGATCGGGCCGAGGCGATTCAGAAACGAATCCTCCAACTGAGGGACTCACTTTGACTACGAAGGCAAGCGGGCCCGGACCACGGAGATCGAGCAGCAGATGTCGGCCCCCGACTTCTGGGGCAATCAAGAGAGGGCCCAGGGGGTCGTCGCGGAGCTGAAGGGCCTGAAAAGCGTTCTGAAGCCGCTGGACGAGCTGACTCGCGGGTCCGGCGATCTTGGGGCCATGATCGAGATGGCCGAGGAGGATGAGAGTTTCGCGGCCGAAGTGCCCGGCCAGGTGACCGCGCTGGAAAAATCGCTCGACGACCTGGAATTGAAGGCCCTGCTCAACGGGCCCATGGACGCCAACGGGGCGATCCTCTCCATCAACGCCCGCGACGGCGGCACCGACGCCAACGACTGGGCCGAGATGCTCCTGCGCATGTACATCAACTGGGCCAAGGACCACGACTACGAGGTCGAGATCCTCGACCGCCAGGACAACGAGGAGGCCGGCATCCAGAGCGCGAGCATTGCGGTCCGCGGCTACATGGCCTACGGATACCTGAAGGGCGAACACGGCATGCACCGCCTGGTGCGGATCAGCCCGTTCAACGCCGAAGGCAAGCGGCAGACGAGCTTCGCCGCCATCGACGTCTCGCCCGAAGTGAACGACAAGATCGAGATCGAGATCCGCCCCGACGACCTCGAAGAACAGGCGTGCCGTTCCAGCGGCCCCGGCGGCCAGCACGTCAACAAGACCTCCAGCGCCGTGCGGCTCACGCACCTCCCGACGGGCGTGAGCGTGTTTTGCCAGTCGCAGCGGAGCCAGCACCAGAACCGGGCCACGGCGATGAAGATGCTCCAGTCCCGTCTCGCGAGGATCGAGGAGGAGAAGCGCGAAGCCGAGCAGGCGGCCAAGTACAACCAGGCCCCCAAGACCGGCTTCGGCTCGCAGATCCGCAGCTACTTCCTCCACCCGGACCAGCGGATCAAGGACTCGCGCACCGGCTACATGGAGACCAGCTTCCACAACGTCCTCGACGGCCACATCCAACAGTTCCTCGACGAGTACCTCCGCTGGCGCGTCGGGGCCCAGGGGAGGTAGGTTATGCTTCAGCATAACCTCTTCTCGCCCGGGTTATGCTGAAGCATAACCTACGCGCTGGCCGCTTCCGCGATCTTGAGGACCCAGCGGAGGAGTTCCGGGTGGGCAAGGATCGACTCGTCGGAGAAGACCACGTCCTTTCCCTCCAGCGGGTCGGACGCAGGCGTCGCCCGCGGCCGCGCGCCGACAGATCGCCGGTGGATCTTCGCGGCGCAGGTCGACACGTAGAGCCCCACGACCAGCACGCGCTTCTTGTGTTCCAGGGCGGACCGGATCGCGCCCACGCCTTGGGTCGGATACTCCTGCCCCACGCCGATGTAGGCCCAGTCGGCGTGGCGGATCCCGGTCTCTCCGCAACAGTGGGTCGCGACTTCCCGGATCATCCGGTCGACGTCCACATCGACGATGTGGCGCGGCCTGCTTCGCAGCCCACGCCCC
>CAYSGY010000060.1:1912-18040 GCA_964430315.1 uncultured Planctomycetaceae bacterium
TCGCCGTGGGCCAGGAGCACGATCGCCTCGTCCTTGGGCGAACGTGAGAGCTTGCGGACCTGGTCCAAGACGTACGCGCGCAGGACCCCGCTCTCCAAGAGCGTGGGGGCCAGGACGACCGGGACCTTGGGCCGGGCGGGCTTTACGCCCTCCGCGGCCAGGACCGCGTCGGTCTTCTCGGAACGGTAGATGCCCAGCACGGCGGGCACGTCGAAGTGGGTGTGGCCGCTCGGCGCGACGAAAAGCGGCACCGCGACGATCCGGTCGCAGCCGGCCGACTCGAGCTCGGCCACGGCCGACGGGACGTCGGGCTTCACCGCCTCCAGCATCGCGGTGCGGACCGCCCGGAACCGGCCGGTCTTGCGGGCCTCCTCCGCCACCCGGGCCCCGAAATCCAGCACCGGTTTGTTCCACTCGGGGCTTGGCGAACCGTGGGCAATGAGCAGCAGGCCGGGATCGGCCGACGCTTGCGGTCCGGCTTGCAGGAGCTGGGCGTTGAGCGTCAAGGCAAACCGATGCGATCGTTAGGGGTTCTGCAGATTGGGACTTCTTGAGATTATACCCTGGAGCACTCGTTGGGGGAAACCGTGACAATGGAGAAACACGCGATCAGTATCTCCAGATCGGATGCACTGTCTAAGGGGAGCCCTGGGCGATGGGCTCTCCGCCGGCGCGCGTGAGAAGGAACATGTAGGTCGCCATGTCGATGTTCGTGGCAATCCCATGCACGGAGCCGTCGGCATAGAGGTGATTGACCACACCGGGGTGCCGGCTGCTGGGGCCGTACTGGTATCCGTCGCGGTACCACTCCGACTCGTAGAGGCCCATGTCCAAGTAGGTGTTGCCGCCGGTCGGCGCGTAGTAGGGGCCTTGCTGGACATAGGTGACGTTGCTGCGCAAGCCCACGAGGATCGAACTGTACCCGACCATCCAGTGGGCCATTATCTCCTCAATCGTTTCGCAAGCCATTGCCGTGTTCGACGTGCCGTCGAGGATATCCGCGATCCGGCACTGCGGGGCGGTTCCCTGCGGTCGATACAAAACGCCGTCGGGGTGCGTGCCCGGGTAGAGGGGGCTCGTGGACATGCCTGGCCAGTTCGAGTAGACACTCTCAAAATGCGTTGCACCGAGTGCCTTGTAATTGGCCACCGCACCCTTCACGTGTCGTCCGCCGGATGCGTCCCACTCGCAGAACTTCGGCCCGGTGTAGCTGGGGCAAACGAAGATCGAGATCTCCGTATTGCGAGCCTCGACGTGGCTGGGGGTGCTGTCGAGAGGCGTGCCGTTCACGATATCGAGTTTGGGATAGACGTTTCCCTGCTCGTGGTAGGGGAGAAGATGTGCCAGCCAGCTCCAACTGTTGTACCCACGCCCTCCCCCGCCGGATGGGTTACAGTTCTTGCCGAGGCTTGCGCCCGGCGGGAGCATCTGGTACGCGCCGTGGAAGTTATGGGCGGCGAGTCCGAGTTGCTTCAAGTTGTTCGTGCAACTCATTCGCCGCGCTGCTTCCCGTGCGGCCTGAACCGCCGGCAGAAGCAGGGCGATCAGGATGCCAATGATGGCGATGACGACCAGCAACTCAACAAGTGTGAATGCTCTTCTGGGTTTCATGGCGATTCCTCCAGTCTGGGCAAAAGAACATGGCGGCGGTATCACCGCCGTGCCTGTTCACCGCGTGTGCTTCAGGGTGAGAATATCTCCCACGTAGAGGAGGTAGGGATGCGCGGGCGCCCCCTCGCCGAGACGATTCAGGACGGTCTCAAGCGTGGCCTGAAGGACCTGCTGCTTGTCACGACATCCGGCGTGAGAGACGACCGCAACCGGCGTGTCGGCGGGGTAGCGCTCCAAGAGCCGTGGGATCAACTCCCGAATGGGGGCGCGATGGGTGAAGAAGACGGTGGGCGAAACCATCCTGCCGTCTTGCGGCGGAACCCCCAGGACGTCACCGCCCGACAACACCGCGCAGCGTTTTCCTCCCCACATGATATCCCGCTTGAGGGCGGCGTTGGCCGCGTTGAAGCAACTCACGCCGGGAACCACTTCCAGCGGCAAATCCTGGAACTCCTCGGTGACCCATGCCAATCCGCCGAAGATCAAGGGATCGCCGCCGTCAAGAATGGCAACCGTCTTGCCGTCGGCAACGAGCCGACGAACGCGGACGGCAAATGCCTCAAAGCGCTTCGTCGTCTCTTGGCGATTCTTCTCCGCTTCCTGCGATTCTGCGTCTCTTGTCTGTCCGCCCTTTGCCCGCTCGCCTTCCGGGAGGGCGGGACTGCGCCGTTTTCCGTAGAGTCGTTTGGGCACATGAGGGACTTCCTCGACCGCGTCCGGCCTCGCCATGGGTTTCACCTGTTGGCCCGTGCCGCTCGAACAGAAGACCTTGTCCGCACTTCGGATGACCTGCGCCGCGCGGAGCGTCATCAGGTCGGGATCGCCCGGCCCCATGCCGACCAAGTAGATCTTCCCGGCCGGTTTCTTGCTCGTTTCCTGGGCAAGGCCCTGCGAATGAACGACCGCGAGGTACAAGGCACCTGCGGCCAGGACCGCGATGGGAAGCGATTTCATCTCTCAATCCTCCTTCGTTCTCTGTAAGTCCGAAAACAACTACGCACCGAACATGAGCACACGATAGCGGACCGGGGGCTCGAACAACTCGCCCTCGGTTCGGCGGGGTATGGCGTCGATGAGCCCCGCCTTGTATCGTTTGAGGCGACCGCGCTCCGCAGGGGTCGCCTCCCCATTGGCGGCCTTTCCGCGAAGCAAAAAAAACTCGTCGGGATAGACGGTGGGCTTCACGCGAAGATCGACCGCCTCGCCGGTCGACCGGCGGACGATCGTAAACGCGAAGCTGTCTCTCGAGATCGGCATGGAGCCCAGCACCTTCGATGGCTGACTGATCGCGTCGGCCTTGCACTCGATGGGGCCGCGCGTCACCAGGGCGAAGACATCGAGCAGACCGTACATCGACCCCCGGCTCAGAATCACGATGTCCTCCCGCCTCGGAATGGCGTCGGACCAGAGGAGACGGCCCGCCAACTGCACGCCGCGAAAGGCGACAATGGCTCCCGGGCAGGGGTCCCCGTGATAGGCGAACGCATCTTGAAGGGTGATCGAAACGGCCTTGTCCTTGTCGATTAGCCGAATCGCGCTGAGATCGGGCAAGCCGCGTTCGCCATGCTCCGCAGGCTTTTCTGCAAACGTCGCCCGGCTGACCGGGATGCCGATCACGGCAGTCACCACCAACAGCCCGACGAACGCAAACGCCCGACAACGGGTACGGAACCACATCACAGAGTCTCCTTGATGGCCAACGAAAGCCCCGTCCGGCCCGCGCGCCGGCGGCGCGCATTCCAAGAGCCGCGATGGGGTCGGAGATGCTTGCTGGCCGGGCGACGGGAACGTCGCATCGCCCGAGGCTGGCTTGCGGGCAGGGCGGGCTGGCAGCCCGTCCTATTTCTGGAGGATCAGCTTGTCGTTGCGCGTGCGGATCAGCCGGTAGACCTGCCCGGCGTGGAGGATAAACATCTCTCGCTCTCCTTGGAGCAGTTCCTCCGAGCGCGCGACGCGCACCCCCGAAATCCCCCGACACAAGGCGCAGGGATCCTCGGGGCGTTTGCAGAGCGCCGCCTGGTGCGATTGGGCGTGATCTTGACAGTCGTCCACGATGGCTTCCCCTCCAGCAACGTCGGCACGGGTGGGGCTGGATGGCTGGCGGCGATGCCCCGGACGGGGCCTTGCGGCGCTGGCTTTCGAGCAGGAATCCCGGGTTGGGATCGGCCGACGGTCTCGGTCCGGCGGTGGCGAGAGACGCCGGCGCGGGATGCGCCCGCGTCCTTCGCAAGCGGACCAACGCCGATCTTAACGATATTGAGACTCAATGTCAATAAAGAATCCTCCTCGATGTCGCGGTTTTCTTGGAGGCGCCCCTGGCCTGTTCACCCCTACGGGTTGCACGCGGCAAGGGCGACGCGTTACCATAGCGTAGCGTAGAGTACCGTTCTGGAGGGGCGGGGCTCCTGTCGAACGTGCCGGGTGCGTGCGTCTTCCGGGCTCCGCCACGGCTCGTCGGGCGCCCCGCCTGCCCGCCGCAGTGGATCGGAGGACACACGATGGCAGACGCTTCTTCCCGCCGGGAATTCCTGAAGACCGCTTCGGCCGGCGCCGCCCTGGGTCTCACCGCCGCCCGTTACGCCGCGACCAGCACCGCCGCGGAACCGAGCCCACCCCAAGCCCCCGCCGGCGCGGAAAAGCGCTTCACGCTGGCCACGATGCCCAGGGTCGACGTCCACACCCACATCGGCAACGACTGGAAGACCCTGGACGACGTGATGGCGTTGCGGGAAGGGATCCGGCAGCAACTCCACGCGGACCTGGCGATGTGCTTCAGCCTGGGGCGGGCCGAGCCGCCCGACATGGCCGAGTTGCGCAAACGCTACCGGGGCCGCATCCAGTTCTGCATCAGCGACTTCACCATCGAGGACGGGCTGCGGTTTTCTCCCCAGGAACTCGTCCATTGGCAGAAAGAGGGCGTGGTGGGGTTCAAGTTCTACCCGGGCTGGCAGCGCGGCGTGCAAATCGATCTGCCCGCCAACGACCCTGTCTTCGACAAGATGGAGCAGATCGGCATGGTGGCCGCTTCGGTCCACACGTCGAATCCCTGCGGGACTTACGGCCGCCGCACGGAGTGGTTCGCCGAGCCGGTGGAGTTCTGGCGCCAGCAGCGTGCGTGGGAGAACGTCTTGAAGAAGCACCCGCGCATGGTCGTCGTCAACGCCCACATGCTCTGGCTCTGCTACTCCGACGAGCAGTTGGACTGCCTGCGATACATGCTGACGACCTACCCCAACCTACACGTCGATCTGGCCACCACGCCGGTCTTCCTTCACGCCGTGGGGCGGGAAAACCTGCGGGAGTTCATGATCGAGTACGCCGACCGGGTCCTTTTCGGGACCGACATGGCCAGCAAGTGGTTCGTCCCGACGCTCGATGCCAAGTTCCCGAACATCTCCGAGAAGGTCCCCCAGTATCAACGCTATTTCGAGTTCCTGGAGACCGACAAGGAGCTGCCAAGCGGTCTGAAGGACGAGCAGAAGATGCGGGGCCTGGCGCTGCCTCTCGATGTGCTGGAGAAGATCTACTTCCGCAACGCGATGCGCGTCTATCCCCACGTGGGCGAAGCATTGAAGACGCTCGGCTACCTCGGCCCGGAGAAGCCGGCATAGACGAGGTCTCACAATCCCGGGAGGGCGAGGCTCCTGCCGAGCCGACGTACATCCGCCAAGATGTGCGATGGTCGCCGGCTCGGCAGGAGCCTCGCCCTCTCGGGATCACGCACGGTCACCTCCGACTACCCATCGGCCTCCTCGCACAGCCGAGGGCGGCTGTGCCACTTAGGACGCGGCCTCCTCGGAGAGGCCGTAGCGGCGGATCTTGCGGTCGAGGGTCGACCGCTCGATGCCCAGCAGCCCGGCCGTGCGGCTCTTGTTCCAGTGGGTGTGGTTCAGGGTGGCCAGGATGTGATGCCGCTCCATGTCCTCCAGCGAGATGGGCCGGAAGACCGCGTCGGCCAGGCTCTGTTCCGTGGTGTCGCCGGCCGTCGAGAGTTTTGAGAGGAGGAGATCCTCCTGGTCGATGTACTCGCCGCGGCACAGCACCACAGCCCGCTCGATCACGTTCTTCAGTTCCCGCACGTTTCCCGGCCAGCGGTAGGCCAGCAGTTGGGAGATCGCGGCGGGCGAGAACCCCTGAATCTTGCGCCCGGTCTCGGCCCGGAAACGTTCCAGGAAGTGGGTCGCCAAGGGCACGATGTCGTCGGGCCGCCTGCGCAAGGAGGGCACCACCATCTCCAGGACCCGCAGACGAAAGAACAGGTCGCGGCGGAAGCGGCCCTCGGCCACCTCGCGTTCCAGGTCCCGGTTCGTGGCGGCGATGACGCGGACGTCGACGCTCACCGGCTTGCTCCCGCCCACGCGCTCGAACGGGTGCCCCTCCAACACGCGGAGGAACTTGGCCTGGATGCCCGGGCTCATCTCGCCGATTTCGTCGAGCATCAGGGTGCCGGTATCGGCCGACTCGAACTTGCCGATCTTCCGCTCGGTTGCCCCGGTGAACGCCCCGCGCTCGTGCCCGAACAGTTCGCTCGCCAGCAAGTCCTCCGACAACGCGGCACAGTTCAAGCAGACGAACGGCGCCTTGCGCCGTGGGCTGGAGAAGTGGACGGCCCGGGCGACCAGCTCCTTGCCCACCCCGCTCTCTCCACGGATCAGGAGCGTGGCCTTGCTCGCCGCGGCCCGGGCGATCTCCTCGGTGATCTCGCGGATCCCCGAGCTGGACCCGACAATCTCGCTCTGCACGCCCAATCGCTCGCGCAACTCGACATTCTCATTGCGGATCTGCACCAGGTGCTCGGTGAGTTCCTGCTGGCGGTTGAGATTCGTCAGTGCCACGGCCACCGTGTCGGCCACGGCGAGTGTGAATTCGAGGTCCTCGGGGTCCGGCACGCGCTCAGGATCGGTCGAGTAGAGGTGGATCATCCCCAGCACGTCCTGCCCGCGCCGGATCGGAGCGCAGATGACGCTCGTGGCCGGGATCTCCCCCTTGCTGTCGCGGCTGCCGACGGAGCTGTCGCCCATGACGTTGCGGGCCAGCACCGCTTCCCCCTCGCGCATCACGGTGTTGGCCAGGAAGTTCGGCACACGATGATAACGCCGCTCCGAACTTGTGCGCGAGGCGACCAGGACCAGGTCGGTGCCCATCGGTGTGCCATGATAATCCCGGGGAAGCAAGAGGACCGCCCCGGCGTCGACGTTCGCCGCGTCGAACAGCCCGGCCAAGGCGACCTCGGCCATCTTGGCGACGTCGGGCGCCCGGGCCAGGTCGAACGCGAGCCGGCACAGCTTGGTGGCCGCCTCGCCCACCTTGGCGATCCCGCTCGGACTGGGCTCGCCGGGCTCGAGAAAACGCGTCTGCCCGCGACGGTGCATGATGGTCGTCGGATCGTACGCGCCCAGGACGTCCGACTCGTCTTCCATGACCGGGAAGGCCGTATCCTCGATGCCCACTCGCTCCGGCCGGCGAACAACCGCGGTCGACTCGGAGAACGCCTGGCTCAGCGTGTGAACAAAGACCAACTGCGAGCGACCGATGCGGATCACGTCGCCCGGGATGAGGATCCGGTCCTGCTTGACCAGTTCCTCGCCGACCACCGTCCCGTTGCGGCTATCCAAGTCGCGCAAGGTCCATTGATCGCCGGCCAGGAACAGCTCGGCGTGATTGCGGCTGCAACGGTCATCTTTGAGGACGATCTGGTTCGTGGGCGCGCGGCCAATGGTCACCGCCTGGCCCGGAACCAGACGGAACACGTCGGTCCACTTCGACCCCTCGCGAATGACCAGATAAGCGATGTCCGGCACGGCCGCCCTCGCGGAATCCCAGGTCCGTCGCCGAAGGCTGCGGACCCACCACGCACCACCCCAGAGGGTGCATTGAAATGAAACACTCCACTTCTAGATTATCACGACACCGGCCCACTCGACAAGCGTGTACCCTCGGCCAGTCTCCCTCTTGTTTCGCATGCCTTAAGCAGGGCTAATTGCCGAGTCCGGATATCCGGCAAATTCAGTTAAATCGGCAAGCTACGTAATTCCGATACCCACGTAATGGAGCAATCCGACGTTGGGCTGGCACCCTGGCGACCTTGGACAGTCGCATGGCCAGGCAGTCCCGAGAGGCTCTCGCCACGAGAAACGCGATGCGGTCACGAAGGCTCATCAGCATCGTCGCTCTTCTGCTCATGGCCGGCAGCCTCGCGGCCGTGACGTTGGACCGGGCGGTCTTTCCGGGCGTAGACCATAAGCCGGACCATTGCCCCATCTGCAATTGGGCCAGCAGCCTTTCGTCGTCGATCGTGCCGGCTCTCGTCCTCCCGATCGAGCTCACGGCGCGCTGCTGGATTGCGCAAGAGCTCGCTTCGCTCTTCTCCGCTGCGTCCCCCCTTCGGGCATTCGCTGCCCGGGCCCCCCCTTCGCGTCCTCGGCAGGAATGACGAGGGTTCTCTACGGCAAGGATGCGCGGAGGTGCAAGATGCGTTTTCAACAATCGACCCGATTCGGGCGCCCTGCCCGCAACAGGATGACTCCGGGGGCCGCGCGCGCCGGCGTGGTCCTGCGGATCGTGGCGGCATGCGCGTGTGGGATCGTCCCGCTCGGCCGTGCTTGGGCACAGTCCGCGGCGGAGCCTGCCCCGTTGCCTTCCTCAGGCCTGGCGACTTCCTCGGGGATGACGCTCGATCAAGCCATCCAGACCTGCTTGACGAACGATCCGAAGCTCCGCGTCGGACAGGAGGCGGTCGAGCAGGCCCGTGCCGACGCATGGACGGCCTCGCTCCGGCCGAATCCGGAGATGAACGTGGCCGGGGGCCTTCTGCCTCTGAGCCGGCGGTTCACGCCCGAACAGCCGGCCGGCCCCTCGGAGTTCGACGTGGGGGTGAGCTACCCGATCGACTGGTTCCTGTTCGGCAAACGCGCGGCGGCCATGGCGAGCGCGACGGCCGGCGTGCGCGTGTCGGAGTGCGACTATGCCGACCTGGTGCGGAGGCGCGTGACGGAGACCGCCCTGGCATTCTACGATGTCCTGGAGGCCAGGGATTCGTTGGATCTCGCCCGGCAGGACGTGGCGAATCTGGAGCAAGTGGAGTCGGTGACCCGGAAGGCCGTGGATAGCGGTGGTCAGCCCCGCGTGGAGTTGAGCCGCGTGCGGTTGGACTTGCTCGCGCGGCGGCGCGAGCTTCGGGACGCCGAGTCGGCGGTGGTGACGAGCAAGGCGAAGCTCCGGGCCTTGATCGGCGGGGCCGACGCGGACCCGGGGTTCGACGTGGCCGGCAGCCTCGATGGCCCGTTGACCGCCGAACCGCTTCCCGTGGAGGAAGCCTATGCGATGGCCGAACAGAACCGGCCGGACCTGTCGGCGCTCCGCGGGAAAGTCGCCCAAGCGCAAGCCGGCACGCTCGTCGAGCGACGCAATGCCCTGCCGGAAATAGCGTCGGATTTCGGCATCGCCCACCAGTTCCAGCGTCCCATCGGCACCTCCGACGCGACCATGTGGGGAACCGGGCTCACGATGACGCTCCCCTTGTTCAACCGGAATCAAGGCAACCGGGCCAGGGCGGCCTCGGCGGTGGCCCAGAGCAACTACGAATTGCAGACCGCACTGATCGAGTTGCGGGCCGAGATCGAGGACGTGGTCCAGACGCTCCGCACCGCCCGGCAGAACGCCGCCTCCGTGGCCCAAGAGGAACTGCGTCTGGCGGCCCAAGTCCGCGACGCCATCGGCAAGGCTTACGAGGCGGGCGACCGGCCCCTGATCGACGTCCTGGACGCCCAGCGCAACTTCCGCGAGACGTATCAAATCTATATCACCAGCCGGGCCGCGTACTGGCGGTCCCTCTACCGGTTCAACTCCGCAATCGGCCGACAGGTGGCCCAATAACGCTTACGCTTGGAGCCTGTCCAGGAACCGACTTGTGGCACAGCCGCCCTCGGCTATGCGGAACTCCCCGGCACAGCCGAGGGCGGCTGTGCCACGTTGTGGAAAAGGCTCTCATGCGGTGTCCTGCCAGACTGCCGCTTCCTCTTTTCTGGAGAACATCTCGTACAGGATCGGCAGGACGATCTGCTCGAAGAAGATCGCCACGACGAAGCCTCCGATGTAGACGATCGCCAACGGCCGGTGGATTTCCGAGCCGGTGCTCTTGACCATGGCCAAGGGAAGCACGCCCAGAATGAGGATCAACTCGGTCATGAGGATCGGCCGGAAGCGGGTGATCGAACCCTCGACCACGGCTTCGTGAAGGCCTTTTCCCGTCTTCCGGAGGTCGTTGATCTTTCCGACCAGGACCACGCCGTTCTGAATGGCGATGCCAAACAGGGCGATGAAACCGATCAAGCTCGACACGTTGAGCGTCTGCCCGGTCAGGTACAGCGCCACCATCCCGCCGGCGACGGTCATCGGCACGTTCAGCAGCAACAAGAGCGCCTGGCGGAGCGAGCCCAGGGAGGCGAACAACACCACCAACACGCTAAACCCCACGACCAGCATCATCCAAGTCAACTGCCGGGCGGTCTTCTGTTGGCTCTCGAACTGGCCGCCGAAGGTGAAATGGTAGCCCTGCGGGAGCGGGACCTCGTTCTGGATGGCTCTCTTGGCCTCCTCGACGAAGCCGACCACGTCGCGGCCGACCACGTTGCAGACGATGACTTTCCGCCGCATCAGGCTCTCGCGGAAGATCGTCTGCGGCCCTTCGCTGCGATCGATGTGCGCGACCTCGCTGAGCGGCACGCGCTGTCCCGAGGGGGCGTCGACCAGCAGGTTTCCAATCGCCTCCACACCCTGCCGGTATTGCTCCGGCAGACGCAGAAGCACCGTGGTCGTCTTTTCGGCCTCCCAGACGTCGGTCACTTCCACGCCGTTCAGCGCCGTCTCCACCATGTCGGCGACCTCGTCGACCTTCAGCCCGTAACGGGCCATGGCCCCGCGGTCGAGCTTGATGACGATCAGCGGGATTCCCGCGGTGTGCTCGACCTGCAAATCCGCGACGCCGTCGATGTGGCTCATCACATGTTCGATGTCCTCGATCTTGTCGTTGAGCACGGCCATGTCGGGGCCGAAGAGCTTGACCGAGATCTGCCCCTCCGTCCCGGTGAGCATCTCCGCCAGCTTGTTGGCGATGGGCTGCTCGAACATGTAGATGATCCCGGGAATCTCGTCCAGCTTCTGCCGCATCGCCTCGGTCAATTCCAGGTAGCCGCGGGTCCTCTCCTCCAAGGGCTTTACGTCCATGATGTAGTGGCTGTGGTTGACCGGATGGACGTGCTCCGACTCCTCGGCCGAGCCGGTCGTCCGGCACACGGAGATGACCTCCGGGAAGGAACGGAATGTCTCTTCCACCTTCTTGCCGATCCGCACCGATTCTTCCAGCGAGGTCTCGGGCAGCATCACCGTGGAGGCGATGATCGAGCCCTCGTCGAGAAAGGGAACGAACTCGCTTCCCAAGTGCGGGTAGCAGGCCGCGCCAACGGCCAAGACCGCAAGGGACAGCAGAATCACCAGCCACTTCAGCCGGAACGAGGCCGCCAACACGTAGCCGTAGAGCCGCGTGGCGAGCCGCACGAACCAGTTCTCCTTGCGCCGCGTGGCGGCCTTGGGCCGTCCATACGACATGAGCACCGGCTGGAGGGTGATGTTGATGACCAGCGCGCCGAACAGCGCGGCGATCAACGCAAACGCCGTGGGCCGGAACATCCGTCCCGCGATCCCTTCCAGGGCCAACAGGGGCAGGAAGACGAGGACGATGATGAGATTGGCCGAAAACAGGTACGAGCCGATCTCCTTGGCCGCCGAGGCGGCGAGCCGCACCGGCGAAGTCTCGCTGCCCGGGTCCTGAAAGTGCTTGTGGATGTTCTCCACCATGATGACCGATCCGCCGGCCATCTTCCCGATGCCGATCGCCAGTCCGCCCAGCGCCATCACCGACAGGGAAATCCCGGCCATTTCCATGAGCACCAGCGACAGCAGGACGGACACCGGGATGGTCAGCGAGGCGATCAGGGAGGCCCGCACGTTGCCCAAGAACACGAGGATCACGAGCATCACCAGCACGCCCCCCTCCAGCATGGCGACTCCCACGTGGTTCAGCGAGCTGTTAATGAGTTTCGACTGGTCGTAGTACGTCACGATCTTCACCTTCTCGGCGAGCCGCTCACGCATCTCCGAGAGGAACCGCTTCACGTTGTCGATGGTCCGCAGGGTGTCGCCCCCGTACTGCTTTTCGACGACGATGGAGACGGCTTCCTCGCCGTTGAAGCCGGCGTTGCCCCGCGGGAACTTCCCCCCGACCTTGACTTCCGCCACGTCCTTGACGAAGACCGGGACGTTCTTGCGCGAGGCGATCACGGTGTTTTCGATGTGCGCAAGAGAGTCGATCCTCCCTTCGCCTTTGATGAGGAATTCCTGGTTCTTCCCCGCCACGATCCCGCCGGAGAAATTGCGGTTGCTCTTCTCGATGGCCTCCTTGACTTCGCCCACGGTCAGGCCGTAGTGATGGAGCATGTCGGGCTTCAAGAAGACCTGGTACTGGCGAACGAAACCGCCCAGATTGACCGTGAACGAGACCCCTTCCACGCCCAGCAGCCGGTAGCGGATCGTCCAATCGGCGATGCTCCGCAATTCGAGGGGGTCCACGCTATTGCCCACCACGGCAAACTCAAAGATCTCGCCCATGCGTGAGGAGACGGGCCCCATGATCGGACGCGACGCGCCCGCCGGAAGCTGCTCGGCGAGGATGTCCAGCTTGCCGGCGACGATCTGGCGTGCCAGGTAGACGTCCATGCCCCAGTCGAACTCGACCGTCACCACCGACTCGCCCGTGGTCGACTCGGATCGGACGCGGATGACGTGGGGAGTGCCGTTCATCAAGCTCTCCAAGGGGAACGTGATCATCCGCTCCACGTCCTCGGCCGCCATGCCCGGACACGAGGTGATGATGTTCACCAAAGGCGCGTTCATGTCGGGGTAGATGTCTTTCGGCATCCGCTGGTAGGCCAGCACGCCGACGAACGACACCAGGGCCGTGACCAGGAGGACCAACAGCCGGTTGCGCAAGGCCAGATCGATGATGGCGTGAATCATGGGGGTCTGGGATCCTGGGGTCTGGGGTTGGGGGTTGGGGATCCTGGGGTCTGGGGGTCTGGGGGCCTGGGGTCAGGGGTCAGGGGTCAGGGGGACCCCCGCCACGCGGGGCGACAACGCGCAAATCCGCTGCGATCCTCGCCCTGTCTCCCTGCCTCCCTCTCTCCCCCTCTCCCCCTCTCCCCCTCTTCTTTCAGTGGCTGTGCGCTGCCTCCAGCAACTCCCGCTGCAACTCCGATTTCAACTGGTGATTCCCTTGCACCACGACCTCTTCACCGGCCTTCAATCCCTTGAGGATCTGCACCTGGTTCCCTTCGATCGGGTTGGTTTCAACCTCCTTGCGCACGAACCCATCGTTCTGCTTGACAAATACAATCCTCCGTTGTCCTTCTTCCAGGACGGCGTCTGAGGGCACCAAGACCATGGATTCGGTTCCGTTCTGGAGAACACAAACGTCGGTGAACATCCCCGGCTTCAGTTGCAGATCACCATTGGCGACCTCGGTCCTCACGGTGATCGTGCGGGTCTCCTCATCGACCAGATCGCCGATGTGGCTGACCGTCCCCTGGAAGACCTTCCCGGGATAGGCAGGAACCGCGATTTCGACCTTCTGCCCGACCTTCACCTTGGCGAGATCCTTCTCGTACACCCCGGCCTCCGCCCAAAGCGTTCGCGGATCGATGATGGTCAGGATTTCGGTGGCCTGGTCGACCACGCTGCCCAGGATGGCCTTGCTGGCGACGATCTTGCCGGCGATCGGCGCGGTGAGCATGACGGTCGGATGGATCTCATGGGCGCCGGAAACCTCTTTGACTCGCTGCTCGGTGAAACCCAGCACATGAAGCCTCTTCTCCGCGGCTTCGGCGGTCACCTGCGCCAGCTTGTACTCCGCCTCTGCGGCAAGAAAACCCTTCCTGGCGCTGGTGCCGTTTTCCAGCAGGCGACTCTCGATGTCGCGATTCACTTTCGCCAGTTCCATCGCGGCAACCGCCTTGATGAACTCCGACTTCGCCTGCCCGACCTCCTGGCTCTCCAGCACGATCACGGTCTGGCCCTTTTCGACCCAATCCCCGACCTTCGTGCGGACCTCGGCGACGCGACCGGGAAAAGAGTAGCTGACGATCGCCGTTTGCGCTTGCGGTGCCAGGAGCTTGCCCATGGCCTTGAGCACGCACCGGCCTTCGCCGGTCTGGACCTTCGCCACCTTGACCCCGGCCGCTTCAAGGCTCGCCTGCGACAGGCGGACCACGCCTTCTCCCGCAGACGACGGAGAACGATGCTGAGCGTGCTTCTCCACGGACAATCCCGTCGATTCGGCTGCCCGGGTACCCTCCGGGTGCGCCAACGGAACAACCGCCAGGCACGCTATCAAGACAAAGGTTCTTTTCACGGCACACCTCTCGTTGGCTCTGGTGATACTGACCGGTTCCTGGCAAATGAATGATTGGATAACCGAACCACCGCAATCCGTCCGAAGACCGAGATGGGGTGTCCTGCGTAGACGACCACCGGGCACATCCCAGGCGAACGAGGCTGGAATCGCCGTCACGGGGAGAGTCCCAGGCGCGGAATGCCTACGCCCAAGGCGGGGAACGCGCCGAGAACGGCGCGCGGTGTGGGTTCTCGCAGAGAACCCGTGGAGGCTCAGGGGATGCAGGACCGACAATCTGCACGCCCTCGACCCCGAGGGTAGGCGTTTCGTCCTGCGTCAGGCTTTGGAGCCAATGACAGAGAGGACAGTCCCGCTGTTCCGAGGGCGTCTCGTTCAACAGATACGAGTGTACCACAATCAGCGCGAAGCCGACGATCATCACCACCACAGCGAACTGTCGTAGTCGGCGCGGCATCACTCGCCTCATCCGAGAGGATATTCCCCAAACCTCTTTTATACGCTCACGGGTGGGCGTCCGCAACTATGGGCTCCCCCCTATTCTCCCTGCCGCCTCCTTGCCTCCCCAGGGATGGCGAGGGAGAATTCGGGCATGGAGAGGATTTACCTGGATCATAATGCGACCACCCCCCTCCATCCGGAGGTTCTGGAGGCCATGGCCCGGTGCTGGCTGGAGGGGTTTGCCAACCCCGCCAGCCAGCACCAGCCCGGGCAGAGGGCCCGGCGCGTCCTCGAAGACGCCCGCGAGGAAATCGCCGAACTCTTCGGGGCGGAGGGCTCCGGGCCGCGCGCCGACCGGGTGGTCTTCACCAGCGGCGGTACCGAGGCGAACAACCTGGCCGTGCTCGGGATCGCCCGGGCGAGTTGCAGAGAGGGTCCGGGGCACGTCGTTGTCTCCGCCATCGAACATGCCAGCGTGCTGGAGCCTGCCGAGCACTGGCTGGAACAGGGTTGGCGAGTGGACAGCCTCGGCGTGACGGACCAGGGGGTCGCCCGTGCCAATCTCCTCCCCGGCCTCTTGAGTCCGGCGACGCGGCTGGTGAGCGTCATGCTCGGCAACCATGAAACCGGCGTGCTCCAACCCGTGACAGAACTCGCTCGAACGTGCGCCGAGGCCGGCGTGCCCATGCACACCGACGCGGTCCAGGTGGCCGGCAAGTTGCCGGTCCGTTTCCGAGAGTTGGGTGTGGCCGCCCTGAGTGTCGCCGCCCACAAGTTCCAAGGGCCCCTCGGCATCGGGGCCCTCCTGGTGCGCGACGACCTGCCGCTGGAGCCGCTCGAATTCGGCGGTCCTCAGCAGTGGGGGCTTCGGCCGGGCACCCAGTGCGTGCCCCTGGTCATCGGCATGCTGACGGCATTGCGGATCTGGCGGCGCGATGGGGAGGCCCATCGCTGTAGGCTCGCCACGCTTCGGGATCGCTTCGAGGCACGCCTGAGAGCGGGGTTCCCGGACCTGATCGTCAACGGCGCTGGCGCGGAGCGACTGCCCCAGACCAGCAATGTCGCCTTCCCTGGGCTGGATGGCCAGCAGCTTCTGTTGGCCTTGGATAGTGTGATGGGAATTGCCTGCTCCGTGGGTTCTGCCTGTTCCAGCGGCTCCAGCGAACTATCACCCACGTTGCTGGCGATGCGCTTGCCGAAAGAAGTGGTAGCCGGCAGCCTCCGATTCAGCCTGGGCGTCACCACCACCGAGGCGGAGATCGACGAAGCCGTGCGGCGGATTCTCCTCGTCGTCAACGAACTACGAAGTTGACGGTTCTGCGCGCTACTCAGCAGCGCTTTGGTGACGCGGACGACGTACTATCGCTGGCTGCGTGAGGAGGCATGGGCGAAAGACACCATTGGTGCCGGACATAAAAGCCGTCCGAGCAGCGGCCAGAAATCAAGGACTTACGACGACGCCGGACAGAGAAGCTGTCCAGTTCGAGACACAACTCCTGGCCGTCGGCCGGCCTTCCGACACAAGTCTTGTCAACCGGCAAAGGCTACGTAAGTTCTCAATAGTTTCTGTTGCGGAAGCGATTTCGGGGTGGTTGGGGGCCGACCGGGGTTGA
>CAYSGY010000061.1:0-1176 GCA_964430315.1 uncultured Planctomycetaceae bacterium
GAAAAGCCGTCCTACGGAGGAGTCCTGATGTCCCGGCGTCGCGGTCTAACGCTTCTGGAACTGACGGTGGCCATGGTCATCCTTGGCGCCCTGATGAGCCTGTGCGTGAAGTGGGTGGCGGCCGCGGGCGGGCAGCAGCGCGAGGCCCGGTGGCGCGAAGCGGCCCTGCGCGAGGCCGCCAACGTCATGGAGCGGCTCACCGCGCAGCCGTGGGAGAAGCTCTCACAGGAGCTGGCGTCCAGCGCGTCGCTCTCGGAAGAGGTCCGGGGATCGCTTCCCGACGGCGCGTTGACGGTCCAGGTGACGGAGGCCGCCGGGGAGCCTCCCTCGAAGGAGATTGCGGTGACGGTCCGTTGGCGTCCGCGGCCCGAGACGCCCGAGGCCCAGGTGCGGCTCGTGGCCTGGAAGTTCCGCAGACCAACGTAGGACGGGTTTCCAACCCGTCCGTTCACGATACAAGACACAAGCGGGACGGGTTGGAAACCCGTCCTACGGAAGAGAAACGAGTGGGCTGCCATGAAACAACGCTCCGGGTTCACGTTGATTGAGATGCTCGTGGTGATTGCGGGGATGGGAGTCGTCTTGGCCATCGCCACCGGCCTGATCTACAGCATGGTGAAGCTCGACCGCACGACCCGCGACCGTGCCGCCGCCCATCAAACGCTCCGCCGCCTGGCCGCCGACTTCCGCAGCGACGCCCATGCGGCGGTGAAATTCGCCGCCGCGGAGGCCGCCGGCAAGGTCCCGGCGTGGGAGTTCCAGATGCCGGAGGCCGGCCGGAACGTCCGATACTGGGCCGAGGCCCGCGGGCTGGTCCGGGAAGAACACTCGGGAGGCAAGATGGTGCGTCGCGAGGCGTATCGGCTGCCGGAAAGCCATACGGCGTCGATGGTCCTGGAGGGCGATGCGCCGATCGCGGTCCTGCGGGTCCGGCCCTCGGGACCGGACGCCGCGCTGAGCGGCGGCCCATTGTTCCGCGTCGACGCGGCGCTGGCCAGCGATCACCGGTTCGCCAAGGTTGGGGGGAAGTAGACGATGAGCGTATCGAAGAAGCATCCTGCGCCCGGCTGCGACGTGTCTCGGGGCGGCGGGGCCCCCCCCCCCCCCCCCCCCCCCCCCCCCGGGGGGGGGGGGGGGGGGTGGCCCCCCCCCGGGGGCGGGGGGCGGCGGGGGGGG
>CAYSGY010000061.1:1186-18009 GCA_964430315.1 uncultured Planctomycetaceae bacterium
CCGCTCGCGGGAGAGGGGAGGCGGAATTCCACCCTCGCGGGCGAAGGAAGACGGCGTGGGGCGGTGGCCGTGGTGGCGCTGGTGTGCGTGGCCGTGGCGTCGATTCTGATGCTGGTCATGGTCCGCCGGTCGCTGGGCGAGTGGAAGATGGTCCGGCTCGAGGGCCGGCAGATGCAATGCCGGTGGCTCGCGGAATCGGCCCTCGACCGCGCCGCGGCCCGGTTGGCCTCGGACCCGAAGTACCAGGGCGAAACCTGGGCCGTCCCCGGCGGCCGTCTGCCCGGTGACGACAAGGCCGCCGTGACGATCGAAGTCAGCACGCCGCCCGGCAAGCCGCTGGAGCGTCTCGTCCGCGTCCGGGCCGACTGGCCGCAGGACGACCCGTTGCGGGCCCGTGTCAGCAGGGAAACGACCCTCGAGATTGCGGCAGTGAAGGGGAAGTGAGTGATGAGTTGGGAGTTGGGAGTTGGGAGTTGGGGAATCGGGATCGGAGAATGGAAAGCCGCGACCACCGGTCGCGCTCTTGAGAGCCACACCATCAAAGGGAGATACGCAATGAACGTCCAGAACCGTCGCGGATTCACGCTCGTGGAGCTCTTGGTGGTGATCGCCATCATCGGCATCCTGATTGCCCTCTTGCTTCCCGCGGTGCAAGCGGCCCGGGAGGCGGCCCGGCGGAGCAGTTGCTGCAACAATCTCAACCAGTTGGGGATCGCCCTGCACCACTACGAGGCGGCCCACGAGACGCTCCCGCCGGGCGTCGTGAATGCCAAGGGTCCGATCCGCAACGAGCCCGCCGGATACAACATGAGCTGGCTCGTGCAGATCCTGCCCTACATTGAGGACGGGAACACCTTCCGGCACGTCGATTTCTCCGTGGGCGTCTACGACCCAAAGAACGAGGCCGTGCGCAAGGTGACGCGCTCCTACATGCTCTGCCCCTCCGACGGCCACGGCTACCGCGGGCGTCGCGAAGGGACCGACGACAAGATCGGCCTGGCCAGCTATGCCGGATGCCACCACGGCGTCGAGGCCCCGATCGACGCGACCAATCAGGGCGTGTTGTTCCTCAACAGCCGGATCGCCTCGCGCGACGTGACCGACGGATCCTCGTTCACCCTGATGGCTGGAGAGAAATGGCTGGCCGACGCCGACTTGGGATGGATGTCGGGGACGCGGGCGACCCTTCGGAACACGGGGACACTGCCCAACGCAACGCTCGAAGCGGGACTGGAACGCCGCAGCTACCGCCAGCAGCGGGATGAGAAGCCCAAGACCGGCGACCCCTTATACGTCGGCGGGTTCGGCTCCTGGCACCCCGGCGGGGCGAACTTCGCGCTGGTCGACGGCTCCGTCCGCTTCATGTCGGAGACGATCGAGCCGTCGCTCTACCAGGCCCTCGGCAACCGCGCCGACGGCAAACTCCTCGACCAGAGTTTCTAAGGTCAGCCGGCGGGGAGCGACGCCTCGTACGCGAGGCTGTTGAGGAACTGCTTGGCCGTCACGTAGTCTTGCGGCCGGTAGGAGTCGATGTTCTTCTGGAGCCGGTCGACCATGGCCTCGGTGAGCGAGCGGATCTGTTGGCGCTCGCCGCTCGTTGCCGCGCCCTTCGACGCCCGCTCGGCGAACAGCCCGTCCAACTGGCGGCGCTGCGAGGCGAACTGGTCGTTCTGGAGCGAGTCGGGCCAACGGATTGCGCCGGAGACGGCGTCGAACTCGTTGGCCGAGAGCCGCTTCGGTTTTCCGGCCGCGGCGTAGCGGAGCATGCCTTCGGGATCGCGGGGCTTCTTGAGCGAGTCGTGGTAGGCCTTGTTGATGCGTCGCATCTCGAAGTAGGTCTCGGTCCACTTCTGGCGGTTCTCGATGTCATTCCGTTGGGCTTGCGTCATGTTGATCGCGGCCTGCGACGTATTCACGTTGTACTCGCCTTGGGAGCGGATCACGTCGGCCATGCCGCGCGACGCACCTTCGGCCGCCGTGGAGGCGTGGTAGCCGCCGCCCCAGCCCCAACCCCAAGGTTGGGCCCAGATCGCGGCCGCGCCCCCGCCCAGGATCCCCAGTCCCATCACCACCGTCGCCAAAGAGAAGATCATTTTCTTCATGGATGAGTCTCCTGTCTCCTCGACACGTCTATCAATCGATGATGCCTATTGACCGATTTTCCTGATGGCTGCGGACGCCGCGGTCCGGACGGGCCCGTCGGCGTCGCTCTGCGCCTTCTTCAGGGCCGGAATCGCCGACTTGGCCGCTGCACCGAACTCGCCGAGGGCCAGGGCCGCATGCTCGCGGATCTGCGCATCGGGCTCCTTCAGGGCCGCCGCCAGCAACGGCACCGCCTTCTTGGCAGCGGCGTCGTCGGCGGGATCGACGTAGGCCAGGGCCCAGGCCGCCAGACCGGCGAGGGATTCGTCCTTCCCCGCCATGGCCTTCAGCAACGCCGGCTTGGCCGCGGCGGCGTCCTGGCCGATCTTACCCAGGGCGAAGCAAGCCCCGTAGGCGGCCGGCGGCTCCGCCGATTCCACGAGCTTCGCCAGCGCGGGCACGGCCCGCTTGGAGGCGGGCCCGATCTTCCCCAACGCGATGGCCGCCTCGTGGCAGGTCGCCCGGTTGCTGTCGCCGAGCAGGCCGACCAGGGTCTCCACGGCTTGCTCCGCCTCCGGCCCGATCTTCCCGAGAATAAAGGCCACCCCGGGCCGGGACTTCTCGTGCTTCAGGGCTTCGATCAGGCTCGGCACGGCCTTCGGCCCCAAGGTCGCCAGGGCGTTCAGTGCGTTTTCGATCACTTCCGGCTCGGCGCCCTTCAACGCCGAATCAAGCAACGGGCACACCATATCGGGGCCCGGCCGGAGGTCCGACAGGCCCTGGGCCGCCGCCTCTCGAACAGCCTCCTTGTCGCTGGTCAGCCCCTGAACCATGGCCAGGGCGGCATCCCGGAGCACCGCCTTGTCGCCCGCGTGAATCTTCGCCAGGGCCCATGCGCTAAGGACCTTGACCAGCGGGTCCTTGGACTGGGCGCCGACGCGGATCTTAGCCTGGGCACCGGCCGGCGCGTTGCCGATCCTGCCGAGGGCGAAGGTGGCTGCGGCCTGGGACAACGGATCGTCAAGGCACTTCGACAGGGCCTCGCCCGCCGAAGCCGCCTCCGGCCCGATCGTGGCCAGCGCCATGATGGCTTCCCGCCGGACCTCGGGCTTTTCACTTGCGAGCAGCCCGGTCAGTGCCGGCACGGCCTGCTTGGCCTTGGGACCGAGCTCCTGGGCCACGAGGCAGGCCCAGTACGCGGTCTCCTCTTCAGCCAGGGCCTTCGCCAGGGCCTCGCCGGCTTCCTCGCCCAATTCCGCCAGGGCGTCCATGGTGCGGACCCGCACCGCCGGGTCCTTGTCCCGCAGAAGCTCCATCAACAAGGGCAAAGCCACCTTGGGTCCGGGACGAATTTCCCGCAGGGCATGCACCGCCTCACGCCGCACCGAGGCATCGGCGTCGCCCACAAGCTGCATCAGGGGAGCCACGGCTTCGCGGGCCGCGCCGCCGATCTTGCCCAGGGCCTTGGCGGCATGGGCACGGACGGCCGGCGAGTCGTCGGCGAGCAACTTCGTCAGCGGCCCGACGGCGTCCGCCGCCTTCGCGCCCAAACGTCCGAGGTCGTCGATCGCCTCGATCCGCTGGGCGGCTTTACCCGAGTCGATTGCCTTCAACAGAGCCTTGGTTCCGCGCTCGGCGGCACCGGCGAGCCCCGCCAAGATCAGTGTGCCCGCGAACGCGATCACGATGGTGCAATTCTTCATCTTCCCCCTCCGCAGTGTGGCAGATTCCAGGAGCTGGTCGATTGCAGACGCCGAAGAGAAACACCTGCATTCACGCCCCACCATTGTAGGCAGACGGGTGGGGGCTGGTAAAGGGGCAGCGGCGCGGTTCGCGAGGATTCTCAGCGGACCTCGAAAACGTACGCCAGCGAGAAGTAGACGCCCAGGAGCACGAAGATCCAGCCGGTCAGTTGGCGGGCCCACCATTCGATCTTGGATAGGGTGTTGTAGGCCTTGCCGACCGACTGCGCGCTGTAGGCCAACAGGAAGGCGACCAGGAGGACCGGGACGGCCGTGCCGATGCCGTAGATCACAGGCAGGACGACCGTGCTGCCGGGCAAGGCGGCGTCGGGGAGGTTGATGCCGATCTTGGCCAACTCGGCCGTGATCTGTCTTGCCTCGGAGCCCATCATCAGGGCCAGGAGACCGAAGAACCAGGCCGCCGACGTGGGGCAGAACGACACGGCGAAGAGGATCCCGAGGACTAGCGCCCCCCAAACGCCCATGGCGTCGACCCGCTTCTGGAGCCCCGCCGTCATCATCGCCCCGCCCAGGCTCGTGGTAATCAGCCCGACCAGGAACATGCCCAGGAGGAGAAACACCGGGCCGAGCACCAGGTGTACGTATGCCTGGAGGAACAGGGAGACCGGGCGGATCGACATGGCCGTGCTGACCAGCAGGACGGCCAGCGCCAGGTAGAGCAGACACCGGCCCGCCGTGTAGAGCAACCCGGCCCCCATCACGGCCCGAGGACTCCCGACCTTTCGGCCCACATAGGAGATGGCCGCGATGTTGGTCGCCAAGGGACACGGGCTGATCGACGTCAGGAGGCCGAGATACAGGGCGGCCGCGATGTAGAGCAGGTAAGCGGTCACGGCAAGCTCGTGAGGGTTCGGGGTTCGGGGTTCGGAGGTCGGGGTTCAGGGTTCCGGGGAGACATCAGGCGCCGCAACACAACATCGTGACCAATTCACCACTTGAAAAAGCCCACGGGCTGCGACCCGTGGGCTTCGGAACCGGTCAACGCATTCCCCTACGGCTCCCCAAGTCCTGAACCCTGAACTCCGCTCCCCGCCCTTTGCGCCCCTAGCGTTTGGCGGTCTTTTCTTTGTCCTTGAGATAGGACTTGACGCTGGTTTGAACGTACTCGATGAAATCGTTCTTGTCGCGGACCTTGGTCCACATCTCGTCGAGGTTCTGGTACTCGCTCACCTTGTTTCCCGAGGCCTTCGCCACGAGCAGTGTGGGACCCTGGATGCCATACGCCTTGGTGAAAGCCGCGTTCTTCTGGTCCTGGAAGTCGATGAAATGGAAGTCGACCTTGCCCTCCTTGATCTCGCGGGCAAACCCTTTCTTGATCGCCTCCTCCGTGTAGTTCCCCATCTTCTGGCAGGTTGGGCATCGCTGGGTACGGTGGAAGTACATCACCACCACGCGGTCCTTGTCCTTCGGCGCGTCGGCGGCCGATGCCGCGTCCGGGAACAAGGAACCCTGGAACGCCGTGGCCAGGAGAGCCAAAAGGAATACGACAGTACGCATCATTGGATTTGTCTCCCTCCAAAATGGTCAGTGTTCAGCGGAATGAAGTGCGAATAGGGGAAGGGAAAAGGAAAAGCTCTGGAAAAATGGGAAAGGCAAGAGACCGTGCCATGAGCACCCAATTCTGAATGGAAACCCTCCCTCTTCTTTACCCTTTTCCCCTGCTTCTTTTTCCCCTTCTCCTCTTCCTGCGACCTGATACGGCTGCAATGTTACGGAACCGGCAATTCGGCCGGGGGAGCCGGGAGCGGCAGGTCCGCAGGGGCAACGGCCGGCACGGCGGGCTTCTTGGCCGAAGCGGGTGCGGGGCCCTTCTCCACGCCGAGCATCTGGCGGACCTCGCCTCGCACGAACGCGGCGAACGCCGGCTTGTCGTTCACGAGGCCCCACACTTCGTCCAGGCGTTTCCAGTCCTGCACCTGGCCGTCCTTCGTCTTTGCCAGGACGACGACCGGCATCAGAACCTCGAACTTCTCAGCCAGCGGCTTCGCGGCCGGTTGCTCGTAGTTGAGCGTCTTCCAGACGATCTCGCCGGCCTTCAACTGCGGGCCGAAGTCGGCCTGGACCGTCTCGTGCGACTGCGACTCGATCGCCTGGCACGTGGGACATCGCGTGTTGCTGTGGAAGTAGTAGACGACCAGGCCGTCGTCGACGGTCTCGTCTCGGGCCGCCGCGCCCGGCGATGCCGGAATGCCGCCCTGTTTTCGGATCGCCTGGAGTTCCTCGACGATGCGGGCAAGCTGCGGCTCGATCCGCGCGGCCGCCTGCGAGTCCAGCGTTCGCGCGATCAGCACCACCAAGGTCGCCGAGAAGAGCGAGATCAGGCACACCGCCAACGCATTCTTCAGTTCCAAGGCCGTTCTCCTGGTTCAACGCGTCACTTCGGCAGCATCGCCTTGCCCCGCTTGGCCACCTTCGTCACGGCTTGGTCCGTGGGCGGGGTCTTGCCTTTCTCCATCCCGATGTCGGCCAGGCAGAGATGCTCGAACTTCTTGAACCCGGCCTGGAGCAAGGTGTGGCGGGCGCAGTGGAGCGGGCAGCCGTCGATGGCCAGGATGGCCTGGGCGGCTTTCGTCCCCTCCATGATTGGCTTGACGCGGCCGCCGACGCCAGCCAGGCAAAACATCTTGCCCGTTCCCTCTTCCGTCAGCTTCCTCGCGGCGAGATCGGCGATCTTGCCTACGTCGGCCGCCCCCGAGCAGGCGAAGATCAACTTCGATGCCGGGGTGCAGCATGTGGTCGGCGCCGCGTCCCCGCCCACACGTTTGGTCTGGACGTCGGGTACCGGGATTGCGGGGGCGCCGGAAGGAGCCTCCGACGCCACGACCGGCCCCGCGACCTGGGCTGCCGCTCCCACCGCGATCCCCATTCCCGCCCCCTCCAAAAACCGACGACGATTCACCTTCGAGGCCATGGCAGATTCTCCCTATCCTTAGATTGCAGATTGCGCTGCGAACGTGCCTACTGTTACAGAAACGCCTTGATGTCCTCGGGCGACAGCACCCGTCCGACCGATTTCACTTCTCCGTCGACGGCCAGCGCCGGCGTCATCATGACGCCGAACGCGGTGATCTGGCCGATATCGGTGATCTTCTCGACCAAGGCCTCCGTGCCCGAGGACTTCACCGCCTCCTCCGCGTTCTTCTTGAGCTTCTCACACTTCGGGCAACCGGTGCCCAGGACCTGAATCAACTTCATTTCCAGACTCCTCGGCGGCCTCGCCGCCTATCCCATGTTAGACAATGAACCAGCCGAACACCATCCCGACCATGGCGCTCATGACGACGGTGAGCAAGATGAACACGGCCGTCTTCCTGAACCCGATCACGCTGTAGATCACCGCGATGCTCGGCAGCGAGAGCGCCGGGCCGGCCAAGAGTAGCGACAAGGCCGGGCCGCGGCCCATGCCCAGTCCAATGAGGGTTTCCAGGATCGGGATTTCGGTGAGCGTGGCGAAGTACCACATCGCCCCGATGACCGACGCGACCAGATTGGCCGTGATGCTGTCGCCTCCGACCCATCGGGCAACCACCTCCTCGGGAATGAGCGCCCCGACGAAGCCGGTGACGAACACCCCGCCGAACAGCAGCGGGATGATCGACTTGGCGAAGCCCCAGGTCTGATCCATCCACTCGCCGAGTTCCTCGCGTTGGAACCAGGCGCCGATCATGGCCAGCGTGGCGGCGAGGCACGCAAACGCGAAATACCAGCGGTGCGTGTAGATCCAGTTGGCCCACTCGTAGCCCTCGGGAGTGGCATAGTCTGTCTTGGCAATCTCGCTTTTGGGGACCGTCAGCTTCATGCCCGTCTTCAGCGTCCCGACAGGCTCCTCGATCTGCACCCGGAGCATCTCGGTCGTCTCCAGGAGCACGGCGACCTTCAGGTGGGTGCCGTCGGTCTTCTCGATGGTCGTCTGGCTGGGGTTCGCCCAGTCGCTGAAGACCAGGAAGCCGATCATCGCCGCGAAGAACAAGGCGGTCTGAAGCAGCGACCGCCGGGCCGGCGGCGGGTCGGGAAGTTGCAGGGCCGCCGCCTCCCGCTTCTCCTCGTCCTTGCGGAAGATCGCCGCCATGAGGACGCCGATCACCACCGCGAAGACAATCGACCCGATCACCCGGGCAATGCCCAGGTCGTAGCCCAGCACGCGGGCGGTGAGGAAGATCGCCATGACGTTGATGGCCGGGCCGGAATACAGAAACGCCGAGGCGGGCCCCAGGCCCGCGCCGACGCGGTAAATGCCCGCGAACATCGGCAGCACGCTGCACGAGCACACGGCCAGCACCGTGCCCGACACCGAGGCGACCGAATAGGCCTCGACCTTCCTGGCCTTGGGCCCGAGGTGGCGCAGCACCGCCTCCTTGGACAGGAACGACGCGATCGCGCCGGCAATGAACATGGCCGGCACCACGCAGGCGAGCGTATGGTTCCGGGCGTACCACTGGAGCATGTAGAACGCTTCCATGATTGCGATTTGGATCTTCCCGTCCGTGAAGTTCAGGAAGTAGGCGATCAGGAAGATCGTCAGCAGACCGAGGAATATCCCGAGTTCCTTCTTCATTTCCAATCTCCGTTGCGTCGTTCGCGTAGGTCAGGCTTTCCAGCCTGACATTTGCGTCGTCAGGCTGGAAAGCCTGACATTGGGGTCGTCAGGCTGGAAAACCTGACATTGGGGTCGTCAGGCTGGAAAACCTGACCTACTGCCGAAGAAGCGTCCTTGGAAGTACAGCGACACATGGACCAGTCCTATCAGCACCGGCACCTCGACCAGCGGCCCGATCACCGCCGCGAAGGCCGCCCCGTGATGGATGCCGAACACGGCCACGGCCACGGCGATGGCCAGTTCAAAGTTGTTGCTGGCCGCGGTGACGGAGAGCGTGGCCGTCTTGGCGTAGCCCGCCCCCAGCTTCCAGCCCATCACGAAACTCACCAGGAACATCACCACGAAGTAAATCAGCAGCGGCACGGCGACCATGAGCACGTCGAGCGGTTTCGCGACGATCTTCTCGCCTTGCAGGCTGAACATCACGACGATCGTGAAGAGCAGGGCAATCAGGGTGATCGGGCTGATCCTCGGAATGAACTTCTGCTCGTACCACGCACGCCCCTTGGCCTTCACGAGCACAAGCCGGGTCATCATCCCGGCGAGAAACGGGATGCCGAGATAGACGAATACGCTCCAGGCGATGTTTCCGATGCTCGCCCTTTGAGCAAGAATGGTCAGCGTCTTCTCGTCCATGCTCCCGCCCGTGAAGACCGGCAAGACGATCTTGAGCGACAGCCAGGCATAGAGACTGTAAAAGAACACCTGGAAAATGCTGTTGAACGCCACCAGGCCGGCCGCGTACTCCGTGTCGCCTCGGGCCAGATCGTTCCAGACGATCACCATGGCGATGCACCGGGCCAGGCCGATGAGGATGAGGCCCACCAGGTACTCCGGGGCCCCGCGGAGGAAGATCACCGCCAAGGCGAACATGAGGATCGGGCCGACGACCCAGTTCTGCACCAGCGAGAGCCCCAGGATCTTCCAGTTCCGGAACACGTCGCCGAGTTCCTCGTACTTCACCTTGGCCAGCGGCGGGTACATCATCAGGATCAGGCCCAGGGCAATGGGGAGACTGGTGGTCTCGCCCACCTTGAGGCTGTCGATCAGCGAAGCCACCTCGGGCGTCCATCGGCCCAAGGCGACGCCGGCCCCCATCGCAAGGAAGATCCAGAGCGTCAGGTAGCGGTCGAGGAACGAGAGTTGCTTGGTGATGCCGTCTGTCATGGAGAGTTTTCGTTATTGGCAAAATAGCAAAACAGCGGTCAAAAAAAGAGAAGACGGATCACGAAGACACGAAACGGCGAAAGTACGAAAGAGAGGGCAACGGTGCCCGCCGTTCGGTTCCCATCACGCCTTTCGTGGTTTCGCCCTTTCGTGATTTCGTGATCGCATGATTTCGTCCTTTCGAGCTTCTTCCCGTCACCAGCACCTGCACGTACCGCCCTCCTCCGTGTTGCCTTCGACGACCGACTCCACGCAGCGGAAAAACTCGAGGATGCACGGAACCCGGAGACGGTAGAAGACCTGATTGCCGCGGCGGTCGTCGGCCACGATCCCGGCGTTCTTGAGGATCGAGAGGTGTTTCGACACCGTGGAGATGTCGTCCCCGATCATTTCCGTCAACTCGCAGACGCACCGCTCGCCCACGCGGGACAGTTCGTCAACGATGAACATCCGGGTCGGATGCGCCATCGCCTTCACGACGCGCACCCGGGCCTCATACCGGGATCGGGTCTTCATGGGTGCCTCGCGACTCGTTGGAAATCCCTCTAGGCATCTATCGGCGGTTCAGTATTTGGCATTTTAGCCAAATATCGTCCCCGCGACAAGTCCACCTGGGGAATCTGCGTAAGGATTGCTGGCGCGGTTCCCACGCGATGCCATCGTTCCGGGCCGTTGCGTTTGCCAGGCGGCCGTTGTCGTGTAGAGTTGCCTTGGAAATCGGTTCGGTCCATGGACACGGGTGGTAGGAGGCCCGAGCGATGAGAGTGAACAAGTCGTATGGTTTTGCGCTTCTGGCGATCCTGGTTGTCGCCTGTTCCGGCTGCCAGTCATGTGGTTGGCATCCATTCCGCCGTGCCGCAGCCCCGCCGGCGACGTATATGATGCCTGGCCCACCCCAGGAGGTGGTCAACTCGCCGATGGTGACCGCTCCGGCGTGCAGTCCGGGATACAGCTCGTGCGGTCCGGCGGCCGCCCCCAGCCTGTGTGCCCCGGGCCGGTGAGCCGGCCGGCGTCTCAGAATTCCAATCGCCGGAAGGCCCGGAGCCCGACGACCAGCGGAACGACCGTGGCGATCAGGCCCAGGGCCAGGCTGCCCAGCGTGCCGGCCAGGAACCAGATCTCGATCCACGTCTGGAGGCGAGTGAAGCCGCCGAGCACGTCGCCGATGCCGGAGGAATGCGCGCCCAGGTAGAAGGGGCACGGGACGGCGGTCAGAAGGACCACGGCCAGGATGTAGAGCGTGCTGAGCACGAGGTTGAGCGTTCCCCCGAACCCGGCCGCGATCCGCGACGGCGACTCCTCCCGGAGGCTCGGCAACTTGGCCCCCAGGCCGACCGCGATCCCGGAGAGCCCGAAACAGAGGACCAGGCAGGTCAATTGGTGGCTGGCCAGCACCAACGGGGCGACGCCGAGCATCGCATCGCTCAGCAGGATCAAGAGCGAGGAAGGGACGATCGAGGCCCCCACGGCGAACGCGAACTTGCTCCAGAGGATCGTGTCGCGGTGGATCGGCAGGAGGCCGAGAATCCAGAACCGCCGGCCCTCCAGGCTGACCATGGGAAAGATGAACCGCGTCGTGAACGTCGAGAGCAGCAGGCCCACCACGGAAACGTTCAAGAAGCTTACCAGGTTGACCCAGTTCACGTAGTACACGTCGTAACTGAAACGCCGGATGTTGAGGAAGTACAAAGCCAACAGCCCGGTGAAGATCAGCAACTGGGACCACTGGACCGGATCGCGGCGGAACAGCCGCAGGTCCTTGATCATCAACACCTGGACCGGCTTCGACGCAAATGCGCTGAGCCGCGCTGCCGCGCGGTCGGACCAGTGGGCCCGGGTCCGCTTCTGAGAGGTGCGGCGTCCGTGCAAGCGGCTGAAGGCGGGGCGGTAGAGGGCCGCCGCCGTCCAGATCGCTGCCTGGCGGAAGAACAGGGCGTTGGAAATCATCAGCGCCAGGAACAGAACGCTCTGGCTCGCCTCACGCCGCGTCGCCTCGAACAGGCCCGCGCTCAGCCACCAGCTCGGCAGGAGGCGGTACTGGGTGATCCGCAGGCGGTCGAGCATGTTCTGGAACCACTGCGGCGTCAGGAGGTTGCTGGCCGGGGCGCTCAAGAGCGACCATGCCGTCATCAGCCCGCCGGCGACTACCACCATCGCCACGATCCCCAGCACGTGCCAGCGCACGTTGGGGAGCCGGTAGACCACGACCAGGCACGTCACGGCTCCGATCCCCGCCGGGATATACGTGAACGCCACCAGAAACGGGATGAGCATGACGTAGAAGTACCACGGGGCCTTCCCGACAATACCGTAGGACAAGAGCATCGGGCTCCCCAGGAGCAGAAAGGCCCAACTGCTCATCAGGATCGCTTCCTGGAACTTGTTGAGGAACACCCGCTCCGCGCGCCCCGGGAGCGTCAAGAGCAGCGGGATATCGCGGCCCTTGAAGACCGTGCTGTAGAGAATAATCGCCGCAGAGAACATGAGCATGACCATCAGGGTCACGAAGAAGGTCCCGAAGACGATCTGCACGGTCTGGTCGTGGAGGTCGGGCGAGGGGATTGCCGAGTCGAGGAACCGGAAGGCGTCGGTGAAGAGCCAGAAGAGCGTGGACCAGAGGAAAACGGTCAGCCCGGCAACCGTCGTCACCCGGAACCTCGCCTGGCGGAACGCCTGGGTGAGAACGGTCCGGACCAACCGGACCCGCATCCGCCAGAAGGCCCGCGCCTCCTGCCGGGGCGAGGCCGACAGGCCGGCCGGGCCCAGCGGGCTCGACGCCGCGGGCAGGGGGGCTTGGTCGTCGGTAGGGTGATCGAAGAAGACTCTCGTCACATCCGGCTCCTGAACGGGTTCTCACAGTCCTGGTGGCTGGGACTCCTGCCATGCCGACAAGGAGCGAACCTCACCTCCTGGGGCACAGCCGCCCTCGGCTGTGCGGAATCGTGTAAAACAGCCGCCCTCGGCTGTGCGGAATCGCCTGCACAGCCGGGGGGCGGCTGTGCCACATATCAAGCGGTCCTCGCTCTTCTCCCACAGGTCCTCACGTCTCTGTTGGCTTCACTCGCCCAGATTGCGGTTCTCATGCGATCTCGTCCGGCACTGCCGGGGAGGACGAGGCCGGGCAGTCGTCGCCGTTGCTCTTGGTCAGTTCCAGGAAGAGTTGTTCCAACGAGCAGTGCTCGTCGCGAAGGGCTTGCCGCATCTCGCCCAGGCTGCCGAGGAAGCGCAACTGTCCCCGGTCGATGATTCCGATGCGGTCCGCGATCTCCTCCGCCACGCTCAACGTGTGCGTCGACATGAACACCGCAGCGCCGGCCGAGGCCCGCGCGCGGAGCAGGTCTTTCGCCAGGCGGACGCTCTTCGGATCCAAGCCGACCATCGGCTCATCGACCACGAGGACCGGCGGATCGTGGAGCATGGCGGCGGCGAAGACCAGTCGCTGCCTCATGCCGTGGGAATAGGTCTCCGTCAGGTCGTCGAAGAACTCCGCCAGGCCGAACAGGTCTCTTTGGCGTTCGATCCGCTCGGCCTTCTCCGAGTCGCTGAATCCGCGCATGTCGGCGGCGAACTCGAGAAACTCGCGGCCGGAAAGCTTGTCGTAGAGGTACGGCTCCTCGGGGACGAACCCGAGGCATCGGGCGGCATCCTGCGTCCTGGCGGAAGTGTCGTGCCCGCAGACGCTCACCGTTCCGGAACTCGGATGCAGCAGGCCCGTGAGCATCTTGATCGCGGTGGTCTTGCCCGCCCCGTTCGGCCCGAGGAAGGCGAAAAGCTCGCCCGGGCGGACCTCCAAGGTCAGGTTATTCACCGCGACCTTGGGACCGTAAGTTCGAGTGACTGCGTCGAATCGGATCATGGCGTGAGAGGGGGCCAAGAGTTAATCATCCAAGGAGGCCTTCGCGGCCAGTGCGGCAGCTTCCTCCGGTCCCATACGCAGGAACGTCATGGTCGAGCGGAGAATCGTCACCTCCTGTTTGAGCACGGTGCCGTCGGGCCGCACCCAGAGCTTCCCTCGCGGCCCGCCCGAGTGGCCCACGGTGTCGCCCGGGTCGGAGCGATAAACGACCAATCGCGTATCGACCGTGCGGCCCTGCCAGACAAGCGGCGTCGTCGCCTCGACCGTGGCATGGAGGATTTCCTTGGGGCTGCTGGGCGGGCGCAAAGGGCTATACGATTCCATGGTCCACGACTGTCCTTCGTGAAGCCCCGGCAGGTGACTCTGCGGAGAGAGCGTCTCGCCGAGCATCGCATCGCGAGGCACGTCCACGTCGGTCTCAAAGGGAGGAAGCCCGCCCACGCGAAGCCACAAGGCCATCTTCGATCCGTCGAGGGACCCCCGCATCTTCACGAACGGCTCCTGGGCGTCCAAGCGGACCGACGATTCAAATCGCGACAGCCTCCCCAGCGGATCGAAGACGAGCGTACTCCGCGATTCGACCGGCACTTCCATCCGCTGCCGTCCAATCGGCGGCGCCATGACGCGGAGCCAATCGGGCACCAACCGGTCCAAGGGAAGATCGTCGAAATGGATCAGGCTGCGAACCTCCGTGATCTCCTGCGGAAGCGATTTCGTCTTGCTGACCGCCCAGCCCAGACGCCGGCCGTCCCAAGAGATCTGCCAGCCTGCCGGAGGGTCTTCCCGCTGCGCCGCCAAAATGGTCCGGTAATTGGGAGGTTCCCCCACGAGCAACGACGGCATGACCTTCGTCACGACCAGCCATTGCATCATGACCAGCCAGAACGCCACAACGGCGACGTCAAACCACCGGGAGTACATCGTGCGATACGAGATCAGGAGCGACGGGATCGATGGATGGTCATCCAGGGGGGGCAACCACCGCCCCGGATAGTTAGGCATCCCTGCCGTGTCCATTATCCCGATCCTACGGCATCCCACGCAAGCTAGGAACCCGGGGGGGAGAAGAATACGGCGAAGCGGCGTCCCATGGTCATGGATGGTAGGTCAGGCTTTCCAGCCTGACACTTGAACCGTCAGGCTTTCCTGCGTGACACTTGAACCGTCAGGCTGGAAAGCCTGACCTACGTGTCTGCTGCGAGAACGGGACGAGCCTCAACGCGAAGCGAATTGCCCGAAATACCCTATCCTGCCTGGTTGCTATTTCTTTCCCGAAATTGACGTTGCCTTCGGCAATCGATTTGTGGATGATACGACACCCAGGGAATGACTTCCCAAGTGGGCCTGGCCGCCCAGTGGGCCGCCCCGTCGTGATCGGCGAGCGATTCCGTCGCCAGGCATCCACTCCATGCAAGGAGGCAAGGAAATGCGACTGGCTTGGACCCTTCTGACGGCGGGCGCTGCGATGGCAGTGCTCTTGATTTCTTCGGGGTGTGGCAAGAAGACCGACGCCGGTCCTGACGCCAGTACCGCGGCGATCCGCGGGAGTGGAACGGGCAGCCAGGGGGATTCCTCTCCGGCCTCTCAGAACGCCGGTTCCACCAAGGACCTCAAGAAGCAGGCGACCTCGGACCCCTATCATCCGGTCGTCGAGATCCAAACGAACTTGGGCAGCTTCCAGGTGGAACTGGATGCGTCGCAAGCCCCTTTGACGGTGGACAACTTCCTCCGCTACGTCGATAGCGGACACTACGACCGGACCATCTTCCACCAGGTGCTCCGCGACTATGTGATTATGGGTGGGGCCTATACCGCGGATCTCACTGAAAAGAGGCCTCATCCGTCGATTCGCAACGAAGCCCAGCGGTGTGCCCTCAAGAACGTGGCGGGCACCATCGCCATGGTTCGCAAGCCCGATGCCCCCGACAGCGCCACTTGCCAGTTCTTCATCAACGTGGCCGACAATCCCAACCTTGACTACAAAGGCCCCAAACCGGAGGAGTATGGCTACTGTCCGTTTGGGAAGGTCACGTCGGGGATGGACGTGGTGAAGAAGATCGCCGCCGTCGAGGTCACCGACAAGACGGCCGACGTGCCCGGCAAGAACGAGAAGGCCGAATTCGAGCGACTTCCAACACAATCCGTCGTGCTGCAATCCGTCCGACGAATCCGGTGAACGCGGAACGGGAAGTCCATGGCCCAGAGGCGCAGAAGAACTTAGGGCTCCGTCCGGCATGCTCTGTTGGAGGAAGCGAGGATCCCATGTGGCACAGCCGCCCTCGGCTGTGCTGGGCATTTCGCACAGCCGAGGGCGGCTGTGCCACACATCAAGTAACGACGGACGGAGTCGCGGGACCGTCGGAGCGAAGCGACGGAGTGTGTCCCAACGCGGGCCGGAATCGCTCTCTGCGGCGGGCCTCGCCTCGCTCGATCCGCTCTACCACCCGGTGTACCTTGCCGTTTCTGCGCACCCTATCCAGATTGCCGCGATTCCATCGGGAATCCCTTCGTTCATGATTGCGGAAACCTCGCCTCCGCCATATCATGGCGGGGTGGAACTAAGGATGACCGCCGGCAGGAGGGATCCCCATGGCTAACGGCACTTTCTTCGTTCAGCAGTGCCCGACGTGCGGTCGGCGATTGAACATTCGCGTGGCATACTTGGGCCGAACGCTCGTGTGCCAGCATTGTCGCGGGCAGTTCACGGCCCGCGATCCGGCCAGCCACCGCTCCGCCGAGGCCGATTCGGCCGAATCGATCATGCTGCGTGCCGAGGAGTTGCTGCGGCACGTCTCGGAACGTGAGAACGCCACGCGTCTGTTGCGCCCTCGCTGACAGAGGGCGGGCAGTCCCTCCGGGCTATCGAGGCTGGGCGAGCCTCTCCAGGTCCTGGAAGAACTCGGGGTAGGTCTTGGCGGTGCAACCGGGATCGCGAATCACGACGCCGGGGACCGCCAGGCCTGCAATCGCCAGGCTCATGGCCATCCGGTGATCGTTGTACGTGTCGACCGCCGCGCCGTGAAGCGGGCCGGGGACGATCTGAAATCCGTCTTCTCGCTCTTCCACGCGGGCCCCGAGCTTGCGCAGCTCCGTGGCCAGGGCTCCGATGCGATCGGTCTCCTTGTGGCGGATATGGCCCACGCCCGTGACCGTCGTCGGCCCGTCGGCCACCAGGGCGACGGCGGAGAGCGTTTGCGCGGTATCGCTGATCGCGTTCATGTCGGCCTCGATACCGCGGAGCGGCCGTTCGGGGGCCCTTGCAACGGTGATCGAGTCGGGGCCGTAAACCACCTCACAGCCCATGCGTGCCAGGCAGTCGCAGAACCGCACGTCGCCCTGGAGACTTTCCCGGCTGAGT
>CAYSGY010000062.1:0-17827 GCA_964430315.1 uncultured Planctomycetaceae bacterium
GGTCATCAGCGCCGGTTCGCAGGCCGACGACGGCCAGGCCGACTCCTTCGTCGTGGCCCGGCAGGGCGACCAGGTTTCTGTCTCCGTCAACGGAACGGAAGCGTATTCGGGCACTGCCCGCGACCTTTCCAAGATCCTTGTAAATGGATCGAGCGACGACGACACGCTCACGATCGACTACTCCGGCGGCGATCCCCTTCCCAGCGGCGGCCTCGTGTTCCACGGCAACGGCCACGCGCAGGGAAGCGCCGATACGCTGATCCTCGACGCCGGATCGCTCGGCGCGGGCGTCGATACGCTCACCCAACGGTTTGAAGAGGCCCAGTCCGGCTCGATCCGACTGACGTTCGGCGGCGAGACCGACGCCGACTCTTCCTGGATCTCCTACACGCAGGTTGGGTCGATCCAGGAGGCCGTCGAGGCCGATCACGTCGTCTTCCAGTCCGATCTTGGCGGCCGGACGTTCCTCCTTGCCGACAACGGGGTCTCGGGCGACGACATCTCCACGATCCGGACGTCCGACGGGCTTCAGGTCGCCTTTCAGGCCCCTCGGGAGTCCCTCACGATCGACACGTACGGCCAGTCCCGGGCGGCCGGAGACGTCGTCACGCTCGATTCGCTCGACGTGGGGTCCGGCGTGGACCTGCTGATCCGCGGGGATGCGGTGGACTCCCTCGCCGTCTCCGGAACGATCGACCTCCACGGAGGAGATCTGTCCGCTCAGTCCGGCGCGATCAACGTGGGCGGGACGATCGCGGCCGGCAACGTGACGCTCGACGCGGGCCCGACGGGGACCGTGGCCGTCTCCGGCACGATCGGCGCTTCGGGCCCCGAACCCGGCCAAAACGCCGGCGAAGTCCGGCTCTGCGCCGAGCACCTCGAATGGACCGACTCGGCCAGGATCGAGGCCCGCACGCTCATCGTGGACCCGGCCACGATCACCATCGACGCGGGCTACGCGGCCTGGATCGTCGGCGAACTGAGCTTCACGGATGTTGAGATCGTCGCCGACGAGGCGATCTACGTGCAGGCCCTCGTGGATGCCAGCGGCGCGGCCGGCAGTCACCGCCTGACCTTGACCGCGCCCATCATCGTCTTCAGCGACGGCGCTGACCTCTTGACCGGCCGGGGCGACCTCATCGTCAACGGCGATGTGACGCTCGAGGACGGCGCGATCGTCACGCTCTCGACGGGCGGCGGCGGCGGCGTGATTGATCTTGCCGGTACGGTCAACGGCAGCGAGGGGGGGCTCGCGGAAGCGCTCGCAGTCCTCTCCGGTTCCGGGACGATCTGGTTCGCGGGTGCCATTGGCGGGACGGCCGCCATCGACACGCTCTTCGTCGAGTCGGAGTCGGGCGATATCGTGATCGACGGCACGATCGACGGCGCCCTGTCCGTGACGCTCAACACGAGCGGAATCACGTATCTGAATGGCGCGATCGGCGGCGCGACGCCCATCGGCACGCTGACGACCGACGCGGGCGGGACCACCCGGCTCGGCGCCGACATCACGGCCTGCGGCGGCACCCTGATCTTCGACGACGCCGTCGAGCTGACCGCCGACACGACCCTGATCGACACCGGGACCACCGGGATTTTCTTCAATAGCACCCTGGACGGCGACGGGAACGGCCCCTGGAGCCTGACACTCCAAACGACCGACCCCGACGCCCGGATCGAGTTCAACGACACGGTCGGCGCCAGCCGGCCGCTCAACGACTTGACCATCACCAACGCGGGCGTTCTCGTCATTGCGGCCGACGCCGACATGACCCTGGCGGGAATCTTCCTGCAAGACGGCGACGGAGCGGTGCAAACCGCCGGGGACATCACCGCGCAAGGCAGCGTCACCTTCACGTCGGCAATCACGCTCACCGGCAGCGTGGCCATCGAGTCGGCCGCCGGCGACATCGTCTTCCTGGACACGGTCGACGGGACCACCGAGGGCACCGAGGACCTGACCCTCACGGCCAACTCCGGCAGCGTCGCGTTCCACGCCACGGTCGGCGAGGACATCGCGCTGGGGGCGATTCTGATTACCACGGCGGTCGATGTCGAGGCCTTCGACGCGATCACCGCGGCCAGCTTCGTCCAATCGGCCGGCGACGGCACCACCACGCTCCATGCCGACGTGACGACGATCGCCTCCGAGGGGATCGACCTGACGACGGGCCGGGTCGTGCTCGACTGGATTCACCTGACCGCCGGCGGAGACGGGGGCGTGCGGTTCGACGCCCCGGTCGAACTCGCAGGACCGGTGGAGATCGACGCGGGAGGCGCGATCCGCTTCGAGAACACCGTGGTCTCGCCGGGCGGCGAGGCCGCTTCGCTCATCTTGAATACACCGGACGACGTGGTCTTCCTCGACGCGGTCGGGTCCGGCGCGGACAACGCCCTGGGGGCGATCACTATCCTCCATGCCGACTTCGTCGACGCCGACAGCACGATCACCGCGGCGAGCCTCGTCCAATGCGCCGGGACCGGCACCACCACCCTCCGCGGCGACGTGACCACCTCGGCCGCCGAGGGCGTGGACCTCACCACCAGTGAAATCGTCCTGGAAGAGATAAGCATCCTCGCCGCGGGCGGAGGGATCGTGCGGTTCGACGGCCCCGTGGACCTCGCCGGTTCCGTGGAGATCGACGCCGAGGGAACGATCACCTTCGAGAGCACGCTGACCTCCTCGGGCGATCCCCAGGCCTTGACCTTGACGTCGGACGCCGATGTCGAGTTCCACGGCAACGTCGGGGCCGGCGCGGGGAACCAGCTCGGTGCGATCACGATCGTCTCGGCCGTCGCCGTGACGGCCAGCGGGACGATCCGGGCCGCCAGCTTCGTGCAAGAGGCCGGCTCCGGCGTGACGACCCTTCGCGACGACGTCACCACGTCGGATCCCGCGGGGATCGACCTCTCCACGGCCACGGTCGTCCTCGACGGCCTGACGCTCACGGCCTCCGGCGAAGGCATCGTGCGGTTCGACGCCCCGGTGGACCTCACCGGTGCGGTCTCCGTCGTCGCCGGGGGCGGGATCACGTTCGAGCAGACGGTCGTCTCCTCCGGCGGCGCGGCGGAGACCCTGACCTTGGCCTCCGGCGGCAATATCGAGTTCAACGGCTCCGTGGGGGCGGGGGCCGGGAACCAACTCGGCGCCATCACCATCACGACGGCCGTGGACGTCACGGCCGCCAGCACGATCGAGGCCGCCAGCCTCGTGCAAGAGTCAGGAAGCGGCACCACGACGCTCACAGGCGACGTCACCACCTCGGAGTTCGAGGGCGTGGACCTCACGACGAGCCGGATCGCGTTGGATACTCTGAGCATCCGGGCCGCGGGTGGTGGGATCGCGCGGTTCAATGGCTTGGTTGATCTTCTCGGGCCCGTGGACATCGACGCCGACGGCACGATTACCTTTGAGAAGGCCGTCGTTTCCTCGGGCGGGGCGGAAGCGCCCCTGACTCTGGTTTCCGGCGAGGACATTCTCTTCGTCGGCGCCGTGGGAACCGGCGCCGACAACGCACTGGGCGCGATCACCATTACCAGCGCCGTCGACGTCACCTTCGGCAGTGCCGTCGTCGCCGCCAGCCTGGTGCAAGCGGCGGGAAGCGGCACGACCACGCTCCACGGCAGCGTGACCACGACGGACGCCGAGGGCGTCAATCTCACGGCCGGCGAAATCGTTCTCGACGGACTGAGCATCCAAACCACCGGCGACGGGATCGTGCGACTGAACGGTCCGGTGGACCTTACCGGTTCGGTGGAGATCGACGCCGAGGGCGCGATCACGTTCGAGGACGTGGTCATCTCCTCGGACGGCGCGGCCCGCAATTTGACCTTGGCGTCGGGCGACGACATCACGTTCAAGGCCGCCGTCGGGGCCGGCCCGGACAGCCAGCTCGGCGCGGTCACGATCACCACGGCGGTTGACGTGACGGCCGAGTCCACGATCGACGCCGCCAGCCTGGTGCAACTGGCGGGGAGCGGCACGACCACGCTCCGGGACGACGTGACCACTTCGGCCCCGAAGGGAATCGACATTGCGACCGAGGAGATCGTCCTCGACGGACTGAATCTGAAGACCACGGGCGAAGGGATCGTGCGGTTCGGCGGCCCGGTCGATCTCACCGGCGACGTGGACATCGCCGCCGAAGGGACGATCACCTTCGAGGACACCGTGATCTCTTCCGGCGGAAGGGCCCGGGCGCTCACCCTGGCCTCCGACGCGAATATCGTCTTCAAGGATGCGGTCGGGGACGACGCGGACGGCGATCTCGGCGCGATCACCATCACCACGGCGGTTGACGTCACGGCCGAGAGCAGCATTTCCGCAGCCAGCCTCGTCCAGGTGGCGGGAAGCGGCACCACGACGCTCCGCGGCGACGTGACGACCATGGGCGTGCGGGGCCTGGACCTCACCGCCAGCCAGATCGTGCTCGACGGTGAGGACGCCGGGGGCCTAAGCCTCGTGAACACGGCCGCCGGAACCGTCCGGCTCAACGGCCCGGTGCGGCTCGGGTCGGACGTCCTGATCGACGCGGCCGACGGGCTGATCCTCTTCACGACCGCCGCCACGATCGACGGCGAAGTCGGCCAAAGCAGCGACCTGACCCTTTCGGCGGGCGATGGGAGCGTGAGCTTCAACGCCGACATCGGCGATACCCAGGCGATCGGCAACCTCACGGTGACGGAAGCCGGCGGGGGAGTGACCTTCGGCGGGACGGGCGGCCCGGACTACGGCGTCGTGGGCAGCGTCCGCACCGACGGCGAGATCAATCTCGGCAGCGAGGACGTGATCGGAGGCAAGATCGCGCTGAATGCCGGCGACGGCGACACGATCGTCTTCAGCACCAGCGGCGACAGGGTCCGTTTCAACGGCGCGGTGGAACTTCAGAGCGACGTCTTCCTCGACACCGGCCTGATCGACCCGAACGACCCCGCCAGCCCGGCGGGCGCGGAAATCCGCTTCACGCTCGATGCCCCCATCGACAGCGAGGACGGCGGGCGCAACGACCTCGTCCTCTCGGCGGGCGCCGACGGCACGGTGAGCTTCAATGCCGACATCGGGGCCGACGTGGCCCTGGGGCAATTGATCGTCACCGAAGCCAAGGGCGTGGCCTTCGGAAACGACCCGGACGCCGCCGATCCCGACCTGGCCCCGATCACCACCGTGCAGGTCGACGGCGACCCCGATCCCCTGAACCAGGACGATTTCGACATCAACCTCGGCAGCGTCACCGCGATCGGCGAAGACGGGATTGCCTTCAACGCCGGCGACGGGCAGACGATTTCGCTGGTCACCACCGGCGACAGGGTCCGATTCAACGGGGCCGTCGAACTCCGGAGCGACGCCCGGATCGACACTGACGGCGGAAGCGGGCTCGGGGCTGAGATCCGCTTCACGCTCAACGCCACGATCGACAGCCAGGCGGCGGAGAACAACGACCTTACGCTCACCGCAGGCACCGAAGGCATCGTGAGCTTCAACGCCGACCTCGGCGCCAACGCGGCGTTGGGGCAGTTGATCGTCACCGAGGCCTACGGCGTGGAGTTCGGCCACGATCCCAGCTCCGCCGACCCGGACCTGGCCACCATGACCATGGTCCGCGTCGACGGCGATCTCGATCCGCTGAACCCGGACGACTTCGACATCAACCTGGGCAGCGAAGGCGCGATCGGGCCCGGCGGCATCCGGCTCGACGCGGGCGACGGGGAAACGATCTCGTTCGTCACCTCGGGCGACCGGGTCCGGTTCAACGGCCAGATCGAGCTGCGGAGCGACGTTCTCGTCGACACCACCGACGAGGGCAACGCCTCCGGGGCGGAGATCCGCTTCACGGCCGACGCCCCCATCGACAGCCAGGGCGGCGAGAACAATGACCTGACCCTCACGGCGGGCGCCGACGGCACGGTGAGCTTCAACGCCGACCTCGGCGCCACCTTTGCCCTCGGTCAACTCATCGTCACCGAGGCGAAAGGGGTGGCGTTCGGGAACGACCCCGGCGCCGATCCGGACCTGGGGGAAGTGAGCGTGGTCCGCGTCGACGGCGACCCCCTCGATCCCGACGCCTACGGCATCCTCGTCGGGAGCCTCGCGGCCATCGGGTCCGACGGGATCACGCTCAACGCGGGGCCGGGCGGCGAGATCGTCTTCACGACCACCGCCGACGGGATCCACTTCCACGGTGCCGTGACGCTCGCGAGCGACGCCCGGATCGACACCACCGACGCCGGCGCCGCAACCGAAGGTGCCGATATCCTCATCGACGGAACCATCGACGGGACGAGCGGCGACCCGGCCGAGAATCTCACGCTCATTTCCCATAACGGCTCGATCACCGTGACCGGGACCATCGGCGGCAGCGTGCCACTGGGCACCCTCTCGCTCCAGGACGACGAGCCGGAATCGACCGGCTCCGCCGTCTTCCAGAGCGCCGTCCACGTGACGGCGTTGGAGACGTTCGGTCAGCCTTACGCCGTCGAATTCCTCGGCGGCGGCTCCGTCACCGAGGCGGTCGAGTTCCTCAACACGGGCGGGGTCACGCTCGGCGATACGGTCGACGACCAGTTCACCTTCGGCAACGGCGTCACGTCCGTCGAGAGCGAAACGTCGATCGGCGGCACGATCCGGACCCTCAACGCGAATATCGACTTCGCCAACACCCGGGTCCTGGCCGACGCCCGGCTCTTCACGGCCGGCGGCGACATCACGTTCGAGGGGACCGTCGACAGCGAGGAAGCGGAACAGAACATCCTGGAACTCACGGCCGGCTCGGGCAAGGTGGAGTTCCAGGGCGACGTCGGCGCCCAGTGGGGCCTGAACCAACTGGTGGTCCGCACGGCCGGGGAAGTGCTCCTGGGAAGCGAGGCGACGCCCATCCACGTGGTCCACGCGGCCGGCGGGATCGACCTGGGGCAAGACTCCGTGATCGCCGGGGGCATTCACCTCAACGGCGGCGACGACGACCCGCTGGTCATGAGCACGGCAGGCGGCGCGGTTCGCCTCAACGGCGCAGTGACCCTCGAAAGCCACGTCCAGATCGACACCAGCGACGGGGGAGGGGCCGCGGGAGGGGAAATCTGCTTCACGCGCAACGCCCCGGTCGATAGCCAGACCGGTGAGAACAACGTCTTGACCCTCTCGGCAGGCACCGACGGCACGGTGAACTTCAACGCCAATCTCGGCGCCGCCGTCGCGCTCGGCCAACTGATCGTGACCGAGGCGGCAGGCGTGGTCTTCGGAAACGACCCGAGCGTCGCGGACCCGGACTTCGGCCTCGTCACCACCGTCCGGGTGGATGGCGGCGACGATCCCGACGCGTTTGCCATCGACATTGGCCGCGACACGGAGATCGGCGACGGCGGGATCACCTTCAACGGCGGCAACGGCGGCACGATTTCCTTCATCACCACCGCGGATGCCGTGCGACTGAACGGGCCCGTGATCCTCGAGAGCCACGTCCTCTTCGACACCACGGACGAAAGCCGCACCGGGAGCGAGGAGGGGGCCGAGGTCCGCTTCACCCGCCATGCCACGATCGACAGCGCGGCCGACGAGAGCAACCGCCTCACCCTTACGGCCGGCACCGAAGGCGTCGTGAGCTTCAACGGCGACATCGGCGTGGACCGGCCCTTGGGCCAGTTGGTTGTTACCGACGCCTACGGCGTGATCTTCGGCGGCGAGACCCCGGAAGAGGAAGCCCCGATCACCACGGTCCGCGTGGGCGGCGGCGATCTCTTGCCGGGCGAGTACGGAATCAACCTGGGCAGCCATACCGCGATCGGCGACGGCGGGATCCTCCTGAACGCGGGCAAGGACCTCTCCGGCGAGTCGCTTACCTTGACCCTCGCCACGGCGGGCGAGGCGGTTCGCTTCAACGGCGCGGTCGAGTTGCAGAGCCATGCCGCGGTCGATACGACCGACAGCGGCCAGCCCGGGGCCGCCATCCGCTTCACCGCCAACGCCCCCGTCGACAGCCAGGCCGGAGAGCACAACGACCTGACCCTCACCGCCGGCGTGGGCCTTGTGGAGTTCAATGCCGACCTCGGGGCCGATGTCGCCCTCGGCCGGCTCGAGGTCACGCAGGCCGACGCGGGTGTGGTCTTCGGGGGCTGGGATGAAGTGCTGGGCGACCAGGGGCCGGTCCATAGCGTGAGGGCGGAGCGGGGAATCGACCTGGGAAGCCGCGAGGTCATCGAAGGCGGGATCATCCTGAATGCCGGTCCTGTGGGCGAGGATGAACCCTTTGAGATGACCACCGCCGGCGGCGACATCCGTTTCAACGGACCCGTCACGCTGGCCAGCCATGTGGCGATCACGGCCGGCGACGCCCCCAGCGGCACGATCCTGTTCACCGACGAGAGTCCGATCGACAGCGCGCCGGGCGAGAAGAACAACTTCGTGCTCGACGCCGGCGCCGGAGGCATCGCCTTCAACGCCGACCTGGGGGCCAGGGACTCGTTCCTCTGGTTCGAGATCGTGCAGGCCGACGCCGGAGTCGTGTTCGGCCAGGCCGACTCGCCCGAGGGCCCGCTCGGCGACCGCGGCCCGGTCCGGTTGGTGAATGTCGAGACCGGCGTCAATCTGGGGAGCGAGGAAGTCATCACCGGCGGGATCGTGCTCAACGCCGGACCCGGCGAAGAGCTGCTCATCCATGTCGCCTGGGGCGGCGTCGACGTCAACGGGCCCGTGTGGTTGGAAAGCGACGTGGGGATCGACACGTTCTCCGGCAACGGCGACATCACCTTCACCACGGACGCCACCATCGACAGCCAGCTTGGGGAGCACAACGACTTCCGCCTGAATGCAGGAACCGGCCACGTCTTCTTCAACGCCGACGTCGGCGGCGCCGCCGGCGGGGACCACACCCTCGGCGACATGACCGTCGAAACGTCCGGCGAGATCTATACGGCCTGCTACGTGATTTGGGCCTTTGGCGACATCCTCTGGAACTCGTCGGGCGACATCACCATCGCCGAGATGGGCGGCTCCGAAGTCGTCGGAAACACGGTCGAGATCTACGCTGGGGGCTTGTTCACGGTCGAGAATGGGGCGTCGGTGGCCAGCAGCACGGGCCGGGCGTCGAACTTCCCTCCGTTGCTCAGGCTCGACCCCGTCGATCCCCACACGGTCATCGGACTCTACGACCGCGTCCAGCATGTCACCGGCACGTTCGGCGGGGACGAAGAAGTGGAACCTTACGAGGACAACCTGGAACTGGGGGAGAACTTCACCCTCATCGTGCTCTGGGATGACGGGATCGAAACCACCATCCACGGCATCCACGCGGGGGATGAGGTGGTCCTGTTCGTCGACGAACAGGGGAACGCCACGTACACGATCACCCACGCAGAAGAGACCGGGCCGGTCAAGATCTCCCTTTCCCGGGAGTACACCATCGAGCACCTGATCACCGTTCCCGACTTCGTCCACGCCAAGGTCACCATCGACAACGATTACAACATCTTCGCCGACGACATGCGCGCGGAGAACCTGAACTCCGTGAACGACGACTCCGCCACGCGGGTCGCCACGGAGCAGTTGCGCTATGCGGAGCCTTCGCCAGCCTTCGTGCCGCCGGCTCCCTTCTTGGTGGCCGAGGCGGTTACGGTCCTGCCCGAGACGCACGTCCCCACGGGAATGGTGAACCTGATCGACGAAGTCCGCCCGCCGTCGGAGGCGACGGTGGCCAAGTGGAGGCTGGTCTATCTCGTTCGGGTGTTGCCTGGCGGGGCCGAGACCGATCCCTACATGCTCCCGGACGACGCCCTGAACGACCTGGTGAAGCTCTTTGACCGGTTCCGGGAAGAAGGGTTGCCGAACGGGCGGTACCGGATCTACCTCAAGGAAGTCGGCTTCCCGGCCCGGCGGGTGATTGAGTTCTACAAGTCGGGCAACACGTTCGGCGACCCGGTCCACGAACCGGGGCCGGGCTCGAACCCCGTCCCTCAGGACCAATCCGCTCCCAGCCCCAAGCACGATCGCGCCGTGCCCCCACCGAAGCCGTCGCCCTCGGCAATCCTCGAAGGACACTCGCCGATTCGCGACGGACAAACCGTGGTGAGCCTCGCCCAGCCCATTGCCTTGCAGGAGAGCGTCTCGGAGACCATTCCGCTCTCACCCACAGAGCCGGAGGGAGCGACGGAAGACCTACCCTCCACGCCAAGCGGCTCCGACCGTGGCGGTAGCGATGGTTTCGCCGTCCTGGGCAGTTCACCCCAACGGCTTTCCAAGCCCCTGATCGGGGCCCTGGCCGCGTCCCTCACGGCGCTTGCGCAGCAGGTGGTAAACGACCGTTGGGCGACGCGGGTCGACCGCGCCTTGGAAGGCTCCTCCGATCGCGGCCTGAGCCGTTATGCACGTTTCCGCCGCCTGCGGACTCCCCGAGGTGCCGAGGAGGGGATCCGGAGGAGTGATGTGCCGATTCCCGAAAACCGCCCCGTGAACACTCGTCGTTGACGCGGAGGATGGCCGTGCCCAGTTGCCCGTTCTGCAAAGCCCCCTTGAGCGAGCAGGAGTTCGCTTCCGGGAAGTGCCGTCACTGCCTGAAGACGTTCTCGCCCACCGAGGAACCGAGAAGGCCGGACGAAAGTTGGAGGACCGACCAGACTTTCGATTCCACGAGCGTTCCGGACGCGTCCTCACCGGGGCCAAAGCCCGGGACCGTCGACGAGCGGCCCTTCATGCAGACGTTCGACTCCTCCGCCGCGCCTCCCGAGCCGCCGGAGAAGGAAGGCAAGAAGACGGCCAGCGAGCGGCCCTTCATGCAAACGTTCGACTCCTCCGCCGCCCCGCCCGAACCACCGGAGAAGGAAGGCAAGAAGACGGCCAGCGAACGACCCTTCATGCAAACGTTCGACTCCTCCGCGGCCCCGCCCGAACCACCGGAGAAGGAAGGGAAGAAGACGGCCAGCGAACGGCCCTTCATGCAGACGTTCGACTCCTCCGCCGCGCCGCCCGAGGCCCCCGGCAAGGCCGGGAGGAAGACCGCGGATCAACGTCGCGTGGACCAGACGCTCGACTCGACCGTGGGTGCCGCCGAGGCGCCGGAGAAGGCAGGGAGAAAGACGGACGATCAGCGTCGCGTGGACCAGACCCTCGATTCGACGGTGGGCGGCGCCGCGCCTCCCAAGAAGAAGACGGCCGACGACCGCAAGGTCGATCAGACGATTGAGTCGGCCGCTGCGCCACCTCCGGTGGAGAAGAAGAAGACGGCCCGGCCCGCCCAAACGTTCGACGGCATGCCTCCGTCGGAGGATGTCGATCAGAAAGTGTCGATGATGTGGCTGGGCAAGGTGTCGTCGGAAGCGACGCCACACACCTCCCTCAAGGGAGTCTCAACGGAGTTGGAAGGCCAGGCCAACCTGGCAATCCAGAAGCGCGTGCTCCGCCGGCCCGACGTGGTCGGCAAGGAGTTGGCCGATTACGAGTTGATGAGCACGCTCGGTGAGGGCGGGATGGGCATTGTCCTGGTGGCCCGCCAGGCATCCATCGACAGGCTGGTTGCCGTCAAGATGCTCAAGCCCTCCGGGGCGCGGGACCCGCAGGCCCGCCGCAAGTTCCTCTCGGAAGCGGCCGTCACCGGCGACCTGGAGCACCCGAACATCGTCCCGATCTACGACCTGGGAGCCGACGAGTCGGGAACGCTCTTCTACTCGATGAAGCGGGTCAAGGGGACGCCGTGGAGCAAGGTGATCCGGAAGAAGACGTTCCAGGAGAACCTCGAAATCCTGATGAAGGTGGCCGATGCGACGGCCTTCGCCCACTCCCGCGACGTCATCCACCGCGACTTGAAGCCCGAGAACGTCATGCTCGGCGACTTCGGCGAAGTGCTCCTGATGGACTGGGGGCTGGCGATCCTGGTCAACTCGGGGAAGCCGGTGGCGGGGATGGCGGGCACGCCCGCCTACATGGCCCCCGAAATGGCCTTCGGTCCCTCGGAGAAGATCGGAAAGGCCAGCGACATCTACCTCCTGGGCGCGATTCTGTGGGAGATCATCACGGGCGATCCGCCGCACGGGGGCGACAACGTGATGGCGTGCCTGGGGGCGGCCGCGAGAAACGAAATCCGGCCCACGACGAAGACGGGTGAGCTCGTGGCCGTAGCCTTGCGTGCGATGGCCACGGCAACCGAGGCCCGGCACGCATCGGTCGGGGAGTTCCAGGACGCGATCCGGCAGTGCCAGTCCCATTCGGAGAGCATCTCGCTCTCCGCGAGGGCCGAGTCGGACCTCCGGGACGCCGAGAGAAGCGACGACTATGAGACCTACGCGCGGGCCCGATTCGGCTTCCAAGAGGCCCACCGGCTCTGGACAGGGAACGAACACGCGAGGGAAGGGATCGTGACGGCCAGCGCGGCGTACGCCCGCAGCGCGCTGCGCAAGGGGGACTACGACCTCGGCTCCACGCTCTTGATGCCGGGCGAGTCGGCGCACGAGGCCCTCCGCGCCGAGATCGCCGCGGCCCGGCAGGAACGCGATGCCCGCCAGCAGCGGCTCAAAGCCGCCAAGCGGATCGGGGCCGGCCTGGTCCTGACCATTTTCGCCGTGGTCACCGTGGCGTTCTTCTGGATCCGGGCCGAGGCGGAGAACGCCCGGAAGGCGGAGGCCTTCGCCGACCAGAAGCGGCGGGAGGCGGTCGAGCAGAAGCAGCTCGCCGACCTGAAGACCATCGAGGCCAACGAAGAGCGCGAGAAGGCCGACCAGCAGCGTGTCAGGGCCGACCAGCAACGCGTGAGGGCCGACCAGCAGCGGGCCAAGGCGGAGACCGCCCAGCGGGCCGAAGAGGTCGCCCGGCGCGCCGCCGAAGACGCCAGGAAGCAGGAGGAGTACGGCGCCTACATCGCCCGGATCGGGCTGGCGGCGGCGAAGATCGACGAGAACGCTTTCGACCGCGCGATCGCGCTGTTGAACGAGTGCCCCGAATACCTCCGCGACTGGGAATGGGGCCGACTGATGCACCTCTGCACCCAGGACGTGCGCACGTTCGATGCCGGGCAGCCGATCGAGGCCGTGGCCCTCTCGCCCGACGGGAATCGCTTCGTCACGGGCGGATGGGGAGGCACCGCGCGGATCTGGGATGCGAAGTCAGGCAAGGAACTTGTGGCCCTCCGCACGGGCGCGTCCTACGTCTTCGCCGTGGCCTTCTCGCCCGACGGCCGGCTGGTCGCCACCGGCACCAACGATCGGCCAGGCTATGTCAAGATCTGGGACGCCCAGCGCGGCACCCTGGTGAGATCCTTGCAGGGGCACGACGACGCCGTCTTGAGCGTCGCCTACTCGCGCGACGGCAGGCGGCTGTTGACCGGCTCCTACGATGAGACGGCGCGGCTCTGGGACCTGGCGTCCGGCGAGTCGCAGGTCTTCCAGGGCCACGAATGGTGGGTCTGGTCGGCGGCCTTCTCTCCCGATGAGAAGCGGATCGTGACCGCCTGCCAGGACGGATCGTCGATCGTCTGGTCGGTCGAGACGCGGCAGCCGGGGCCGCCGTTCCTCGGCCACCTCGGGCCGGTCTATGCGGCCCAATTTTCTCCCGACGGCAAGCACGTGGCCAGCGCCGGCTACGACCGCCGGATCTTGATCTGGGATCCTGAGAAGGTGCGGCCCTTTGAGTTCGGCGACGCATCGGGGAGCCGGCAGCGAGTTCCCGCCGAGTACGCTTCGCTCGACGGGCACACGGCGGCGGTCCGCTGCCTGCAATACTCCGCCGACAACCGGCTGATCGCCAGCGCCGGCAACGACAACACCGTGCGCGTCTGGGACGTGGCACACCGCAAGCTCCTGAAGACCTTGCGAGGGCACGCGGGCCGCGTGCAGGCGTGCGCGTTCGGCCCCGATCCTTCTTCGCTTCTTTCCGCCGGCCACGACCACCTGGCGAAACTCTGGAACATCGCCGGGTACGAAGAGTCCCGGGTCTTCCAGGGGCTCGTGTTGGAAGGGCACCGCGACGCCATCCTCGGGGCCGACTTTTCGCCCGACGGGCGGCAGATCGTCAGCGCCAGCCGCGATCGAAGCGCCAAGCTTTGGGACGCCGCAACGGGCAAGGAGGTCCGCCAGTTCAAGGAGGGACATGAGTTCCTCGCCACCACGGCGGCCTTCTTCCCCGACGGCAAACGCCTCCTCTCCGCCGCCGTCGACAACACGACCCGCATCTGGGACGTGGCCAGCGGCTCGCAGACCCTCGCCCTCGAAGGAACCGGGGCAATGGCCGCGGTGGCCCTGTCGCGCGACGGTCGTTTCCTGTTGACCGGCAGTCACGACAAGAGCGCGAAGCTCTGGGATGTCGAGTCCGGCAAGCTGCTCCGGCGCCTGGAGGGCCACCGGTCGGAAGTGACCGCCGTGGCCATCTCCCCCGACGGCCGCCGCCTCTTCACCGGCGACGCCCGCGGACGGTGCCGCCTGTGGAACGCCGCGACCGGCGCGATGGAGTGGGAGACCGAAGGACATTCGCGCAACGTCACGGCCGCGGCCTTCCTGCCGGCCGGCGACGCCGTGCTCACGTCGAGTATCGACAACACGGTGGCCCAGTGGGACGCCCGGACGGGCCGGGAACGGCTGCCGTGGATCCTCAAGCACCCGGAAAGCGTGATCGCCATGGCCCTGTCGCCCGACGGCCGCCGCGTGCTCACGTCGTGCACCGACAGGGTGGTGCGTCTGTGGGACGTTGCCAAGGGCGTGCAGATCGGGACCCTGCCGTCCGGCGACGAAATGACCCACGCGGTGGCCTTCTCTCCCGACGGCCGCCGGGCCGTGGCCACGGGCGTCAAGGGCAACCTGCGCCTTTGGGACGTCGAGGGCCTCCGCGAAATCCGCTTCGGCGTGACGACGTCCCAGGCCTGGTCGGCCGTCTTCTCGCCCGATGGTTCTCAAATCCTCACGGTCGGCGGCAACGAAGCCTGCCTTTGGGACGTGAAGACCGGCCGGCCGGGGATGCGGTTCAGCCCCCACAGCTCCGTGGCCTCCGCGCGTTTCTCGCCCGACGGCAAACACGTGGTCACCGGCAGTTGGGACAACACGGCCAGGATCTGGAACACGCGGACCGGCCGATCGGAACTGCGGCTCGAAGGGGCCCACACCCAGTTCGTGAACGACGCCGCCTTCTCGCCCGACGGCTCGAAGGTCGTCACGGCCGGCGACGACAAGACGCTCTGCCTCTGGGACGCCCAAACCGGCCGCCTGCTCCAAACCCTGCGCGGACACGAGCAGCGTCTCACCAGCGCCGTCTTCTCCCCCGACGGCGCCCGCGTCCTCACCACGTCGAACGACAAAACGGCCCGGATCTGGGACGTCCGGACCGGCAAGGTGCTGCACGTCCTCCGCGGGCACCAGCAGGCGGTCCTTCACGGGGCGTTCTCTCACGACGGAACCCGCGTCATCACCGGCGGCCAGGACAACCTGGCGAAGATCTGGGACACTTCGACCGGCAAGGAGCTTCCGTTCAGCCTGGCAGGGCACACGGCGGGCGTCACCAGCGTGGCCTTCTCACCTTCCGGAACCCGCGCGCTGACCGCCAGTCAGGACCAAACCGCCAAGGTTTGGGATGCCCGCACCGGCAAGGAGATCCTCACGCTCAAAGGACACTCCCAGGAACTCACCACCGTGAGCTTCTCTCCGGACGGCAGAAGCGCGTTGACCGGAAGCCGGGATGGAACCTTGGTCCTTTGGCTGGCCACTTCGTGGCGATCCGGCGGGGCGAAGCCGTGATCGCGGTGCAGCCCGATCCGTCCCGGAGGGCGTTCCCTACAGGACCAAATGAGGTTGCACGATTCTGGGAGCCCCCTCATCCCGCGCTGTCTTCCGGGAGGATCCGGGGACGAATCACCCGGCAGCCCAGGGGCTCCAAGGCGGCTTGCAGGCGCTCCAGCGAGGCGTCGTCGGGGCAGGTGCCCACGATCGCACCGCCGGAGCCGGTGAAAGAGGCGGTCGCGCCCGCGTCCCTGGCACGCTCGACCATCTCGACGTGCGCCGGCGCCAGCTTGCAGATCGACTGACGCAGGGCGAAATTCCGGTCGATCGCGCGTCCGAGCCCCTCGGCATCGCGGGCCAGGATCGCCGCCCGGGCCTCGACCGTGAGTTCGGCCAGGCGCTGCATGGCCGCCACCACGGCCGGCTCTCCCTGGTTGAACCGCTGGCGGAGGTTGTTGTGAATCACTTCCGTGGGTTCGCTTGCGTCGTCGCGATACGCCACGTAGAGCCCGGGCAGCGACGCCGGATCGAGCCGCTGGTAGACTCCGCATTCCAGGCCGGCAACGTCCTCCATCCTGTCTTGGGCGAAGTCCATGAAGACGAGTCCCTCGTAGACTTGAATCACGCGATCCTGAAGTCCTGCGGCAATCCCCAACTCCTCGGTCTCGACCGACAGAACGAGCGAGGGCTGCACCCGCTCGGGAATTTCGACTCCGTAGAACGCCATCAGGCATCGGAGCGTGGCCACGATGATCGCGCTGGACCCGGCCAGGCCCACCTGCCTGGGAATGTTGCTCTCGTAGCGGATCGAAAAGGCCCGACCGTGAAGCGGAACTTCCCGCCGAGTGCAATACTCGACAAACTTCTTGATGGTGGCCTTCACCAGGCGGATTCCGCCGTAGTAGCCGTGCAGGCGAACGTCGTTGGCCAGCTCCTGGACCGACCGGAAGCGGCTGCGGTCCTCCTGGCTCAGGACGATCTCCACCTGGTCCCATTCGTAGAGACTCACTTCGGCCCGGAAGTTGCGCACGATCACGGAGATCGTCTTGCCGTGATATCCGTCGGACGGATTGCCGACCAGCCCGGCGCGGGCATAGGCTTGCCTGCGAATCAAGAGCATGCCGCCCCTCCCCGAACTTCAAGCCCCTTGGGCCCCAAGTAGTCCCGCGATCTTCTCGCGGAGCCCGGCGCCGTAGACCGGATCGGACAGCGCGAACTCGACGAACGCCTCGAAGTAGCTTTCGAAGTTGCCGATGTCGAACCGCTTCTCGTCTTCCCCCAGCGATACCCCCAGCACCTTCCCGCCGTCCCGGATCAGCATGCGCACCGCGTCGGTCAACTGGATCTCGTCGCCCTTGCCGGGCGGGGTCCGCCTGAGGTAGTCGAAGATGACCGGCCCGAAGACGTACCGGGCGGCCACTGCGAGGTCGCTCGGTGCTTCGTCGACTTCCGGCTTCTCGACCAGATCGGCCAGTTCGAACACCTCGCCGCACCTGCCGTTGCGTGGTTTTGCGATCCCGTAGTGGACCACCTCCGCCGGCGCCACCCTCTCAAAGGCAATGACCGCGTCGGCCCCTCGTCCCTCGAAGTGCTCGATCATCGTGCGGACCACGCTGGACTGCGCGTTCAGCCCGATGATCGAGTCCCCCAAAGCCACGACAAAGGGCTCCCGGCCGACCACCGCCTGGGCGCAGAGCACGGCATGCCCGAGCCCCAGTTGCCGCCGCTGCCGGGTATAGAAGTATTCCAGGTCCTCCCGCTCAAAGGCGAGCTCTTCCAGGAGTTCCTCCTTGCCGGTCTCTCGGAGGTTGCTCACCAGTTCCGCGTCGATATCGAAGTGGTTCTCGATGGCCGTCTTCCCGGGTCCGGTCACAAACAGCAGGCGTCCGATGCCGCAACGGGCCAACTCCTCGACCACGTACTGGACCACCGGCTTGCGCCCGACCGGAAGCATCTCCTTGGGCTGACTCTTCGTGAGCGGCAACAACCGGGTCCCTCGCCCGGCCACGGGAACCACGGCAATGTCAACGGGCATGGCGATCTCCAACGTGGAACGGAAACTTGGGTCGTGGCGTGAGCAAGACGTCCCGCAGCGAGCCCCTTGTCTAGGTTAGTCCATACGTGTTCGGCCGGCAACGTCATCCGTTGC
>CAYSGY010000063.1:0-10159 GCA_964430315.1 uncultured Planctomycetaceae bacterium
GAATCGGACGCGGTGGTGGCCGAGAAAGCGCTGTCAGCCTACTCCGCCCAGCTGCAGTACCGCGGCAACGTCCTGGCGGTCCAGGACCTCATCGAGGCGGTCGAGAAGGATCGCAAGCCGATCGCCGACATCACCGAGGCCCGTACCGCGCTCGAAATGGTGGTCGCCGTGTTCGAGTCGCAGCGACAGGGGAAACCAGTCGCCATCCCCCTGGAGTGCCGCAAGGACCCGTTGACGCGTCTCTAAGCGGAAACGTCCGGACACGTAGGTCAGGCTTTCCAGCCTGACGTGTGGGCCGTCAGGCTGGAAAGCCTGACCTTCAGCCCAAGTTCGCAGCCGTCTTCTCTTACCGCCACAATCTGACGCCTTGCGTCCAGGAATATTAGCAACCCCACCCGCACGAGGGGGCTTTCTCTTGACGGGTAGGGGCGGTTCAAAGTAGCTTTCTATAGAGGGGGAGAGCGCGATTGAAGATTGCCCGAGCCTGATATCCCCGGGCGGCGAGAGAATCGCGTCCCCTCTCACTTGCGTACCGTCCGGTCCTGTTTGGGTCTTGAGGCATCCCGCGTCCTCACGAAGCACGGGTCCTTTCCGCCAGGGATTCTCAGCCGTGATCCAGTTCCTCGATCGTGCCTTCCGACGCCTCCGGGCCCCTCTGTCTTCGCAACGCAGGAATGGCCTGAAGCGGGCACTCGGTCCCGCCCGCCTGATGTGTGAAACGCTCGAAGATCGACGGCTCCTGTCGATGACCGCGCCGGCGTTGGCCGACGGAGTGAACGACTCGGGCATGAGCATCCAATCGATGTCGTGCGAGTTGCCGGCCGAGGCCGCTTCGCTCCTGCAATCCAGCCCGCCGGTCGGCGCGACGGTCCGCGGGGCGTCGACGACGAAGACCCTCATGACGGAGAAATTCGAAGGGACGTTTCCCGGCTCCGGATGGACGCTTTTCGGCGATCCGACCTGGGGCACGAGCACCTATAAGAAGCACGCGGGCAAGCAGAGCGCTTACTGCGTGGGCAGCGACTACAGCCCCTCGACCGGCTATCCCGACAACGTCACCACGTGGATGGTCTACGGCCCGTTCGACCTTTCCGACGCCGACAAGGCCTCCCTGGCCTTCTACACCTTTGTCGATACCGAGTTGAACTACGACTGGTTGTGCTGGGGCGCCTCGCTCGACGGAAACCAGTTCTACGGCTCGGGTATATCCGGCAACACGAAGGGGTGGCTCAAGAGGTCCTTGGATCTGACGGCGGTCAATACCCTCGGGAACCTGTGCGGGCAGAGCGAGGTCTGGATCGGATTCTGGTTCTATTCCGATTCCTACGTCACCGACGTGGGCGGCTTCATCGACGACGTCACCCTGACCAAGAATGTGCCCGCGGTCGATTTGAAGACGATCGACGTCTACGCCGCCGACCCGACCGATCTCACCAAGCCCCTTGCGTCGATCGGTCCGGACCAGTCGGTGGCCCTGGTCTGCAAGTATCAATACACCGGTTCGTCGAAGGCGGTGGAGCAGACGGTGCGGCTCCAGGTCGACGATGGCGAGTACGTCGATATCGACGTTTCGCTCAACGGGACCGGGACGTACTACGCCGCCACTCCGTGGACCGCGGCGCTGGGGACCCACACGCTCTCGGCCACGCTGGATGTCCACAGCCAGATTACCGAGACGAACGAGAAGAACAACGCGCGGACCGAAAAGTCGGGGATGAAGGTGACGTCTACGGGAGGCGGCCGGATCTCCGGCACCGTATGGGACGATCTCGACGGCGACGGCATCCGGGACAAGGGAGAGCCCGGCCTCTCGGGATTCACCCTGTTCCTCGACCAGGACGCCGACGGCGAGTACGACGACGGCGAGCGGACCACCACCAGCGACGCCAGCGGCAACTACACCTTCTACGGACTGGCGGCGGGGACGTACTTCGTGGGCCAGATGGCGAGCGAGGGGTGGGAGCAGACCTCTCCCGCGAAATCGTCAAGCGCCGCCAGCGCCCGGGCCACCGACGGCCTCACGGTCGCGGCAGTCGCCGCGCCGACGGAGACCGCGGGGTCCGAACGGGTTCCCTCGCGCATCAGCACCGTGGCGAAGTACCACGGGGCCCTCGTGCAGCAGTCGACCTCCTTGCCGGCCGTCATGGCAGCCGGGGCGGCCGCCACCTCCCTGCCGTCGAGTTACGATCTCCGCGATTACGGCTACGTGACGAGCGTGAAGAACCAGGGGAGTTGCGGCTCCTGCTGGACGTTCGCGGCCATGGCGTCGCTGGAAAGCTCGATCCTGGTCGACGGCGGGCCCGGCACCAATCTCTCGGAAAACAACCTCAAGAACTACCACGGGTTCGATTGGGGGCCGTGCGACGGCGGCAACTCGTCCATCAGCGAGGCCTATTTCAGCCGGGGCTCCGGGCCGGTGAGCGAGAGCGACGACCCCTACCACGACTGGGACGACGCCAAGACGCCGGCGCCCAGCTACGAGTCCCAGTACTACGTGAAGAGCATGCTCCGGTTCGATTCGCCCGGCGAGATCAAGAACGCGCTGATGAGCGAAGGCGCCTTGGATACGTACTTCTACTGGAACAGCAGTTACTACAACTCCAGCGCGCATACGTACTACTACGGCGGCTCCGCCAGCGCGAACCACGAGGTGACGATCGTCGGATGGGACGACACGAAGGTCGTCTCGGGGACTTCCACCGTCGGCGCTTGGTTGATCAAGAACAGTTGGGGGACGGGTTGGGGCGACGGCGGCTACTTCTGGCTCTCCTACGCCGACACCTACGGCAAGAACGCGGAGGCCTTCTGCGACGCCGTCTCCGCCGATACTTACAACAAGATCTACTCCTACGACACCTTCGGCGACGTCTGGGAGTACGACTTCTCCTACGCCTTCAACGCCTTCACGCCCACGGAGAACAGCGAGCTTGCGGCAGTCGGCTTCTTCACCGAGGCCGACGGGGCCGGCTACACAATCTCGGTCTACGACACCTACTCCGGGGGCACCCTCTCCGGCCTGCTGGCGACCCAGTCGGGCACCGCGGAATATGCCGGGTACCACGCGATCGACCTCGCATCCGACGTGTCGCTCATCTCGGGCGATGCCGTCTACGTGGCCCTTCACATCACCGGCGGCGGCGCCTACCCCATGGCGGTCGATGCAAGGTACTCCGGCTACAATTCGGACAGCACGGCCAGCCCCGGCCAAAGCTACTACAGCTACGACGGCGTCACGTGGACCGATCTGACCAGGGTGGATGCAACCGCCAACGTCTGCATCAAAATGCTCACCCGCGGCGCAAGCACGCCCTCCGGGGAACTCAAGGCGACCCTCAAGGCCGGCGGAAAGGCCACCGGCTTCGACTTCGGGAACCAGTCGCTCTACCTCGGGCTGTTCGACTTCGGGACCACGTCGTCGAAAGTGGAGGGGGGCTACTCGCGGGTGTCGCAGAAGACCACCTTCACCGGGAGCAACGCCTTCGGATGGTCGAGCGGGACGATCAAGACCGCCGACCGTACCACCGGCTCGTATCTCAACCGCGACGTCAACTACACCACCGACGGCACCTTCACCGTCGCCGCTCCCGACGGCACCTACACGGTCTCGCTCCTCCTGGGCGACCAGAAGGCGGCCCGCGACAGCGTATGCGTTGCGATCGAGGGCGTCACCCTCGACACCGGAATCAACACCCTCAAGGGCGAACTCGTCTGGAAGACCTACACGGTCGACGTCTCCGACCACGAGTTGACGATTCGCCTGTGGGATGCGGGCGGGAGCGACGCCTATGCCTCCATCGCCGCCGTGAAGATCCTGGCCGTCGGCGCGAGTCAGTCCGCCCGGAGCGTCCGGGCGGTGGATGCGTCGCTTCAGACCGCGACGGTCGGCAGCCTCGTGGCCGCCACGTCCTTGCCGGCGCGGACGACCGCGGTCTCGGCCATGGCGTCCACGGCGCCGGCTGCGAGCGTTGCGACGCCCGCCGAGCCATCGCCGGCCGTCCGGCTCGAGCTGGCCTCCGTGGCCTTCCCGGTCGATGCGGTCTTCCCACGGGGAACCGAGCAGAAGACCGTGCGCGGTCCGACCCTCCCAACCGCCTCCGAACCCGAGCCCGACTCGGCCCTCGAATCCGAAACCCTGGCCTGGAAGGACCTCGCCGACCTGGCCTTCGCCAGCTTCTGACCACGATGCCCGAGGGGCGGATCGCGGCGAGGCTACTTCTCGTTGGATGCGGGATCGGTCCGAAAGAAGATCTCCGCCCGCTGAATCCCGGCCTGCTCCTCGAGCGTCGCAGGCGGGTCGGGAAGTGAGGGGAGTTCCGGCAGCACCGGCAGCAAGAGGCTGGAGGGGTGCGCGGGATCGTGGAGGATCGTCACCGTGGCCGGCGCCGGATGGGAGTCGTACCGATAGCTCGGATTGCCCGACTTCGTGATTCCGATCGGATCGCCCGCCATCGGCTGCATCAGGATGAGCGCCAGCTTGTGCCCGGGGCGGAACACGTGGGCGAACGCCGGGATTTCGATCGAGTACTCGGTCGGCTCGTACGGCGTCACCGGCTCGAGGCGGTCGTGGGGATGGTAGGGCCGAAGAAGATGCTTGCGCCCGCCGCTCTCAACATACTCGGACCGCTCCGCATCGACCGCCCGGTGCGAGGCCCGCAGCAGCCCCCGCTGCAAACCGTAGAACTGCCCGTTGGGAGCGAGATCGGCCACCAGCGCGAAGAAATCGGTGTCGATCGTCGTCAGATGGGCCCAAAGGGTGAGCATCGCCGGACCGCAGACCGCGGTCGTCGCAGGGAATTCCGCCAAATAGACCATGCGACGGTCCGGCCCGGTCGGCGCGCTGTGCCCGGCATAGTACGAACCGGCGGGCTCGGGTTTCTCGGCCGGCGAAGGCAGAAGGCGGCTGCCGCTCCGCAGGTAGTAGCGGGTCCATTGGGTCTGCGGTAGCGGGAAATCGGCTGCTCGGAGGGGACGGACGCCGGACGCCGCGTCGGCTCGAGGGTGCTTGCTCGTCTCCAAGTAGCAGGCAACGCGCTCGTCGCGATCGGGAGCCTTGCCGGGGGCGTCGTCCGAGAGCCAGCGGGCGAACCACTCGTTTAGATCCGTGTCGCTGTCGGGCCAGACGCCGTGCTTCCCGTTGGTCAGGACGAGCCGCTTGGGGACCTCGTCGCCGATACGCCTCCAGAGTTGCCAGCCGTTCGGGCCGGTCTGCTCGTCCTGCCAGGCATGGCCGATGAGGATCGGCGTCCGGATCCGCGAGGCATACGTGCCGAGGTTCTGCTGGTGCCACTTGGGGCCGTCGAACCGCTCGTGGAGCACGAGCCAGAGCATGTCTTGGGTGAGGTCGCGCGCGGGCCGGGAGCGGACGATTTCGAGGTAGCCCGCCTCACGGAGCCCCCGCGCACGCATGGCGGCCGCGCCCGAGTGGAACGGCCCGTCGGCCAGGTAATAGTTGTTGAGCCAATCGACGGGAAATCCGCAGTTGCGGATTCCGCCCACAAAGCTGATGTCGCGGTAGAAATCGTCGATCAGGCCGCCCACGCACACGGCCTTGAGCGACGGCGGCTGCGTGGTCGCCGTCAGGAAGCCCATCAGCCCGGGCCAGGAGTAGCCCTGGATCCCGACTTTGCCGTTGGACCAGGGCTGCTTGACGATCCAGTGCTCGATGATCTCGTAGCCGTCCTGCCAGGTCCGCGGGCGCCACGGGCTGAGTTGCCCGCCGGAGGCCCCGCTCCCGCGGATCGAGGCGTTGACCGTCACGTAGCGATCACCGAATCGGGCCGGATCGGCCGGCCCCGTGACGCTCGTATAGCCGCACGTGGAGAGGATCGCCGCCCACTTGCGCTGCCGGTCGGCCGGATCGAAGCCCTTGGGATAGCCGACCGCCAGCGCGATCTTCACCCCGTCCGACATCGTGGCAAAGGCAAACTCTTTCCGCCGTCCGTCCTGCCGGCCCTCCGGCTTCCCGCTCCGCTCCTGCTGGAGCTTCTGATAGCAGGCCTTCGCCTCCTCGATGGAGAGCACGCCGTCGTGGTTGGCGTCGGCCTGCGGGTACTCCTTGAGCCACTGGCGGAGTTGTTCCCGGCTCGCGCCGTCGACCGGGTGGGCCGCGGCGACGGCCAGCGCGAGACACGAGAGGATGACGGCGCCAAGGGCGCATCGGATCGCTTTCTTGATACTCGCAGGCACGTTGTTTCTCCCGGGTACTCGGTTGGTTGTCAGAGGTGGACGGTGAGGCGTTTTCCCGGGCTTTCCACCGATGCCTTGACGCTTCGGGAGGCATCGCCCTTCGTCACCGTGACTTCGTAGTCGCCGTGGAAGACGCGTTCGCCATAGTGGCCGCGAGCATCGGTCGCGCCCCGCGCGTCGGTCCACCATTGCCGGAAGACGAGGTCAAGGAACGCCCGGCCGTTGGGCTTCGGCGACCAGTCTTTCCGGAACAGCGCCGCCCTCGGCCGCCAGTGCGACGGTTCATAAAAACCCCACTGTTGCAGCACCTTCACCGACGGATGGCTGAAGACGGCGATGAAGAAGTCCCGGAGATACTTGGCTTGCAGCGACTCGTTGTCCATGTCCACGTCGAACTCGGCGACTTGAAGCTCCAAGCCGAACTTCGAGAAGCGGTCGAGAATGGCGAGGACGGTCTCCGGGTCGGTCAGGATGTCGGCGAAATGGCACTGAAATCCGATGATTTCGAGCGGGACCTTGTTCCGCAACAGCATCTCGATCTTCTTCTCATACCACGGCAGGTTCCGCTCTGCGTTGACCGCGCCGTAGCCGATCATCCCGTGGTCGAGGATGCCGAGCCGGGCCTTCGGGTCGGCCGCCCGCACCATGCGGTACCAGTGCACGATCGCGTCGTCGGTGAGTTCCTCGGGCAGGTAGTTGGTGTCAACGAATTCATTGATCACATAGTATTGAACCATTCGGCCTTTTACGGCGGCGAGCTTCGCTGCGAGATGGTCGTTCCACGCGCGGAGGTAACCGGAGTAGTCCTTCTCCCGGATGAGTGCGTGGATCCTGTCGGGAAGGGTCTTGGGCGCCTGCCAGACCATCGGATGGCCGATCACCGGGATGTCGTGCCCCGCAAGCCACGCCATCGCCCTGTCGAGATTCGCCTGGGGCCCTGCCGTCTCCCAGCTTCGCCAATTCATCACAGCTTCCGGAGTGGCCATGTTGAAGTACTCGGCGAACCGCTTCTGATACGCCTCGACCAACTCGGGGTGCCGCCCTTCCAATCGATAGACCCCCGGATTGAACGAGGACCCGAACCGGAACGCATGTCGCTTCATCGCAACGTGGACTTCGGCGTCCGCGACCGGCTGGCCGTTCCTATCCGTCACGAGGATTTCCAGCGGACTCTTGCGGATCTGCCCGATGCGAGCCAGGCACTCCGCACGCCAGGGGGCGTTGTCCTCGATTCCCTTGTAGGTGGCGGAAGTCTGGAAGTCGGCGACCCGCTTGCCGGCGCCGAAGTTGAAGACCTCGACCCCCGCGATCTCAAGCGTCTGGGCCTCCATGCCGCACCCGAGGGCGAGCTTCGCCTGGGCCGGGGCATAATCGCGCTTCGAGACGAACGCGAACCGGTGCTTCTTCCACTCCTGGTCCGACTTGGCGAGCGTCACATAGCAATTCTGGTACGGAGGCGCTGCGGTGCCGAACGCGACCGTGACCGCGGCCGTCCGGTCTGCCGCAGGCGACTCCACGCATCGCATGCTGAAGACGACGAGCAAAAGGTCGCCCGCTGCGACCGGCTCCTTGTTGCGCCATCGCACGGCGACCGACCATTTGTTCTCCGGGCCGCGGGTCTTGGATGCGACCCTGAAGGCTCGCGAGAACTCCGGATGATTGACGGCAATCTCCTCCACCTGTGGACCGGGCGTAGGCGAAAGGCGTCCCTGTTCCAGGATCGGGAGCCCTTCTTCTCCCTTCCCATTCCCGGCAGCCGGCGATCCATGAAGACAGTGCGCCAGACAGAAGACCGCCGCGGCATGCCGAAGCAATCGGCATTGGCGGAAGCCACCGTCTCGCACCTTGGGGTCGGGGGCGGCAGATTGCAGCATACGAGATTCTCTCCACGGAACCGCGGACACGAAGAAAGGCCGTCGCGATCGACCGCATCGCCGGGCACGCCGTCGCCCCGGCGATGGAGCCTGTCTCCTTGTACCGCCGCCGCCCTGTCGCTGCAACGGCCCTACGAAGGGCCTCTAACTGAAATCTTACAATGCTGGGAGGGCGAGGTCATTGGGCGGCCAGCCAGCGTTCGGCGTCCAGCGCGGCCATGCAGCCGGAACCGGCGGCGGTGATCGCCTGGCGGTAGTAGTCGTCGCCCACGTCGCCCGCCGCGAAGACGCCTTCCACGCTCGTGTAGGTGCGGAAGGGCGTCGTCCACTTCACGTATCCCTTGGGGGTCAGTTCCAGTTTGCCCTTCAAGAAGGCCGTGTTGGGCGTGTGGCCAATGGCCAGGAACACGCCGGCGACGTCGAGGACCAGGTCCGGCTCGCCGGCCGTACTGGCCAGGCGGACCGCGGTGACGCCGTCCTTGTCGTTGCCGAGCACTTCGGCGAGGGTGCGGTTCCACTGGACGTGGATCTTCGGGTGGTCGAGGGCCCGCTTCGCCATGATCTTCGAGGCCCGGAGTTGATCGCGGCGATGGATCATATGGACCGCGCTGGCGAACTTGGCGAGGTAGTCGGCCTCTTCGACGGCCGAATCGCCTCCGCCCACCACGGCCAGCGGCTTGTTGCGGAACCGCGGTAAGGCCCCGTCGCAGACCGCGCAGGCGCTCACGCCACGATTCTTGAAGCGATCCTCCGACGGCAGCCCGAGGTAGTTGGCCCGGGCCCCGGTGGCCACGATGACCGAAAGGGCCTCGTAGGTCTTGCCGTCGCTGGCCGTGAGCTTGAACGGGTGCGAATCGAAATCGACGTCCAAGACGTCTTCGGTGATGACCCGGGCGCCGAAGTTCACCGCTTGCTGTCGCATCAGTTCCATCAGTTCCGGCCCGGCAACCCCCTCTTTGGCATGGGGTGGCATCATGGCCCGGCGGTCCGGGGCCAGGGAAGTGTCAAAAAAATGCTCCAAATCGCCGGCGGGGAAGCCGGGGAAGTTCTCGACCTCCGTGGTTAGAGCCAACTGGCCCAGAGGGAGGGTTCCTGCCACTCGATTCTCTTCGGTGATGGCCCCCTCGAAGACCAACGGCTCAAGCGACGCCCTGGCCGCGTAGATGGCGGCGGTCCAGCCCGCGGGCCCGCTTCCGATGATGACGACTCTCTCCGGCACGATTGCCAACTCCTTAATCCTGGGTCCGCACGGCATGGGGGCGGCACAAGCGCCGCGGCACGTGTGCCGCCGCTAAACGACCGCTCTCCCCGCTCCTCACTCCCCACTCCCAACTGCTCCAATATACGCACGCCGCGGCGTTCGTCCATGGGCGGAGTTGTCTCTTCGGGAGGGCCGTGCGATACTGATGCCAACCGGCTCGTCCGTGGGGTTGGGTACGGTCGCGTACATTTGGAGAGGGGAATGCTCACAGCCATTTTCCTGACTTGCGTTGTTCTTTTTGTCGTCGCCTTCTTCACGTACGGCCGGTTCCTCGAACGGCGGCTGGGGATCGACGACAGCCGGCCCACCCCGAGCCATACGGACTACGACGGCGTGGATCGGGTGCCTGCCCACCCGGCCGTGCTGTTCGGACATCATTTCTCGTCGATTGCGGGGGCCGGGCCGATCGTGGGTCCCATCATCGCCGCGGTGGCCTTCGGCTGGGCCGTGCCGCTGGCGTGGGTCCTTGTCGGTTCGATCTTCATCGGCGGCGCCCACGATTTCGCCGCGCTGGCGGCCTCGATCCGCAATCGGGGCCGGTCGATCGCCGACGTCGCCCGCGAATCGATGTCGCCGCTCGCCTACCGATTGCTGCTGGTCTTCATGTGGCTGGCGCTGGTCTACGTGCTGACCGTGTTCACGGACCTGACGGCGACCACGTTCGTCGAGAACGGGGGCGTGGCCTCGTCCTCATGGATGTTCGTGGCCTTGGCGATTTGCTTTGGGCTCTCCATCTACCGTTTCAAGATCCCGATCGTGTGGTCGACGCTCGTCTTCGTTCCGCTCGTGTTCCTGGCGACGTGGGTCGGCCAGTGGATCCCGATTTCGTCGGCCTGGA
>CAYSGY010000063.1:10169-17425 GCA_964430315.1 uncultured Planctomycetaceae bacterium
ACGCTGGGGCTGAATCCGGTGAAGACCTGGTCGCTGGTGCTCATCGGGTACTGTGGTATCGCCTCGGTGACGCCGGTTTGGATCCTGCTCCAGCCCCGCGACTACCTTTCCTCGTTCCTGCTCTATGCCTCGATGTTTCTGGGGTTGGCCGGCATTCTGTTTGGCGGGTTCGACGTGCAGTTCCCGGCCTACGTCACCTGGGACGCGGCGGGCCTCGGTCCGCTCTTCCCGATCGTGTTCATCACGGTGGCCTGCGGCGCGTGTTCCGGATTCCATTCGTTGGTGGCCTCCGGCACGACCTCCAAGCAACTCGACAAGGAAAGTCACGCACGCACGGTGGGCTACGGCGCGATGCTCGTGGAGGGCCTGGTGGCGGTGATCGCCCTGGCGACGGTCATGATGCTCACGCGGGACAATCCGTTGGCGGGCAAGCCGCCGCTGACGGTCTACGGCACGGGCATCAGCCGTTTCGCCGCCGTGATCGGGATTCCGGAGAAGTTCGGGTTCTCGTTCGGCCTGCTGGCCTTGTCGACGTTCATTCTCACGACCCTCGACACGGCAACGCGTCTGGGCCGCTACATCTTCGAGGAGTTCTTCCAGTTGCGTCCCGGTCCGGCCCGGTACGGAGCGACGCTGGCGACCTTGGCCCTGCCGCTGGTGTTCGCGCTCATCTCGCTGAAGGACGCTCAGGGCCAGCCCATCCCCGCCTGGAAGGCCATTTGGCCCGTGTTCGGCGCCACCAACCAGTTGCTGGCGGGCTTGACGTTCGTCGTGCTGGCGGTCTGGCTGCGGCGGTCGTCGCGGAAGACCGGTTTCATTTGGGCGCCGCTGGCGTTCATGACGGCGGCGACGCTCTACGCGCTGGTCCTGCTGATCCAACAATACGGCCTGTCGCTCATCGGCGTGATCGCCATCGTCCTGCTGGGGCTGGCCGTTCTGCTGATCGTGGAAGCCGTGCGCACCAATCCGTTGGGATCGGCGGGGAGGAAGCGCACCGGGGACGACGTGCGAAGCCCTCCGGGGTGAGGATCGCGCAAGGAACAACTGGCGTCTCCGGCAGCTTGGGTGGCATGCCGTCACTCGGCACAGCCGAGGGTCGGCATGGAGACCCTCGTGGCGGGTTCCATGCTCAGTGCGACGCTTCGCGTCGTGAGAGCATGCCACCCAATCCCGACAGTTGTTTGTTGGCCGATCCTAAACTGCCGAATCATGGCCAGACGGCCGGCTTGCGGAGGCTCTTGTAGTGCTCCAGGCGCGCGATGCCGGCGGCGCCGATATAGCCGGCGTCGGGCCCGAGGGTGGCGAAGTCGATTTGCAGCTTGGCCGCCAGCGTGGGGAAGGTGCGGCACTTCACTTCCTCGAAGATCCGGGCCAGGAAGCGTCGCCCCAGTTCGGAGTCTCGCGCGCCAAAGGTCATCGCTCCGCCCAGCAGCACGCCTGCCGGGTCGATCGTGTGCAGCAGGCTCACGATGCCGAGGGCGAGATATCGGGCGGTCTCGAAGACGATCTTCGTGGAGAGGGCATCGCCCGACTGGGCCTCTTCGGCCACCAGGCGCGGCGTGAGTTCCGCTCCCTCGGCGATCCGCCGGGTGAGGCTCGTGGGCTGGCCGGAGTCGATCGCTTCCCGGGCCCGCTTGATGACCGCCATGGCGCTGGCGTAGGCCTCCAGGTGGCCGGTCATGCCGCAGGAGCACAGGCGGGCCGTGTCGGAGGAGTCGATCAGCACGTGGCCGCACTCAGCCCCGTGGCCGTTCTCGCCTTCGACGATTACGTCGCCAATGATGATCCCGCAGCCGACGCCGGTGCCGAGAGTCAGCAGGATCAGGCTCTGAAACGAGCGTCCGGAGCCGACCCAGAACTCGCCGTAGGCCGCGGCATTCGCGTCGTTGACGAAGGCGACCGGCAGGCCGCAATGATGGCTCACGCGATCGCGGAGCGGGAAGCCACCCCAGCCGGGGAAGTTGGTCGGATTGACCATCACGCCGTTGCGCACATCGAGGATTCCGGGCGAGCCGAGTCCGGCGCGGGCCACGGCCGAAAGAGGGATTCCCAACCCGGCGACCGTCTCCCGCACCGCTTCGCCCATGCGGCAGGCCGCATCCTCGGGCCCCCGCTCGACGTGCGTAGCGAGGCTGTTCCAGCAGAGGGGCCGGCCCGTCTCGTCGAGGACGCCCAGCTTGACCGTGGTCCCCCCAAGATCAATTCCCACGAAATACGGCGGCCTGGCGTCGGCCAACGACTGGAACTGGCGTGTCTGGGACATGGCGATCCACCCGGTCCTGGTTAGTTCCCACCGCCCCAATCATCGGGTTCTTAGTATAATCAAGCCGGTACCTGTCGGAAACACCCGCAGTCCTATAAGAAGCTCCTAAACCAGGGGAGACAATTGAACAGGCGGTAGCACAGGCTTCCAGCCTGTTGCGCAGACGTAGGGTGGGACAAGCGAAGCGCTGTCCCACCGGTATTCGTCGCGGTCTCGCTGGTGGGACAGCGCTTCGCTTGTCCCACCCTACGTCTACGTCTGCACACGGCAATTCCCTAGGGGACTATGGCGTCGTGCTGCTTCAATAGGGTCTTCAGCTCGGCCAGATCGACTTTCCGCGGCGTGGTGCCGTGCCTGGCCGCCAGCGCCGCGACCGCTCCGGCCGCCTGGCCTGTCGCCATGCACGTCGCCTGGATGCGCACGGCGGAGAGCGTTTCCCGGTCCGCGCTAATACAGCGTCCGGCCACCGTCAGATGGTCGACTCCGGCGGGAATCATCGCGCGCAACGGAATCGTGGGCAGAACGCCGTTCGGCACGCCGCGGCGAACGAAGTCCTTCCAGAGCGGTTTGTGCAGATCGACCTGGTAGCAGGCGAAGCAGACGGAATCGTCCCACTTCTTTCCGGCCAGGTAATCGTCGACGTTCATCACGAGTTCGCCCTTGACGCGCCACGTCATGCCGTGGCGGCCGCCGGGGTTGGGGCCTCGTGCAGTTCTTGCGTCTCTTCTTCCTTGCAGAGCTTGTACTCGTAGCTATCGACCAGGGCGATCCAGCTTGCCTCGATGATGTTCTCGCTGACGCCCACGGTAGCCCACACGTCGTTCTTGTCGCGGCTCTCGATGACCACGCGGACGCCGGCCGCGGTGCCCGCCTCGGAGTTGATGACGCGGACCTTGTAGTCGACCAGTTGCATCCCCCGGAGACACGGGAAAGAGCCGTTGAGGGCCTTGCGCATGGCGGCGTCGAGCGCGTTGACCGGGCCGTCGCCCTCGGCCACCTCGTGACGCACCACGTCGCCGATGCGGATCTTCACGGTCGCCTCGCAGGTGATCCGCCCGTCGATCTCCGTCTCGATGTTGACCCGGTAGCTCAGCCGCTCGAAGTGGGCCCGAAACGTACCCGCGCACTCCTTCACCAGCAGATCGAACGACCCTTGCGCCCCTTCGTACTGGTAGCCGGCATGCTCCTTGGAGACGACCTTGGCGAGGATGCGGTCCATGAGTTTCGGGTCGTTCTGGATGTGGTGCTTCGTCGCGAGGGCGACGATGTTCGATCGCCCGGACAGTTCGCTCACGAGGACGCGACGCTCGTTGCCGACGCGTCTCGGGTCGATGTGCTCGTAGCTCAACGTCGTCCGGGCCAGGCCGCTGACGTGCATCCCGCCCTTGTGCGCGAACGCGCTGGCGCCGACAAACGGCTGGCGCGACGGGAAGTTCATATTGACCGTCTCGTACACGAACCGCGAGAGCTCGGTGAGATAGCCGACGGCTTCCGGCGTGAGCACCTCGTAGCCTTGCTTCTTGAGCGAGAGATTGGCGATCACGGCGATCAGGTCGGCGTTGCCGCACCGCTCGCCGAAGCCGTTGACGGTCCCTTGGACCTGGACCGCACCGGCGTCGACCGCCGAGAGCGAGTTGGCCACGGCCAGCCCGCAGTCGTTGTGGCAGTGAATGCCGACCGGCACCGTCGACGGCAACGCCTGGATGGCGGCCCGGGTCGCGGCGGCTACCTCGTCGGGCATGCTCCCGCCGTTGGTGTCGCAGAGGACGATGAGCCGGGCCCCGGCCTCGGCCGCGACGCGGAGGGTGTTCAGGGTGTAGGCGGGATCGGCCTTCCAGCCGTCGAAGAAGTGCTCGGCGTCGAAGATCACCTCCCGGCCCGCCGCGCGGAGGTGCCGGATGGAGTCGGCGACCATCGCCAGGTTCTCTTCCACCGTCGTGCGGAGGACTTCTTGGGCCTGGAACGCGGAGCCCTTTCCGACGATCGTAATCACTTGCGTGTTCGCCGCCACGAGGGCCGCCAGCCCGGCATCGTCGGCAGCGGCAATGCCCTTGCGCCGCGTCATCCCGAACGCGCACACCCGGCTGTGGACAAGCCCGAGTTGCCCGACCCGTTTGAAGTACTCGCAGTCCTTCTCATTCGAGGCCGGGTAGCCGCCCTCGACGTAGTCGAACGCGAGGCTATCGAGCCGCTGGGTGAGCAGCAGCTTGTCGGGCAGAGAGAAACTGATCCCTTCCGCCTGGGCCCCGTCGCGAAGCGTGGTGTCGTAGATCTCGATACGGCGCACGGAAGTTGGCCTTTCAGCAGGAGGCTTTCAGCATGTAGGGTGCTCTGCGAGCACCACCACGAGCGGTGCCATGGTGCTCGCAGAGCACCCTACATGCTGATCGCCAGCAGCTCCATTCAACAAAAAAGCCCTCAGACCCTCGTAGGGCCTCAGGGCTGACGTTTACGGTCGTTTGGCCGGTCAACGCCCCTTCAGGCCCCTACTGCCTAATAATCGCCGCGATCGCGATCCGAGCGCCCAGGGCGCCGGTCCCGTTGCGGTGTATCAGGTGGAGGGCCATTTGGGGCATCACCGGGCCTTCAGTTGGGCACACTCAGTCCACAATAATGCAACCATACAGTGAAACGGGTTCGCTGTCAACTGCGGGCCGCAACCCCCTCCGTGGGCGGGTCTTGGCAATTGCGGGTAGGGTGCGACACCGGTACACTCGCTACTGTCAGAGGATTGCTTATGCTGGGATTCCCATAATTCACGGACCTGTTTCGCTTTGGCGTCAAGGGATCGTTGCCAACTCTCGAACCATGGGCCATCCGAGTCGACGGCGTTCGCAAACGCACGTAAAGGCGTTTCGCGGAAGCCCGGCAAATTCGCGACCGAGGCGAGCAATGTCAGATTGGAGCTGGAAACAGACCGCCGCCGAAGAAATCCTGGACATCGTGAACCGTCGCTCGACTCTTCGATTCCATCTCGATGAAGTGTTTGCTCGCGAGGCGGTATTCCAGAACCGGTTTCCACGAAACCGCCATGTCAGGGAGAAAATACGTCAGACGCTTCAGCGATTGCGAGACTCGGGATTTCTGGATTTCCTGGGCAACGCAAATTATCAGGTAAGGTTGGCTTTCGGCGAACTTGCGGTAGAGTACGCAAGCGAGGGCGAAATGGGCATTGAAGTACCGGAAACGCGAGCCGTGCTACGAAGAGTGCGTCTCCGCAATACGTTCCTCGCAGCAGAAATGAAACGCAGGTATGACAACATCTGCCAAGTGTGCCGCGAGACCGTGCGACTTTCGGATCGCACCTACGCGGAATCGCACCACATGAGGCCCCTTGGGACGCCTCACAGCGGCCCCGACGTCGAGGGGAACATCTTGGTCGTATGCCCCAATCATCACGTGATGTTTGACCGCGGTGCGATCATGATCGATCCGCTATCATTGGTTGTCACTCATATTCGAGATGCGATCGAGCCTCGGCGACTCCTTCTTCGTTCGTGGCACGCGCTCAACCGGCACTATTTGGAGTACCACTCGGAACGGATTTTCGGCAGGGTTTGAGTGCGACAAAGCAACGAAGTTGAGGAAAGGTTGTGCGTCATGACTTGGAATGAGCTGCATGCAGCGATCGAAAAGATGTCGCCGAAAGAACGCGGCCAGGAAGTACGCTTTATTGAACCGTACGACAAGGAAAAGGCGGGGTACAACGTCCTCCTTCACTTTGCGCGGGAGGATCTGCTTGTTGGCGGCGGCGACGAACCGGAAGAAGTATTTGTTCGGAGGGATGAGCCGTTTCTTCAGTGATCCCGCCCGGCGCCGCGGGCAGCCTCCGCGCAAGTCTTGTCTCGAAACGGCGCCCACGGATTCCTCTTGGCGCGATCGGCGGTCGCGGCTTAAAGGCCTCACGCTCGATGGGCCTTCCACGGGGGAAGGTCGTCGTCGGACGTCTCTTCGTCGTCTCCGTAATCGTCGTCCGGCGCGGCCGCGACCGGCTGTCCGCGGCGCTGGGCCCTGCTTCCCGGGCGGGCTGGGGCCGTTTCCAGCATCTCGTCGTCTTCGGAGTCGCTTGTACGGTCCGAGCCGGACCCGGCCGCGGGATCTTCGTCAAGCGGCAGATCCGGGCCGGCGCCATGGCGTGGGCTGGGCGTGGCCAGGAGGATTCGATTCGTGGACCGGCGCGAGGCCGGGGCCGACGCGGCCGGCGCCGCCTCCCCGCGGCCCTGTTTCCTTTCCCATTGTTCGAGGCTCATCACCACCTCGCGGGCCTGGGAGCCGTTGTAGGCCCCCACGATGCCGTCTTCGGCCATGAAGTCGATGAGCCTCGCGGCCCGGCCGTAGCCGATGCCCAAGGACCGCTGCAACAAGGAGCAACTTCCCCGCCCTTCGCGGATCACCAGTTCCACCGCGCGGTCGTACAGGTCGTCGCGGTCGCTGGCGACCTGGCCCTCGGGCTGCGGCTCGGAGGCCTTGAGTTGCACAAGCTCCGTGACGAATTGCGGCTCGGTCGTGGAGACGGCGTCGATCACGCGCGTGATCTCGTCGTCGCCCAGGTAGGTTCCCTGGCCGCGGAGCAGGAGGCTGGTGCCGGGCCAGAGGAAGAGCATGTCGCCGTTGCCCAGCAGCTTGTCGGCCCCCATCTCGTCGAGCACCACGCGGCTGTCGGTGCGGCTCGCCACCTGGAAGCAGATCCGCGCCGGCAGGTTCGACTTGATCAACCCGGTGATGACGTCGACCGTCGGCTTCTGCGTGGCCAGGACCAGGTGGATGCCCACGGCCCGGCTCTTCTGCGCCAGGCGGATGATGTGGGCCTCGACCTCCTTGGCGGCCGTCATCATGAGGTCGGCCATCTCGTCGGCCACGATGACGATGTAGGGCATGTGCGTGGGGATCTGCTGGCGCTCCAGGTCGTCGACCGGGCGGATGCGGTCCATCAGCTCCTCTTCGCCCAACTGGTTGTAGACGCCCACGTGGCGCACGCCGGCCCGGGCGAGCA
>CAYSGY010000064.1:0-16669 GCA_964430315.1 uncultured Planctomycetaceae bacterium
GGCTTGTCGGCGACCGACTCGGCCCGGGCGTTGATCAGGCGGCTGCCGATCGAGGCATCGCGGGCCCACGAGGGCACCAGCCCCCACTGGAGCCGAGCCACCTGGCGGGCCCCAGGCCCAAAGCGGACCACGGCCACCGGCTGCGTGGGCGCGACGTTGAACCTCGGTTCCAGCGGCTCCGCATCGAGCAACCGGAACTGCTCGGCGATGACGCTTGCGGGGGCTCGAAGGGTAAATCGTCCGCACATAGGGGTGATTCTAACCCACCTAGGCCGGCACCCACCAGTCCCCTCTGCGGTCTGGCCTCGCCGAAAAAACCCTTGCATTCGGCAAGGTCAAGGACCGATAAGAGGGAATGGGGGTTTTCGTCGGGCAGACCAGCACGTGCAGGGGGCGTGAGAATGCCTCGCGGCAACCGATTCCGGCATCAGGCCTACACCAGTACCCGGCCCGAATCGCCGCACTATCTGATTCGGCCCGTCGATCTTCCGCCGTTGGGGTCGGAGGAGTTCCGGCGGCGGATGCGGGCCGTGGGCGACGCGCTCCGCAGCGCCGGGGTGGCCGCGATCTATCTGGCCCACGGGACGTTTGTCGGCAGCGACGCCCTGGGCCTCCTCTCGGAGTTGGCCCGGCTGGTGCCTTCGGCTGCGGACGCGGTCGGAAGGGTCGTGCCTTTGATCGTGGCGCGAATCACCGGCGAGGCGGGCAACTACACCGCCACGTACGCCCGGCTGTTGGAATCGGCGATCAACGACCCCGGCCAACCGAAGATTCCGGTGCGCCTGTTCCACTGGTCGAGCGAGAACCATCACCTGGGCCGGGCCGACGGGGCGGTGCGCCTGATCGACGAATTGGCCGCCGCGAGCTTCCAGCCGGGCCAACGGGTGTTGCTTTGGGGGCACAGCCACGCCGGCAATATGTTCGCGCTGATGACGAACCTCCTGGCCGCCCACCACGACGCCGTGGACCGCTTCTTCGAGGCCGCCGCGATCTACTACCGTTGGCCGCTGGTGAACGTGGTCGACATCCCGGTGTGGAATCGCGTCGAGCGACTGCTGCACGAGGAGCGGCCGATCGGGCCGGCGGCGCTCGACGTCGTCACGTTCGGCACGCCGATCCGCTACGGCTGGGACTCCGACGGCTACGCGCGCCTGTTGCACTTCATCCACCACCGGCCGTCCGAGGGCCTGCCCGAGTATCGGGCCCCCTTCCCGCCCCAACTCGATCGCGTGCTGCACGCCGCCGACGGCGACTACGTCCAGCAGTTGGGCATCGCCGGGACGAACGTCTGCCCGAGTCTGCTCTCGTGGCGGGCGTGGCTGGCCGACCGCCGGCTCCATCGCCTCCTGCAAGCGGAGTCGGTCGGCGCCAATCCCCTGGAGCGGTTCCAGGCCGGGGCGATCGTGCCCCAGGAGGGAACGACCCTGTTGATCGACTACGGCCCCCAGCACGGCAGCATCGCCCACCACCACGCCGGACACGCCGTCTACACGCATAAGAAATGGATGCTCTTCCATGCCGAAGAGGTCGCGCGTCACTTCTACACCGGCCGGGCAAGCCAGGTCGCGTAAGGGCTTCCAACCTCTCGCGTAGCGGGCGGGCTTGCCCGCCGTTCGCCTATGTCAGAATACATCCAAGTCCTGACCACGGTCGAGTCCCGCGAGGACGCCGAGCGGATCGCCCGGACGCTCGTCGAAGAGCGATTGGCCGCCTGCGTGCAGGTGCTCGGCCCGATCTCCAGCACCTACCGCTGGCAGGGCGCGATTCGTGCGAGCCAGGAATGGCTCTGCCTGGCCAAGAGCCGCCGCGGACTCTACGACGCGATCGAGAAGGCCATCCGCCGCGTTCACCCCTACCAGGTGCCCGAGATCCTGGCCGTACCGATCGTGGCAGGCAGCGCCGCGTACCTGGCGTGGCTGGACGAGGAGGTCCAACGGCCGGGCGAGAAGGAGTGAATACGGAATACTGAATCGCGAATACTGAATTCCCAGCTCGTTCCCACGCTCTGCGTGGGAACGCACGTCCGGGACGCTCTGCGTCCCGGCATTTCCGCGCCGCAGAGCGGCGAGGTGTCCGTTCCCACGCAGAGCGTGGGAACGAGGTTCTTCCTCCTCTCAGCCCAAGGCATCACCGGCCCGCGGGCTTCCAGGTGCTCCACTTCTTCCAGACCGCCGGGTCGTCGAGCATCTTGATGAAGACGCCGCCGATCACCGGCCGGGCCCGGAATCCCTTGAGTTTGCCCGTGTCGGCCATGTACCAGTCCGTAAGCGGCACGCGGTCGGGCGTCTGGTCGACGAACCGGTAGACCGGCTTCATCAGGGCGTCGAAGTCGGCCCGCGACTCGGCCAGCGTGGCCGTCCACACCTCCCAGTCCGTCTTGGTGTACATCGCCCGGTTGTCCAGGGGCAGGCCGAACGGTTGGAGCTTGGTCTTGTAGAAGGCGATCTCCTTGCGGGCCACCTCGGGCGGGAAGAGCTTCAGGCCCAAGAGCTTGTCCCACACCAGGTTGTACTTCTGGCTCCACGTGCCGGGCTTGTCGAAGGCCAGGCGGTAGTGGTCGCCGTCGTCGGCGAGCTTGACCCACTCCTTGGCGAACTGCTCGGCCGTGGCCCGATACTCTTTCGCCTCGTCGGCCTTCCCGGCCATCTCGCACATCCGGGCGTAAGCCCCGAGGGCAAGGATCGCCTTCAGCGAGAGATTGGCGTTGTGGGCCAAGTGGCCGGCGAAGTCGTCGGTGCAGAGTTGGTTCTCCGGGTCGAGTCCCTTTTCCTTGAGATATCTGGCCCAGCGTTCCAACAGATGCCAGTAGCGGTCCACGTACTTCGTGTTGCCGTCGAGCTTCGAGATGACTGCGGCCACCAGCAGCATGTTGCCCGACTCTTCCACCGGCATCTGGTTCTTCTCAGTCTTCTCGCCGCCGCCGTAGACCTGCCCGTTGGCCAGCGGATACGTGCCCAGATCGTGCGGGGCGAAGGGGAACTTCCAGCGGTCGGTCATGGCATACTCGAAGACCGGCGTGACCGTGGCCTTCAGAAGCTCGTTGTTAAACAAGGCGAAGATCGGGGCTGCCGGATACAGGACATCGACCGTCCCGATGCAGCCGTTGGAGAAGCACTCCTTGGAGAACAACATCGGTTCACCCTTGGGCCCGGCCACCAGCTTATGGGCCCCGATCGCCTGGCGATAGGCGATCGCGCCAAGGTCGTAGTAGTCGAGCCCGGCGACATGACAAAACGTCCCGCCAAAGGACTCCTCGAAGAACTGGCACTCTCCGCAGACGGTGTCTCTGGCCGCGGAGGCGGTCTTGAGCAGGTCGGCCGCGCTGGCGCCGCCTCGCCGCCACCAGGGCCGCAGCTTCTGGCCAAGGTACTCGATCGAGTACTCGTCGTCGTAGGCCAGCATCATCCAACGCTCGACGTTGGTCTCTCCGATCTTCCCGAGGTCAAACGAGCAGGCCGTGACGGGCCAGTCCTCATTGGCGGGCCGCGGCATGCGCGTGTCGTCGTCCGCGGGGAGCCGGCCTTTCCGGGCGAAGCCCTTGCGCGACGACTCGTGATCGGCGACCACCATGGCGGCCCGCTCCGCTTTCGGCGCCGCCACGTAGAGATAGCCCCAGTCGATCCGCAGGTTGTCGCCCTTCTTCTTGAGCACGGGCTGTTCGGCCGAGCCGAGCCGCAGCACGTCGAGGCCTTCGACCTTCGGCCGCGACCAGACCACCGCCTGCTTCGGCTCGTTGACCACGAGTTCGGCAGTATTGTCGAAGTAGATCTGGACGTCGTGCCCGCGGCCGTCGTTTGCGCCGAGGGTCCAGCTCAGGTACGTCACCGGCCGTCCCACGAGTTCGAGGTCATGGGGCACCAGTGGCGAGAGGAACCTCAACTGCACCTTTACCCCGTCCGCCTCGAAATCATAGAGCGTGGACGTGGGCGTCACCTGACGGCCCACCTGCGGCATCGCCGGGCAGTCGCGGGGCTCCAGGCCCATGAGGCGGTACGTCTTGCCGTCGATCCGCACCATGCTCGACATCGCCTGGATCTTGCCAGTCCAGTGGCGCGGCCAGTCGTCGGCCAGCCGGTCGGTGAACGACCAGACGCTGAAGTACGGGTCGTGGACCACCAGCGGCACGGCGGGCGGCCGCAGTCCCGCTTTCTGGAATTGGAGGAGGTATTGCGTCTCGCCCAGCGGACGACTCGCGATAAGATTGAATCCCGCGGCCGCGATCTCCCGGGTGAACGTCTCCTTGTCGCCGCGCACGTGGTCCTTCATCCTGCCGGCCTTGTGGAACTCGACGACCACGAGCCGCCCGCCGGGCCGCAGGGCCTGGCGGATCGAGGCCAGCGTCTTCTGCGGGAACTCGAAGTGGTGATATGTGTCGCAGACGAAGGCCAGGTCGATCGACTCCGGCGGCAAATTGGTCGAGTCCGCCGGGCAGACGATGCCCGTCACGTTCGGGATCTTCTGCTCGCGGCATGTCTTCTCGATGTGCTCGATGAACGTCTTGCTGATGTCCACGGCAAACACCTTGCCGCCCGGCGCTACCTTGGCGGCCATGAGCCGCGTAAAAAAACCCGTGCCGGCCCCGATGTCGGCCACGCTCATCCCCGGCGTGAGTTGGCAGGCGTCGAGGATCTCGCCCTTCTTCTTGACCACGTCGCGGCCCGTACCCTCGAACCACCGGACCGCGGTCTTGAGATCGATGGTCTGCTCCTGCTTGTTGATCCCCGGCCGGACGCTCTTCTCTTGGGCATGCAGAGGCGTGACGGCAGACAGCAGGATCAGGCAGGAGAATACCCGAAGGCTGCGACGGATCGAAAGACGCGCGTTCATGGCGTTTTAATACTCCAAGAAGATGTAGGGTGGGACAAGCAAAGCGCAGTCCCACCAGAAGCCGGGAAAGTCATGCCGGCAGCATCTTGGTGGGACTGCGCTTGAGCTGTGCCACCCTACAGACTACAGACTAAGTCTTGTGGTTCACTTCGCCTTGACGTCGAAGCAGTACAGGTTGGTATCGTACCGCAGGTAGAGGCGGCCGCCAATGACTACGGGATGGGCCCAACTCTTGTCTTTGCCTCGAACCTGCATTTGGCCGGTGATCTTGAGCCCCTCGGGCGAGCAGGTGCCCAGGGCGGCGCGGCCGCTGTTCTCGCTGAACAGGTAGAGCATCCCGTCGGCCCAGCAGAGCGAGCCCTTGCCCACGGCCCTCTCTTCCCATTGCTTCTTCCCGGTCCGCAGGTCGAGGCAGGCCCAGCCCTCGCCGTTGTTGCCGTAGATGTAGCCCTCCTGGATGATATAGCCGCCGTGGTGACACACCATGTCGTTCGTGGTCCAGGCCTGCGAGGCCGTGCCGCCCCGTCCGAGTTTCATACAAATGCCGCCCTTGCCGTAGCCGTTCGCCCAGAAGACGTAGCCGTCGCTGTAGGCCGGGGTGGGGCAGTTGGCGGTATTGTTGGCGGCGAAGGGGTTCGACCAGAGCATGGCCCCGTTCTGGGCGTTCACGCACACGAGACCTTGGTTCGTGCCGGTGGCGATCATGGGCGTGCGATCGTGGACGAAGAGGAGGCAGGAACTATACTCGGGCCCGGCCTGGAACCCGCGACTCGACCAGAGCGGCTGGCCGTTCTGCTTGTTCAAGGCCACGATGCAGTTGCGCCCGCCCGGCTTGAAAATGGCCGCGTTGCCGTAGATCAAGACCGATTCGGCGTAGCCCCATTGGCCGGGCGAGCCGCCGAATTCCTTGGCATGGTGGCTCCAGAGCGGCTTCCCTCGCTTGGCGTCGAAACAGCCGAGCATGCCGGCCCCGGACAGCAGGTAGACCTTCCCTTCGTCGATGGTCGCGGAGGCGCGGGCGCCCGGGTAGTTGTCCCAGTCGGCGCCGAGGTCCGCTTTCCACACATGCTTCCCGTCCATGTCCAACGCGAAGAGCGTCAGCCCGTTGCCGGACAGGCCGGTGATATAGATCATGCCGCCCGCCACCGACGCGCTCGAGAAGCCCTTACCGAGGTCGTTGACCTCCCAGAGCAACTTCGGGCCGCCTTCGGGCCACTGCTTGAGCAGGCCCGTATCGGGCGACTTGCCGTCGCGGTTCGGGCCGCGGAAGCTCGGCCAATCCGACGCGCCCCCGGCCGCGGCGGCCGGGACCCCTTCCGTCGTCGCGCCGGAGGCGTTCTTGGCGATCCACTGCTGGTCGGCCTCCGAGAGTTTTTCCAGCGGAACGCTGATCGTCTTGCCATCGGACTTCCGCAGGCGGACGTTGCCCTCCTCCACGTCCACCAGCGACGCACGGACCTTGAACTTGCCGGTCACGTCGGTCCAGGTGCGCGTGGTGCTGCCTGCGCGTTTGTCGCCCTTGCCGGCCCGGGTCGTTTGCGCCGTCGCGCCTGCGGCGACCCAGAACAGGATCAGCCCGACGCAGAGGAAGCTAGCGGTAGAACGGAACATAGGGAGATACCTCAGAGGAGCCGGACCACCGCGCCCTTCCGGCCCCCCGGAACGTGGCACATCGGTCCTAACCCATTCAGAGTATAATCGCTGGACCCGCCGCGGCAAGAGTTTTGCTGTAGACTGTAGGGCGGACCGAACGAAGTGAGGCCCGCCGAGAAGACGCTTGGCGGGCGTCGCTTCGCTCCGTCCGCGGTACGCGTCTGGAGCGAGCCCAAGTGATCCAAACAATGGAGGAAACGCCATGCCCTGGAGTCTGTGTCTGCTGGCGGTGCTCGCGGCTTCCGACGCCCCGTTTCCGGATTGGCGGTCGGAGATGCTCGGCGACCGGACGCTTCCCGCGTCGGTCGGCCACCGCCTGACGGCCGAGGAGTTGGCGGCCGTGGCCCGGGCGCAACCCGTCACGCCGTATGCCGACGTGACGGCCGGCGTGCGGACGCCGGAGGGGACGCTTTGGATTGCTTCGCCGCGCGGCTTGATGCAGCTTGCGCCGCATTCGGGGCGATGGCGCCTATTCCATTCGCGGCGCTGGCTGCCCGACGACCGCGTGCTCGATCTGGCCGTGGGCGGCGACGGTTCGGTTTGGGTACGGACCCCGGCCGGCACCGGCCGCTTGTTCACGCGAAGGATGACGCTCGACGCGAAGATGGCGGAGGTCCACGCCGCCTTGCGCCAGCATCACGTCTGGAAGGGATTGGTCAAGCACATTGCGCTGAAGCGGCCGGGCGACCTGGCGGCCGGATACACCCAACCCTCCAACGACAACGACGGCCTCTGGACCGGCCTTTACGTGGCCGCCGAGGCGTTCCGCTACGGGGCGACCGGCGATCCCGAGGCCAAACGCAACGCCTGGCAGTCGCTTCAGGCGATGATGTTCCTCGAACAGATTACCGGGATCTCCGGCTTCGCGGCCCGCAGCTTCGTGCCCGGCGACGAGCCCGATCCCTCGAAGACCCACGGCGGCGAGTGGCACCGCTCGGCCGACGGCCGCTGGTGGTGGAAGGGCGACACGTCGAGCGACGAGGTCGACGGCCACTACTTCGCCTACGCCGTCTACTACGACATCGCCGCCACCGAAGACGAGAAACGGCAGATCCGCGCGGTCGTGGCCCGCATGACCGACCATATCCTCGACCACGGTTACTATTACGTCGGCCCGTCGGGCAAGCCCACGACCTGGGGCATTTGGGCCCCGGAGCAGCTCAACCGGGAACTCAAGCGGATCGAGGAGCGGGGACTCAACTCGCTGGAGATCCTCTCGTTTCTGAAGGTGGCCGAGGTGATGACGGGGAAGCCGCGCTACGCGGCCGCGGCCCGGGAACTCATCGAGAAGCACGGCTACGCCATGAACACCGTGTTTCAGAAGATCGACTGGCCGGCCGAGGCCGTGAACCACAGCGACGACGAGTTGGCCTTCCTGGCCTACTATCCGCTCCTCTGGTACGAGCGCGACGAGCGGTTGCGGGCGATCTACCTTCTGAGCCTGGAGCGCTCCTGGCAGATCGAGCGGCCGGAAAGTTCGCCGCTCTGGAACTTCATCTACGCGACCGGCCTCCAGGCGAGCCGGTGGAAGGAGCCGTTCCGCCGCCCGCCCGAGGCCTTCGTGGCTCCCGAGCGCTACGACCGCACGATTTGCCAAGAATGGTTCCGCGACGTGCCGGCCGACACGATCCGCTGGGCCGTGCGCAACAGCGACCGCCGCGACGTGCCGGGCCGCGCCAAGAATCGCTTCGGACACGCCCGGGCCCTCGAAGTCCTGCCCATCTCCGAGCGGATGATGCTCCGCTGGAACGCCGACCCCTACGAGTTGGACCAGTCGGGCGACGGACGCGAACGCGGCGACGGCGTGTTCATCCTCCTGCCCTACTGGATGGGGAAGTATCACCGGCTGATCGACTAAACAAGTTCAGGGCACCAGCGGGATCACGTTGATCAGCGAGCGGAATCGCGCGAAGTCATCCACGTTGATCGTGGCATAGACGAGCACATTCGTATCGATGAACCGGGAATCAGCGTCCCCAATCGCCATACATCGCCTCACGTCGCAACGACAAATGGGGCGGCCAAGAATCCACCTCCAAGACCGGCAGGCTTAAAGCCGGTGGTTCCTCCTGCGGGGTACCGGGATCTTCGACCACCAGAACCACACGACGTTCACCCGGAACCTGCGCATCCGGAAGTCGTGTGCGGACCACCAACTCCCCTTCGGCAGTGACGATACCGCAGGCCTGGATGACTCGCATTCAACGGTCTCCCGTCTTCCTGAAGCACGGCAAGGGAACAACATCCCCGCTCTCCAACTCCTTGACCCGCCTCTGCACCTCCGATTCCCACGCCTGCTCCGAGTCTTCGTCCACCGTCGGTTCGAGACTGTCGATCAGCGAGGCGGCCAGTTCGGCGCGTTCGTGATCGGGCAAAAGGAGTGCATCCGACAGGATTCTCTGGGTCGTTGCATTCATAAGAGAATGATAGGAGGTAAGACCCGCGACCGGCAATAGGGAACCGTGCGGGCCGTCCCCCGATAGCGGCATTCCCGTAGGCAGCCGGCTCGTGCAAACGCGCGTGCGGCCTTGTAGAATGCGCTCTGCAAACCATCGACCATGCCCGCTCAAGACTTCTTTCCTGGGGAGACTAAGCCATGACTTCCTGCTGCCTGATGCTCTTGGCCCTGGTCGGGGCCGGAAACGAACAGGTAATCGACGCCTTTGATTATGCCGATTCCGCGGCGGCGGCCCAAGCATGGCCGGCTTCGGAACACACGCCGCCGGTGACGATGGTCGAGGACGATGGCCGCCGGGTTCTTGAAATGGCCACGCCCTTCGCCTCCAAGCCCGATCTATCGCGCGCCGTCATCGATCGGAAGGTCAAGCTCGATCTGTCGGTCCCCGGCGAGATCACCCTGGAGATCGGCTCGCCGACGGCCGACAAGGTCGGGCGGTTGAGTCTCTACTTCCGCAGCGGCGACGGCTGGTACTCCGGCGGCGCGGAACTGTCGAAGAAAGGCTGGCAGACGCTGCGGTTCTCGAAGGCCTCCTTCCGCACGGAAGGCAAGCCCGCCGGATGGCACCAGATCGACGGCGTTCGCGTCGCCATTTGGCGGGGGCCGGCCGCCGACGCCGCCGTTCGGCTCCGGCGTCTGGCCGCCCTGTGGCACGACGTAGCCCTGGTCATCCCGTCGCCGGATTTGCACCCGGGCAGCCAGGAGATGCGCGCCGCCCTGTCGGCAGCCGACACCGTCGGCGACATGCTCAGCCGGCTTGGCCTCGGGTCGGACGCGGTCGAGGAGAAGGCCGTGGCCCAGGGGGCACTCGGGAAGCGGCACGTGGCCATCCTGGCCCACAACCCGGGCATCGACCCCGAGGCCGTCGCCGCCCTCGAGCGGTTCGTCGAAGAGGGCGGAAAGGTCGTGGTCTGCTACAACCTGTCGCCGGCGCTTGGCAAGACGCTGGGGTTCGGGCGACCGAAGTACTTCCGCCCGGAGACGCCGGGCCAACTTGCCGAGATCCGCTTCGAGGCCACCGACATCCCGGGGATGCCCAAGGCGGTGAAGCAGAATTCGTGGAACATCACCACGGCGGAGCCGGCCGGGCACAACGCCCGCGTGGTCGCCCGATGGTTCGATCCGCAGGGTCAGCCCACCGGACACGCGGCCATGCTCGTCAGCGACCGGGGAGCCTTCTTCAGCCACATCGTGCTTACCGACGACATGGATGGCAAACGACAGATGCTGGCGGCCCTGCTGGGTCACTTGTATCAGCCGGTGTGGAAGCAGATCGTCCAGAGCAAACTCGAATCGCTGCTGCGGATCGGGCACTTCGACAACCCGGGCGATCTGGTCCGCTACGTCTCCGCCTCCGCCAACGCCGTGGCCGAAGCAAAGTTCCAGGCCGCCAAGAAGACTTATCAAGAGGCCATGCAGAAGCAGGCCTCCGGGGATTACCCCCGGGCCGTCGAACTCGCCGGGGAGTCGCGGCGGCTGATGGTGGAGGCGTACTTGCGGGCCGCGCCGTCGCGGGCCGGCGAGGGCCGGGCGTTCTGGGAGCACGCGGGCACGGGCGCCTATCCGGGCGATTGGGACCGCACGGCCAAGGAACTGGCCGCCGCCGGGTTCAACATGGTCATCCCCAACATGCTCTGGGGCGGCCTGGCCCGCTACGAAAGCGACATCCTGCCGCGGGCCACGCTGCTCAGCGAGCACGGCGACCAGATCGCCCAGTGCGCGGCGGCCTGCAAGAAGCACGGGCTGGAGGCCCACATCTGGAAAGTCAACTGGAACCTCTCCAACGCCCCGAAGGAGTTCATCGAAAGACTCCGCAAGGAAGGCCGCACCCAGGTCTCGGCCCGCGGCGAGCCGGACGATTGGCTCTGCCCGTCGCATCCCGAGAACCTTAGGCTGGAGTTGGAGAGCATGCTGGAGGTCGCGCGCAAGTACGACGTGGCCGGGTTGCACTTCGACTACATCCGCTACCCCGACGGCGAGCACTGCTACTGCGACGGCTGCCGCACCCGCTTCGAGTCGGAAAGCGGCGCCAAGGTGGCCGACTGGCCGAAGGACTGCTATCGCGGACCACGCAGCATGGAGTACCGCGATTGGCGCTGCCAACAGATCACGCGCCTGGTCGAGGCGGTCCATCGCGAGGCCAAGAAGATCAAGCCGGGGATTAAGATCTCCGCGGCGGTCTTCGGGGCGTATCCTTCATGCCGGGAGTCGGTCGGGCAGGACTGGGTCGCGTGGATCAAGGCCGGATACCTCGATTTCGTCTGCCCCATGGATTACACGGAAAGCGACCTCGGGTTCGCGGCCCTCGTCTCGAACCAGAGGAAGCTGATCGAAGGCCGGATCCCGATCTACCCCGGCATCGGGGCCACGGCCTCGCGGTCCGCGCTGTCGGCCGACCGCGTGGTCGGGCAGATCCACGTCGCCCGGTCGCTCGGGGCCGAGGGGTTCACGATCTTCAATCTCAGCCGCGGCACGATTGAAGACATCGTCCCGGGCGTCGGACTCGGCGCCGGTTCCCGACCCGCCGTGCCCCCGCATCGGAAGTAGGGGGGGTCGGTGGTTGGTGGTCAGTGGTTGGTGGTCAGTGGTTGAGAGTGAGGAATCGGAGGGCCCGCGTAGCGGCGGGGCTCGCCCCGCATTTCCCGTTTTGCATTCTTCATTTCTCATTCTTCATTTCCTGAAAGGATAGCCCCATGAATCAACCAAGTCGCGCTTGGTTCTTTCCAACCGTCGTGGTGTTCCTGATCGCGTCCTTGGCCGCGACGGCCCAGGCGGCGACCAAGGGCAACTTCGCTCCCAATCCCGAGTTCCGCGAGGGGACCGACAGGCCGGCCGGATGGAAGCTCTCGGGCGGCCAGGGGCGGTGGATCGACCGCGACATCCTGGAAATCACCGGCACGGGCGGCGGCTCGAACTCCTGGCAAAGCGAGCCCCTGACGTTCCAACCGGGGGCCCTGTACCGCTTTGAGATGCGGGCCCGGCAGACCGCCGGCAGCGGCGGCTGCATCATCTCCGGCCCGAGCTTCGCCAACCGCGACTACCACGCCATGGCCCCGGAGTGGAAGGAGTACGGGCACGTCTTCCGCGTGCCCGACCGTATCGACGGCGACTATCTCCGCGTGGGCCAATGGGAGGCGAAGGGCACCGTGCAGTTCGACTCGGTGCGGCTCGTGCCCGTCCTGCCGATTCACACGAACTGCGGACCCTACGACAAGCTCGCCAGCCCCGGCGAAGACCTCATGCTCGGGGAAGGAGAATCGATCAAGGACGGCCGCTACCTGTTCCAGGGCAGATACAGCCACGAGGGGAGCAACTTCCATCGAACGCTGGCGAGCGCCACGGCCGGCTTCAACAGCGAACGCTGGTGCATCTCAGGCGACGGGCAGGTGACGTACCGCTTCGCGCTGCCCCGGCATCGGTTCCTTTCCGCAGAGGCGGAGTTCACCGTGAACTGGCATAGCAGCGGCGGTTGCCTGGCCGAAGTGAGTTGCGACGGCAACTCGTGGCGGCCGCTGACTACCCAGAATGGACTGGGTACGGCCAAGGCCGCCTTGCCCACCGATGTGTTCCCGGCGAAGGCGATTTTCCTGCGCCTGCGTGCCGCCGGGAAGGGCAGCAGTTTCCAGGTCAACCAGATCGACTTCCGGGCCGCGCTGGACGGTAAGCCGAGCGACGCGACGGGCGAGACGGTCTACGCCTGCCTTCAGAAGTTGAGTCCCGATCTGCAGATCGAACGGGCTGCCCTCGCCAACGATCTGGGCTCAAACCAGCGACGCCTGGAGTTGACCCTCAAGAACCCTACCTCTCGGAAGTACGAAGTCCGGGTCGTCGTGAGCCGCTTGCCGAAGACACCCGAACCAGGCCGCGAGGCGGAGCGAGTCATGGAGTTGCGGTCGTCGCTGGCGTCGGGCGCGTCCTCGACGTGTACCGCGGCCCTGTTCATGCCGCTGGCAGGGGCGTACCGGTTCGCCGTGCGATTGGAGCCGGGCGACGGGGTTCCCACGGAGATGGACCTCACCCTCCAAGTGCCCGAATACTACCGCGCCGATTACGGCGAGAACCTGCCGGGGACCTCGGGCAAGGCGGCCGTCTGGTGGTGCGACGCGACTCGCAAGATCCCGCGCCGGCGGCCCGCCCCGCAGACCGCAGGAAAAGCGGCCCGCCTCTGGGCCGCCAGGAATGACCGTGAAGCGGTGCAAATCGTGCTCCAACCGGCAAACGCACTCAAGGGCCTGACGGCCTCGGCCGGTCCGCTCTCCGCTCCCGGCGGCGCGGTCATCCCCGCCGAGAATGTCAAGGTCCTTCGCGTTCATTATCACTTCGTCGATCATCCGACGGATGCAACCGGCGTGCGCGACTGGTGGCCCGACGCCTTGCCGCCGCTCTCCAAGCCGATCGACGTCCCGGCCCGCCACAACCAGCCGCTCTGGGTCCTGGTCTCGGTGCCCGAGGATGCCAAGGCCGGCGATTACTCGGGCGTGGTCCGCCTCAGGGCCGAGGGTTTTTCAGCCGAGGCGCCGATCCAACTGCACGTCTGGGATTTCGCCCTGCCCGAGCGCAACCACCTGCAAACGGCTTTTGGATTCAGCCCGGGCATGATGTTCCGGTATCACCAACTGAAGACCGAGGCGGACAAGCGCAAGGTGCTCGATCTGTACTTCCGGAGTTTCGCCGAGCACCGCATCAGCACCTACGACCCCACGCCGCTGGATCCTCTCCGCGTGAAGTTCCTTCCCGAGGCCAAGCCGCCCCGGACCGAGATCGACTTTGCGGCCTTCGATCGGGCCATGGCCGCGGCCGTCGAGAAGTACCGCTTCACCGGCTTCCGCCTCCCGATCGCGGGCATGGGCGGCGGGACGTTCCACGAGCGCCACGAGCCCACGATCGGCAACCTCGGCGAGCAAACGCCCGAGTACCAGGCCATGTTCGCCAGCCAGGTCAAGCAGATTGAAGAGCACCTGCGTCAGAAGGGCTGGCTGGACATGGCCTACGTCTACTGGTTCGACGAGCCCGACCCGAAGGACTATGCCTTCGTCCGCAACGGCATGGAGCGGCTCCATCGATACGCCCCCGGCATCCAGCGCATGCTGACCGAGGAGCCGGGCGACGCCCTGGCCGGGGCAGTCGATATCTGGTGCCCGATCAGCTTCAACTACGACCACGAGGCGGCCGAGAAGCGCCGTGCCCACGGCGAGCGGTTCTGGTGGTACGTGTGCTGCGGGCCGAAGGCGCCCTATTGCACGCTCTTCATCGACCATCCGGCCACGGAGCTTCGCGTGTGGCACTGGCAGACGTGGCAGCGGAAGATCGTCGGGACGCTCGTCTGGGAGACGAACTACTGGACCTCCGAGGCCGCCTATCCCGACAAGCCGCAGGACCCCTACGAAGATCCTATGGGCTACGTGAGCGGCTACAGCACGCCCAAGGGCACGAAGCGGCACTGGGGCAACGGCGACGGCCGCTTCCTCTACCCGCCCGAGGCGGCCTCGGTGCCGGGCAAGTCGGGCCCGGGGCCCGTCCTCGAACCGCCGGTCGCCAGCATCCGCTGGGAAATGCTCCGCGAAGGCGTCGAGGATTACGAATTCCTCTGGCTCCTCCGCGACCTGGTGGCCAAGAAGCGGAGCAAGCTTACGTCTGAGGAGATCAAGCAGTACGAATCGCTGCTCGAAGTGCCTGCGGCGATCACCAAGGATATGACCACCTTCACCACGGACCCGGCCCCGATCTACGCCCGCCGGGCCGCCATCGCCGAAGCGATCGAGCGGTTGTCGCATTGAAGAAGGCCTCGCCCTCCCGGCAGCGGGAACACGTAGCACAGGCTTCCAGCCTGTCGCGGAGGCAGCCAGACTTCCATCTGTAGGGAACGCCACGGAGGGCGTTCCCTACAGTCTTCTGACTACGACAAATCGTCCGAATTGTCCTGACGCTGCGCCTCAGCGTTCGGGAAAGATTGCCCGCAGGAACTTGCCTTGCGCGGCGTAGTCGACGAGGACCCCGTTGGGATGGGCCGCTTCGAGGTGGATCCAGCCGTTGTAGCCGATGTCGTCGATCGCCTGCCGGACCTTCTTGAAGTCGATCCGTCCCTGGCCCAGCAGGGCGGGGCCGTCCTTGGCGTGAAACTCGCAGATCATGTTGCCCAGCCGGCGGATCTCCTGGTAGACGTTGCGCCCCTTGTCGGTCGAATTGCCCACGTCGTAGTAGACCCGGAGCGAAGGCGAGCCGACCCGTTCGATGAGCCGCAGGTTGTCCTCGGCGCTGAGATAGTTCTCCAGCGCGATCAGGATTCCCTCCTTCTCGGCGCCGACCGCGGCTTCCTTGAGCGACCGCACCACGCGGTCGATCTCCGCGTGGTTGTTCATGTCGAGTTCGCCGCGGCCGAAGAAGGCCGGCATAGCGATCTTGAGGCCGAGGGCCTTGCACACGTCGAGGCTCTCGGAGAGGATCTGCGGGGCCCGCGGATCGTCGCTCTTCAGCGGCACCTGGCAAAGCTCACCGATGCTGAGCGAGCTGATCTCCATGCCCGTGCGCCGGGCCGCCTCCCGATAGGCCCTCTGCACTTCCGGCTTCCGCACGTCCGGGTCCATGAGCAGTTGCACGCCGTCCAGCCCGATCTGCTTGGCGATGTCCAGGCAAGCGGGGCTGGGCTTGGCCAACAGCCACGCGCAGGCACCGATCTTGAACCACCGCTTTCCGGAGGCCGCCAGCAAGGGGCGGTAACGGGCGGTCAATGCCGCCGCGGCCGCCGCCTGCGCCGATCGAGCGAGAAACGTTCGCCGACTCCAGGTTGTATCAGACTTGCTCATGGTTCTTTCCGCCTTGTAGGTCTAAATGACCGCGCGTGATCTTGGGAGGGCGAGGCTCCTGCCGAGCCGCCATGCACCCGTCAGAATGTACGATGGTCCCAGGCTCGGCAGGAGCCTCGCCCTCCCGGGGAGCCTCGCCCTCCCGGGATTGTGAAAGCTCATTCAGAGCGTCCGAATGCGGAGGTTGCGGAACTGCATCAGGCTTGAGGCCGGGCTCCACTCGCCGGTTTTCTTGTTCTTGCCGCCATGGTGTTGCAGGCCGATCGGTCCCTTGGCGGGCAGGCCGGGCAACTCGACGTTGTCGATCACCGTCTGGCCGTTGAGTTTCACGGTCACGTGGTCGCCCTTGGCCGTGATGACGAACTTGTTCCATTCGCCCACGGGCTTGTCGGCCCGGACCTTGGGCACGCAGCCCGCCCGCACGGCCGCCGGCATCTTCGGATCGCCGCGGTAACCCCAAATCTCGCCCGAGCCGGCCGGCCAGCACCAGATGTTCAACTGTGATTTCGGAAAACCGCGGAGGTAGATGCCCGAGTCGGCGTTCGGGATCGGGACGGAGATCGGCTTGCCGTCGGGGCCGAGCTTGTAGGAGCCGTCGGGGAGGATGATCCGGGCCGCGTACTCGCCCTTGGTCTCCTTGATCCGCCACTCGATCTCCAGCTCGAAGTCGCCGAATTCCTCCACAGTCCAGAGGTCTTTGCTCTTCGCCGCCTCCGACGAGGCGTCGTAGTCGATCACGCCGTTGATGACCTTCCAATGGCCGTTGTCCCCCTCGGGCACCTTCCACCCGGTGAGGTCCTTGCCGTTGAAGAGCGACCGCCACGCCCCGTTCTCGGCCGCCGACGCCGCGGCCACGAACCCCGCCAACACCAACACGCACGCAACCCAACGCTTGGCTCTCATGATGACCCTCCTCGGAAATACCGGA
>CAYSGY010000065.1:0-16577 GCA_964430315.1 uncultured Planctomycetaceae bacterium
GGTCTTACGCTCCTCCGGAGCTGTGAGCGCGAGGCGTTTTGCCATGGTATTCTGTATCCAATCGCTCAGTCGCCTTCGGAACAGAACCGGACTCCAAACGTGGGAGTAGGCAACCCGTCGTTTCACCCCGCCAGTTCAGCGGGGTCAAACGGCGGGCTGCGTATTCTTATGTTTGGACTTCGGTACTGTTCTTGAGGTGATCGAGGGATCGTACGCAGAACGCAATGGCGAATGGCGGCCCATTCCTGGCTCCCGAGGAGATCGGCGTCCTGGGAACAGAACCGGGCGGTCACTTGCCCGTCCCGTTCACCCGGCCTTTCACTTCCCCACTCCCTATCCGTCCCGGAACCATCCTTCGCCCAACACTCCAAATCGGCCTCGTTTCGGCAAGTCGCGCCGATGGGTCGTCCCGCGGCCGGACGGTCATCGGTGCGGGCTTGCGCCGAGCGGTTTTTCGCGGGCCCCTTCGGCCTCGACGATCGGCCAGGTGGCCCGCAATTCGTCGCGGTACGGCCCGATGCGTTCCACGGGGATCGGGTGGAAGCCGAGTTCGAGGGCGGGCGAATCGGGCTTGAGGCGGTAGTCGTCCTTGTCGGGATCGACGAATTTCGGATCGGCCACGAGCGAGTGCTCGTCGAAGCCCATCGCCTGCCACGCCTTCCACTCGTCGAGCATCTCCACTTCGCAGAGCGACACGTCGTCGATCCGGAGCGTGCCCGACTTCTCCGCGAAGTCGATCCGCACGCGGAATTTTTTCATCTGCTCGTGGTAGCCTCGCTCGCCGGGGGCGGGGGTTTTGAAGACGAACTCGCAGGCGGTCCAGTCGGTGCCCACCTTCACCTGGTTCGGCGAGCTGGCCCAGAAATAGGCGTTGGGCACGTAGGACTGGAGCATCAGGGTCGCCTTGGCGCCCGACTTGTCGGCCTTCATCCTGGCGGCCAGGCGATAGGCGTGTCCCGGCTTCACGGCAAGATCCGCGCTGACGACCTGGGGATGGAACTCCCGGCCGTTCGGCTCTTTGCCGACGCCGCCGGTCATCATCAGGGCGCGTTTGCCCCGGGCCGCGTCGCCCTCGACCTGGCCGGCATTGGCCCCCTGGGGGCGCATCTGCCACGACCAGTCTTTCGGCAACGCCCCGGCCCGGCCGGTCTCGAAGCTCGGATTCAACACCAGGTTCTCCGAGATCGGCTTACCCGCCCCGGTCTGGCCCGTCAAGAGCGGCCGGCCGAAGTGCCAGACGAGATTGTAGTCGGACTCATAATGGTCCCACGAGACGTTGCGGAAGCTGAACAGTTTCGCCTCGGGATCGCGGTAGAAGATGATGTTCTTGCGGAAGACGTTGCCTGACATGATCTTGCCGTCGGGCAGCACGGCGTCCTTGGGGTGGACGTCCATGTTCCGCATCTTCTGCCACGCCGGCTGGTTGGCGACCATCTCGTAGCCTTGGATCATGGTATCGAGGTGGTTCGTCCAGTAGCGGTGTTCGCGGGTCCAGCCGTTGTACTCGATCTGCTGGAGCCGGCTCTCGATGAAGATGTTGTTTTCGATCTTGTTGTCCCGCCCGTTGTGCAGATGGAGCCCGGCGCGGGGGCAGCGGACGACGATGTTGCCGATCACGTCGACGCCGCCGGCGTTGTCGTCGAGATAGACACCCCAGGCGAAGTGCGGCGAGACCCACTTGTCGCCCTCGCGGCCGTAGCCGAGGATGTCGTGGAAGTAGTTTCCGCGGATCAAGGTGCCGCGGGAGGAGATCCAATCCCGCCCGCCCGTGTAGACCGCGCCGGTGTCCTCGGTCTCCAGGTTCATGTGGCGGATGTGATTGTACTCGATCACGAGGTTGTTGCCGCCGAACATGATGCCCATGCGCGGGCCGTCGTGGATGAGGTTGCGCGAGGCCCGGTTGCCGACCCCGTGCAGGGCGATGCCCACGCCCTGCTTGTAGAAGACGCCGACGTGGTGGATGTAGTTGTTGTCGGCGTAGTTCTCCGCGGCGGTCAGGGTCTTGCGGTCGCCGCCGGAAAGGGAGATGCCGTGGCTGCCGATCTCGAAGATGTCGCACCCGGCCACGCCGTTGCCCCGGCCGCCGTCGATCGACACGCCGGAACCGTGGTAGTCGCCCGCGTTGCGGATCGTGCAGCCGGCGATCGTGCAGGCCTCCGTATTCTTGAGTACGATCGCCGTTCCCTCGCAGCACTCGAAGGTGAGGCCGCGGAAGATGACGTGCGCGGTCTTCGGACCGAGTTCGAGAATCGTCCGCATGGTCGGGGCGTAGACAGGATTGCCGGCAGGGTGATTGCCCGTAGGGTGGGACAAGCGAAGCGCCGGCCCACCGTCGGCCACAGCGGGCGATGAAGGGGATGGTGGGCCGGCGCTCCGCTTGTCCCACCCTACGGTCTTCGGCGGCCAGAAGTAGAGCGTCCAGGTCTCGCGGTCGAGATACCACTCGCCCGGGGCGTCGAGCTCCTCCATGAGGTTTCGCACGTAGTAGCGGTCGCCCGGCCGGATCGGGTAGGAGGCATCGCCGGTAAGCGTGATCTTCCGCTGCTGCGGGTCGAGAGAGCGGATCTTAACGATGTTGTTCCACCAGTTGTAGCGAGGGAAGATGAAGACCTCGCCGTCGGTGGGCCGGCTCCACGACCGCGTGTCCGAAGCCTTGTAGATCAGCGTGCGTCGATCTTCGCCGGGAATCTCCTGATACATGGGCACCAGCTTCCCGTCGACGTAGGCCCAACCGCCGCCGTAGGGGTTTTGCGGGTCGTAGTCCGGCCAGCGGGCGAGGTGCTGGCGGCGGCCGTCGAAGATCAACTGCCGGAAGTAATGGCCTTTGAGGCCCAAGGCGTTCAGGTCGGCCTTGAGGATCGATCCCTTGTGCGGCACGAACCCGGTGATCTCGCGTCCTCCGATGAGCACCGGCTTCTCATTCTGATAGGCGCGGTAGACCACGGGGGCCGCGGCCGTGCCGGAGTCCTGGGCTTCGAGCTTCAGGGTCTGCGGGAGGGCGTAGAGGCCGCCGCGGATGTATACGGTGATCGCCCGGGCGGGGTCCGCCGCCTTTTGCTTGCGGACCGCATCCCGCGCGCGCTGGAGCGTCGCCAGCGGCCCGTCGGTCCTCTCGGCATTGACCGCCGGCCGGCTGCCCGACCAGGCGTCGTTTCCATCGGGAGCGACATAGAAATCGGCGGCCCGGGCGGAATCGCAACCCAACGAAATGAGGAGGGGCACCCAACAGAGTCTCAGCATTGCATGTTCTCCGTGTGTAAATGAAGCCTGCCGGGCCGTTCAAACCGCCTCGACTTGCCGGGAGCTTCCCAGGAGGAGCCAGAGGAAGAACGGCCCGCCCAAGAGTGACGTGAGGATGCCGACGGGAAGTTCGGTGGGGGCCATGACTGTACGTGCGAGGGTGTCGCAGAGGGTCAGGAGGATGGCCCCGCAGAGCAGGGCGGCGGGCGTGAGGTAGCGATGGTCGGGCCCCACCAGCAGCCGGCAGATGTGCGGCACGATCAGCCCGACGAACCCAATCGGCCCGCAGACCGAGACGATGCCGCCGACCATCAGCGAAACGGCGACGAACAACAGCGCCTTGGTCCGGTGGACGGCCACGCCGCGGCTGGCGGCCAGTTCCTCGCCGGTGGTCACGAGGTTGAGCTCGTGGGTAAGGTAGAGCACCATGAGGATGCCGGCGCCCACCAGCGGGAGCACGGTGAACACTTCGCCGAACCCGACCAGCGCGTGCAACCCGCCCATGACCCAGCGAAGGAGGACGAAGCTCTGGGTGAAGTCGCTCAGGTATTGCAGGAAGAGGATCAGGCTGGAGAAGCAGAAGCTCACGGCCACGCCTGCCAGGAGCATGGTGGCTGTGGAGAAGCCTTGCCTGGCCCGCGTCATTCCGTAGACGAGCACGACGGCCAGCAGCGCCCCGGCGAACGCGAACCACGAGGCCCCCGAGATCCACAACAGCGAGAAGGGGAGTCCGAGATGGATGTAAACCGAGGCCCCGAGCGCCGCCCCGCTGGCCACGCCCAGGGTGAAGGGCTCCGCCAGGGGGTTGCGGAACACGGCCTGGAACGCCAACCCACCGGCCGCCAGTCCCGCCCCGGCCAGGAAGGCCATCACCACGCGGGGCACGCGGAGTTGCCAGAAAATCCTCGCGGCCGCGTCGTCGCCGTGACGCCAGAGCGTATCCAACGGGATCCGCTCCATCCCGACCAGCGGTGCCGCCCCGAGCACCAGCAAGGCGAGGACGGCCAGGACGATCAGCGCGGCGGTCCTTCTCATGGCAGGCACCTCGGCGGCAGCCCGGGGACGATCATCGGAAGGGCCGTTTCGGGGTGCGACGTCAGGACGAACGGAGTGCGGAACAGGGTTTCCAGCACGTCGGTCTTCATGATCTCGTCGGGCCGCCCGGTGAAGAGCACCCGGCCACCCGCCAGCGCGACGATCCGGTCGCTATCGAGCACGGCGCGATTGAGGTCGTGCGTCACGCAGACGACGGTCACCTTCGATTGCCGGTTGACGCGGCTCAACAAGTCGCGGATCTCCGCCTGGTGGCGGTAGTCGAGGAACGTGGTCGGCTCGTCCAACAGGAGGATGTCGGACCCTTGGGCCAGGGCGGCGGCGATGTAGACCTTCTGCCGCTCGCCGCCGCTGAGCGTGTCGAGCCGGCGCCCGGCGAACTCCTCGGTGCCGGTCACGCGCAGGGCCTCGGCAACGGCGCGGCGTCCTTCTTCGTCGGTCGAGGAGAACGGGCTCAGGTAGGGATAACGCCCCATGAGCACGAACTGCCGCACCGTGAACGGGATGACCCGGCCGTCGGCCTGCGGCACGTAGCTGAGGCGCCGCGCCAGTGCCTTCTGCCGGTAGCTCTCGACGGGCCGGCCGAACAGTTCGATCCGGCCCGTGCCCCCGGCCAGCAGACGGTCGATGCACTTCAGCAGCGTCGTCTTGCCCGCCCCGTTCGGTCCCACGATCGAAAGGTATTCGCCCCGGCTGACCGAGAAGCTGACGTCGCGGAGGATCTCCTTCCTTCCCACGCGGAAGGAGAAGTCGCGGATCTCCAGGACGGTCTCTTGTGCGGGACTGGCGATCATGACGGCTTGCGACGTGGTACTGATTTGAATCACGAAAGCACGAAACGATGAGAGCACGAACGTGAAATCGGATCACTGCCCACGAGCCGACCGCGACACATTCACTGCCTACCTTGTTTGGTTCTTTCGTACTTTCGTGTCTTCGTGATGCTCTTCCTCGGCGCGTCGTCTGCAAACTCCGGATGGATCAGCCGGGCGAACTCCTCGACCAGCAGGATGAACCGCGGGCCGGGGATGAAGGCGAAATCGTCGTTGACCAGGTGGACCCGGCCCGCGCGCACCGCGTCGACGTCGGGCAATTGCTTCCAATCGCCGAGGATCTCCTCCGGCGTCTGCCCTCCCGCCTTGCTCTTGTTGGAGACGTCGAGATCGATGATGACCTGCGGGTTCATGCGCACGATCCCCTCGCCGGAAACGACGGGGAACCCCGCGGTCGTATCGGAGCAGGCGTTCCTGCCGCCGGCCAGGAGGATCATCCGGTTCATGAAACCGCTGGCGCCGGTGACGTAGACGTTCTGGATCTTGCCGGTGCCCAGGGTCCGCTCGGCGACGACGAGCACGCGCGGGCGGTCGAGGCCGGCGGTTCGCTCCGTGATACGATGGAGTTGATCGCGGATATCGGCCGCCATCTTCTTCGCCGTGGCCTCCGCCCCGCAACGGCGACCGATGGCGGTCATCGAATCTAAGACTCCTTCGACGCTGTCGTGATCGACCAGCAGGAGTTGCAGGCCCAGGTCGCGGAAGGATTTTACGAACTGCTCGTTCTCGCATCGGAGCACGACGAGGTCCGGCCGGAGGGCGAGGATGGCCTCGTAGCTTGGGTCGAGGTATCCGCCCACCTGGGCCTTGGTCCGGGCCTCCGGCGGGTAGCGGCAGTAGCGCGACACCCCGACCACCCGGTCCCCAAGTCCCAACGCAAACAACACCTCGGTGACGCTGGGCGACAGCGACACGATCCGACGCGGTTCCGCGCCCTCCGTGGCCGGCGGCTCGGGCAATGCGCTGCGGTTCTGCGGCTCGACGCGGCCCAGGAATACGAGCCCCCCCAGCGCGACCACGAGGAGGATCACAACGGATACCAGCAGGACTCGCATCAGGGCCAGACTCTCACGGAGGACTCATCCACCCTGCCAGAATACCAACAATCGGAGGGCAGCCGCAACCCCCGGAGATTGTGCCCGGCGGGTGGTCAAACGGGCCAGGGGTGGGTATAAAGGACGACATCCGCAGGACACCGTGTAGGTCGCGCTTGCCGAGCGGGACCTGCGTGACGGCCTTGCGTGCCCCCGGGAGGGCGAGGCTCCTGCCGAGACGTCGTGGACGCGGGAAGACGTGCACTGGTTGCATGCTCGGCAGGAGCCTCGCCCTCCCGGAACCGTGAAACCTCATTCTGGAAATCGCGCCTCAGCAAGAACGAACGTCATGACTTCGACATCCCAAGAGACTGCGCCCGGCAAGACGTATCCCAAGTACCAGCGCGGCGAGCCGGTGGCCCTGTTCATCCCGTGCTACATGGATCAGTTCTATCCGCAGGTGGGAGAGGCCACCGCCCGGCTGCTCGCCAAGCTGGGCGTGCCGACCGTCTTCCCCGACCGGCAGACCTGCTGCGGCCAGCCGGCGTTCAACTCCGGCTACTGGGAGGAGGCCCGCAAGGTGATCCACCACTTCTGCGAGTCCATGGCCGGCCACCGGTGGATCGTCTCCCCGTCGGGCTCGTGCTCGGCGATGTGCCGGGTCTTCTTCGGCCACGTGGACCCCGATCCGAAGATCGTCGACGTGGGGAGCCGGGTCTATGAACTCACGGAGTTCATCGTCAACGTGCTCGGCGTGACCGACATCGGGGCTTGCTTCCCGCACAAGGTCGCCCTGCACAACGGATGTCACACGCGCCGGGAACTCGGCGTGGTGGAACCGCCGATCCAACTGCTCAAGAACGTCCGCGGCCTCGAGTGGCGCGACTTACCCAACGTGGAAGAGTGCTGCGGGTTCGGCGGCACGTTCAGCGTGAAGGTGCCGGGCACCTCGCTGGCCATGGGCAAGACGAAGGCCGAGAACATCCTCAAGAGCGGCGCCGAGGTGGTCGTCTCGCCCGACGTCAGTTGCCTGATGCACATCGGCGGAGTGCTCCGCCATAACCCCGAAACGCAACACATCCGCACCATGCACATCGCCGAAGTCCTCGTGGCCGAGGGCGACGGAAAGTGAAGAAGCAGAGGGCAGAGAGCAGAGGGCAGAGAGCAGAGGGCAGAGGGCAGAGGGCAGAGACTAGCGATCACCGTTTAGCGGGCGGGCTTGCCCGCCGCGGAGCATCGCCAAAGATCCCCCAAGCCCACGGGTTGCAACCCGTGGGCTTCAACCCGCCGCCGAATCCTACTACCCCGCTTCAACCGAACCCCGCTTCAACCGAACCCCGCTTCAACCGAATCCCACCATCCCAACCGCATCCCACCCCTCCCACAGAACCCTTTGCGGGAGCACGATCCTTCCGTCACACCATTCCTCAAGGAGCCTTGTCATGGGTCAACGACTGAACCGTCGGAGGTTTGTCCAGCGAAGCGCGGTGTTGGCCGGGGCGGCGATGGCGGCCCGGCCGTTCGCTGCGCCCTTCGTGCTCGCCGAGGCGTCACCCAACTCGAAGCTCAACATCGCCGGCATCGGCGTGGGCGGGCGAGGCGGGGCTCACGTCGAGTCCTCGCTTGCCGAGAACCTGGTGGCCGTGTGCGATTCCGTGGAAGGGGCGATGGACGTCGCCGTGCGCCGCTTCGAGAAACACAACAAGGACCACAACCTCAAGAAGCCGCTGCCCAAGCGATTCGCCGACTACCGCGAGATGTTCGACAAGATGCACGGCCAGATCGACGCCGTGTTCGTCGCCACGCCCGACCATCACCACGCGGCCTCCTCGATGACGGCCATCAAGCTGAAGAAACACGTCTACTGCGAGAAGCCGCTCACGCACAACGTCTACGAGGCCCGCCAGCTCACCCTTGCGGCCCGGGAGTACAAGGTCGCCACGCAGATGGGTAACGGCGGCAGGGCCGACGAAGGCTGGCGCCTGCTCTGCGAGACGATCTGGGCCGGCACGATCGGCGACGTCCGGGAGGTCCACGTCTGGACCGACCGGCCTGGCATCCCCAAGCGGTTCTGGTGGCCCCAGGGAGGCTCGCGTCCTCAAGGCTCCGATCCGGTGCCCAAGGGCGTCCACTGGGACGTCTGGCTCGGTCCGGCCCCGGAACGGCCCTACCTCCACAGCTATAAGGAGGGCAAATTCAAGGGTCGCCAGGTGTACCAGCCCTTCGTGTGGCGCGGCTGGTGGGATTTCGGCACCGGGGCCCTGGGCGACATCGGCTGCCACGCGATCAGCGGCACGTTCAGCGCCCTGAAGATCGAGTACGCCTGCGGCATGGAACTGGTCAAGGACTCCGGCGACGGCACGTCCGAGATGTTTCCCAGCTCGTCGATCATCCGCTGGGACATCCCCGCCCGGGCGGGGATGCCTCCCTGCAAGCTCTTCTGGTACGACGGCGGCTACTATCCCCCGCGCGAAGTCGGCGAACTGGCCGCGGGCCAGGAGTATCCGGACAACGGGACGATCCTCGTCGGCGACAAGGGCAAGCTCAGCTTCCACGGCCGCCCGCGCTTGATCCCGGAATCCAAGATGAAGGACTTCAAGTACCCGGCCCCGATCATCCCGCGGTGCGAGAGCAACCACTTCGACGAATGGGTGACGGCCTGCAAGGGCGGGCGCCCGGCTTTTTCCAACTTCGATCACGCCGGCCCGCTGACCGAACTGGTCCTCGCCGGCAACTTCGCGATCCGCGCCGGCCTGGGCAAGAAGGTCCTCTGGGACGGCCCGAACATGAAGTGCACCAACTTGCCCGAACTCAACCGCTACGTGCGCCGCGAATATCGCAAGGGCTGGACCCTTTGAGTCCGACCGAGAAGTCGTGGCCGGCGGCGGCTTAGGCGATGGCTCGCTCGGAGTCCACGAGGCGCTCCAGGCCGTCGGTCTGTGCGATGACGACCAGACCGCTGTCGGTCACGACGAAGCCGCGGGCCAGATCGAGCTGACGGTTGTAGCCGATCTCGACGCCCGAGGGGATGTCCACGCCCTTGTCGACGATTGCCCGGCGGATCTTGGTGTGGCGGCCGATGTTGACGCCCTCGAAGAGAATGGAGCCCTGCACCAGGGCGAAGCTGTTGATCCGCACGCGCGGCCCCAGGATCGACTTCTCGACCCGCCCGCCGGAGATAATCGAGCCCTGGCAGATAATGCTGTCCAGGGCGTAGCCGCGGCGGTGCTCGTCGGCGAAGACGAACTTGGGGGCCGGGCAGTTGGGCTGATAGGTGCGGATCGGCCACTCCTCGTCGTACAGGTTCAACTGCGGATCGACGGAGATGAGATCCATGCTCGCGTCGTAGTAGGCATCGAGCGTGCCCACGTCGCGCCAGTAGGCCGTGGTCTTCCGGTTCTCGTCGACGAAGGGATAGGCCAGCACCCGGTTCGTCTGGAGCACGGCCGGGATGATGTCGTGGCCGAAGTCGTGCCGGCTGCCGCGCCGGGTGGCGTCGCGGCACAGTTCCTCGTAGAGGAACCTCGCGGTGAAGACGTAGATCCCCATCGACGCGAGGCAGTGGGCCTCGTCGCCGGGGACCGGCTTCGGATCGGCCGGCTTCTCCTCGAACCCCACGACCCGGTCCTCGGCATCGACCTCCATCACCCCAAACTGCCGGCTCGCCGCGGCCCGGGTCATGTGCAGCACCCCGATGGTCAGATCGGCGGAGCGCTCCACGTGGTACTCGACCAGCCGGCGATAGTTCATTTTGTAGATGTGATCGCCGGCGAGGATCACCACATATTCAGGGCGTTCCTTCTCGATGGTGTAGATGTTCTGGTAGACCGCGTCGGCCGTGCCCTGGTACCAACTCTCGTCGATCCGCTGCTGCGGAGGGACCACGTCGGCGAACTCACCCAACTCCCGGCAGAAGTAGTGCTGCCAACCCATGCTGATGTGCCGGTCCAGGCTCATCGCCTTGTACTGGGTGAGCAGGAGGATCTTGCGGATACCGCTATTGAGGGAGTTCGAGAGGGTGAAGTCGATGATGCGGTAGTTCCCGCCGAACGGGACCGCCGGTTTGGCCCGGTCCCGCGTCAAGGGCTCCAGACGCGAACCCTTCCCACCTGCCAGGATCACGGCAACGGCACGATCCATCATGATGCGTCCCTCCCATGCCATCCCTGCGAAGCGCGCGGTTGTGGTCTCCGACTTCTTCTTCGATCCCCCCTCCCGTTGAGCTCGAATCGGCCGGGCCTCGCGACGAAACGCCGCCACCGAGGGCCTTCATTGTATCGTGTCGGCCGCCCAAGCCAAATATTCCAGAAAAGGCCGACCTACAGCCACTGCCTTTGCCAGAGTTCCAGGACCAGCAGGGCCCACAAGCGGTAGGCGTGATCGAAACGCCCCGCAAGATGCTCCTCGACGAGCTGGCGGACCGCCTCCCCGCGAAAGATGCCCCGATCGAGCGTACTCTTGTCGAGCAGCACTTCCTGGGTCAGACCGGCCAAGGGGCCTCGAAACCAATGATCGAGAGGCACGCCGAACCCCATCTTCGAGCGGCGTTGAATCTCCTCGGGAAGCAGATCCGCGAACGTCTCCAAGAGGATCCGCTTGCCGTGCCCGCGACGGAACTTCCTCGCCGGGGGCATTCGGGCCGCCAGTTCCACCACCCGATGGTCCAAAAACGGCGGCCGGCATTCCAGCCCGTGGGCCATGGAGGCAATATCCACCTTCGTCATCAGGTCGCACGGGAGGTAGGTCCCCAGATCCGTCAGACTGGCGGAGGTGACGGGATCCCGGCGCGAGCAGAGCGCCGCCCGGGCCCGGAGGAACTCGAGAGGATCGGAATCCGCGAGGGAATTGAGAAACTCGGGCTCGTAGAGCGCGGCCCGGCGGGCCTCCCCAAAAATGGCAATCCACTCCAAGTAGCGATCAAGAGGTGGCTTGCCGAGCATCTCGGCGAAGCGACGGAGTCGGCGGCGGAACGACTTCTGACGCGGGCTGGCCGGGAGCTTCTGCCAAAACGGCCCGGCCAACACGCGCCGGACCACGCGAGGCAGCCGATCGAACCAACTCCCCAACCACACGGCCTGATAGCGGGGATAACCGGCGAACAACTCGTCGCCGCCGTCGCCGGTCAAGGCCACGGTGACGTGCTCCCGCGTGATTTGCGAGAGGTACCATGTGGGCACGGCCGAACTGTCGGCCATGGGCTCGTCGTAGTGCCACACCAGCTTGGGTAGGATGGCCACGGCGTCGGGCTCCACGCGGAACTCCTGGTGGAGCGTGCCGAACTGCTTCGCTGCAATGGCCGCGTAGTGGGTCTCGTCGTACTCCGGCACGGGAAACCCGATGGAGAAGGTCCGCACCGGCTGCCGGCTGAGCTTCTGCATCAGCCCCACAATGATCGTGGAATCGACGCCGCCGGAGAGGAACGCCCCCAGCGGCACATCGCTCTCCAAACGCATCTCGACCGACGAAGCGAGCAACTCCCGCAGTTCCCGGGCGTCTTCCTCGGGGGAGCGAACCACCTCGGCCTGGAAGTCGGGCTGCCAGTAGGGCCTCACGTCCAGCCGCCCCTCGCGATAGACGGCCAGATGCGCCGGCGGCAGCTTGGCGATGCCGCGGAGGATCGTTTGAGGGTGTGGGACGTACTGATAGGTCAGGTAGGCGTCGACGGCCTGCGGGTCGAGTTCGCGAGGCGTCCCCGGCACCTCCAGCAGGCTCTTCAACTCGCTGGCGAAGAGCAGCCGGCCGGGCTCCAGCCGGTAGACGAGGGGTTTTTCTCCCAGCCGGTCGCGGGCCAGGACGAGCTGCCGCTGCCGGGCGTCCCAGATCGCCAGGGCGAACATCCCGTTGAGGTGCTCGACGAAGCCGGTCCCCTCTTCTTCGTAGAGATGGACGATCGTCTCCGTGTCGCTATGGGTCTGGAACTGATGGCCGTGGGCCTCAAGACGGCGACGAAGCTCGCGAAAGTTGTAGATCTCGCCGTTGAAGACGATCCAGACCGACTGGTCCTCATTGGCCATCGGCTGGCGCCCGCCCGCCAGGTCGATAATCGCCAGACGCCGGTGTCCCAGGGCAACCCCGGGCATGGCCGGCTGGCCCGGCTCGACGCGGAGGTCCTCCGCGTAGGTCCCTTCGCCGTCGGGCCCCCGGTGCGCAAGCACCTCGACCATCCGGCGGAGAGTCGCCGCGTCGATGGCCTTCTCGGGTTGGGACCAGACTGCTCCGGTGATGCCACACATGTTCCATTCCTTCGGATCGAGAGCGGCGTCCAGGCCCGTTCACGGGGCTTCGCATCCCGAGATCAGGCCCGGCGTTTACGCCGCGTTGGGGCTCACCGCCACATGAACGTGATTCTCGGTACCACCGATTTCATGCACGAAGACGCCCTCCGTCTTCACAATCCGTTCACGCAATAGACGGTGGGTGATCGGCTCGACCCTCGCCGTCAGCAGCGGCGCGCTCTCCTTGGTGTGCCATGTCAGGTGGAGGTTGATTTTGCTGAAATAGCTGCGCGACATCGGCGATGCCTCTGGTAGACGATGTGTCGAATTCGGCTGAAGCCTTGCGACGTCAGAAGGCCCGTGAACGGGCCTCGACCTCTTCCGATCTCTCTCTTGCTTACGCAAACCCGGCGTAAACGCCGGGCCTACCGTCAAAAAAAGGGCCGTGAACGGCCCTCAATCGCCCGACGATCGAAGGCTCGCCCGAGGTCTGCTCCGATCTGTCAGAATTCTACCCTCCCTTCCGGACCCGCAATCCGACGACCGCGACGACTCCTCGTGTACGACTTCCGTGCGATTCTGGCATTCTACCCCACGGCGAGGACCGTTCACAGTCGCAGACGGACTTCGGGGCTGTGTTAGGGGCGGAGACCACCGCCCGAATCGCAACAAAAAGGGCCGGCCCCGAGGGACCGGCCCGCCGCTGCCTCATTCATCATTCATCATTCATCATTCATCACTCATCACTCATCACTCATCATTCATCATTCATCACTCATCGTTCATCCTTCCCTCAATCCCACCACCATTGGCCCGGGGAGAGCTGGATCTTGGCGTCTCCATGGAGCTTGGGGAGGTTGCCGCCTTCGTCGGCCAGGACGTTCTCCGGCTTGACGGCCATGAGGGGTTCGATCCGGACGCCGCCGGCAATGGGGGTCATCAGCCGGCTTCCACGCCACACCGTGGCCACGGTCGATTCGACCTGCTTCGGCGAATTGAAGACCTCGGTCGGCATCGCGTCCTCGCTCCCGAAGAACTCCATCTTCCAGCCGGCCTTGCCGTAGTAGTCCTGCTGCTGGATGTAGGCGGCGGCCACGGCCAGGTCGATCAAGTTCCGCAGCTCGGCATAGACGGGCGAGCGCTCGGCGAGCGTCGGATACTTCTGGGTGAAACTCGTCACGAAGGCCTGGCTGGCCATGTTCGACCGCCCCGACACGGCCCGTCTTCCGCCTTCGGCCACCATTTCGTCTTCGCCGACGAGTTTGACGCCGTCGCCGACCAATTCCATGGCCAGGCCGTCCTCGCTCACGCGCACGCAGTTGTAGTCGGGGATGAAGAACCAGCGGAACAGGGCGTTTCGCGACACCTGGCTCGGATTGACCCGGTCGACAAAGCTGACCATCCGGATCGGCGGCTGCTCCAGCCCGATGCCGATCAGTTTCATCCGGTAATCGGCCTCGACCAGCACCTGGGCGAAGTGGGTCTTGGCCGACACGCCGTTGACCGTCACATTCTGCATTCCGAGACTGCTCCGCAATCCCTCGACGATCCGAGGGGCGATCACCTGCTCCTGGCCGGCCGCAAAGTTCGAGCCCATGCTGCGGAGAAACTGCTGCATGGCGGACAGGCCTTCGGGCGTCGGGTCAATGGAGCACCCGATCATGTCCGGCCCGCCGCCCCCGGGCGGAAACGCCCGAAGCGCCACGACCAGGTCCTGGAGCTGAACCACCGGTCGCCCGCTCTGGACGCCCAGCGCATGCCCCGCCCCGTCCATCACCCAGCCCTCGGCGGGTCCGGCGATGACGAGGTCCTTGGTCTCCGGATAGTAGAAGACGTAACGGACACGCTGCAAGCCGGCCAGGAACCGCATCTCCTCGGAAAGCACTCCGCTTTTCTGGAGAATGGCCTTCTCCAGCCGCGTGAGAGAAACCTTGCGCAGCTTGCTCGGGGCGAGCACATCGCGGGTCGCCATGGCCCGCTGTGCGGCAATCCGCTCCCGCGCCGTCATGCCCCCCATGTCGACCATCATCCTCTTGCGCACGATGCCCTGGGCATCGACCTCGATCCCCGACACGACGCCGTTGGTGTTATTGTTGTTGTTATTGTTGTTGTTGTTGTTGTTATTGTTGTTCTGGGCTGGAGCCGCCGAGGTCCACTGCCAAACGGCGATGCCCACTGCCACGACGAAGAGCGTTCGGAAACCGACGGGCTGCCAACGCATGAGCCGATTCTCCCTTCGCGCGAGAAGAAGAGTAGTCCGGAACGCCCCCACCCCGTCGGCACGGAGACCGAGGGGGGGGAGCGCAAAGTAGACTGAGGTTAATGACCGACCACCTTGATCTTAATTGGCGAAAGTGGGCAAGACAAGTAATTGACTCCAATTTGGACGACGGGAGTGGCAGCGATGAGGGGCTGGGGGTCAGGGGTTGGGCTCTGGGCGGCGACACCGTGCCGCAAAGCATCCGAGCGGCAGGTCTGCCTCCTCCAACCAGACCCCCTTGCTCCGAAGCGGGGGGCGGCGGCGTCGCCATAACTCAAGTAGCTCAGGCTACTTGAATAACGTCCTCCCGGGTCGCGCGTGACTGCCCGCAGAACAGGCCCCCCCTCCTTGTGTTAAATGGCGAATGCCCTGAGGGCGGGGGCAACGACTCCGGTCTTCAGCTCCTGATCGGCGAACCCCAGCCTCCGGACTCCGGCCTCTGACCCCCGATCCCCGCCCCAGCCCCCCGATCCCCGGCTCCGGCCTTCACCGGCCGTTGGACCGGCTGGCGGACCCGTTGCGCTGGGGTGAGGCGAGGAGCAGGACGTTCTCCGGGCCGAGCAATTCCTCCACGCGGCGTCGCATCTCTTCGTTGATCTCCACACGGAATTTGCACGGGCAGTGAGCCCGCGTCCCGTCATCGAAGTAGATCGTCAGGTTGAGCGAACAAGTCCCCGGGTACCCACGCAAGATCTCGTAGAGCTGCTCGACGCCGGCGGCGCCATGCGCGTTTTCGAGCAGTCTCAACGAGACGCCTCGGGTGAATCGCTTCGGCAACTCCTCCAAAGGGATCAACTCGTTGACGATCAGGTTGGCCTCGTCGCCTCCGCCCCGCTTGTCGATGGCGCCGACGACGGCGAGGATCGCGTCGGCCTTGACCATTTCGCCGCAGTGCTGAAAGGGCTCGGGCCAGAGGATACAGCGCATCGAGCCTTCCATGTCTTCGAGGTCGAACATGGCATAGCGGGAAGGGCTACCGGGCTTGGGGTTCTTCGTGTGGGCGAGTTTCACCGCCGAGATCATCCCGCCCAGCATGACCTCGCTCCGGTGCGACAGCTTGGCCGCCTGGCCGGTCGTGTGGGAGCAATAAGTTGCGAGGGTCGACTGATACTCGGCCAGCGGGTGGCTGGAGCGATAGAACCCCAGGACTTCTTTCTCCTTGGCGAGACTTTCGCGGGGTTCCCATTCGGGGACGTCCGGAAGCCCGGCGGCAGAGGGCGACTGCTGGGAGTCTTCCTCTTCGGCGCCGAACAGCGCCATCTGCCCGCAGCGGCGATCGGCGGCCGCGGCCACCCCGGCCCCCAGGGCCCGGTCGATCACCTGGAACAACTGCGCACGGCGGGCCCCCAGGCAATCGAACGCGCCCGCCTTGACGAGCGATTCGATCGCGGTGCGGTTGACCGTGCCGGGGTCGAGCCGCTCGCAGACGTCGAAGAGGCTCCGCAGCGGTCCGTGGGCCTGGCGCTGGGCGACGATCGCCTCCGCGGCCGCCACGCCGCACCCCTTGATTGCCCCCAGCCCGAAGAAGATCTTCCCGTCGGCCACGGTGAAATCCGCTCCGCAGCGGTTGATGTCCGGCGGCACGACCTCGATGTGCATGCGCTGGCAGTCTTCGAGGTGTTCGACCAGCGAGTCCTTCTTGGTGAAATTCCGGCCGGGCATGTCGCTCGAAAGGAGCGCCGCCATGAACTCGACGGGGTAGTGCGCTTTCAGATACGCCGTCATGTAGGCGATCAGGGCGTAGGCGGTCGAATGGCTCTTATTGAACCCGTAGCCCGCGAATTTCTCGATCAGGCCGAAGAGTTCCTCCGCTTCCTTCTTGGAAAGCCCTTGGGCGTGGGCCCCCTCGATGAACTCTTCGCGGAACTTGGCGATGATCGGCAGCTTCTTCTTGCTGATCGCCTTGATGCAGGTGTAGGCGTTGGCCAGCTTGATCCCCCCG
>CAYSGY010000066.1:0-16475 GCA_964430315.1 uncultured Planctomycetaceae bacterium
GGATGCGGAACTTGGCCGAGCCGTCGGGATTGACCGGCACGGTGCCCAGCACCCGCTTGATGTCCCACGGGCCGTCCATTCCGACCACCCCGAGCAGCCCGCCCATATTCTGGTAGGCGAAGTGGTAGGTGACCAGGCGGAGCGACTTGACCGTGCCGCGCGGGATGCCCTTCAGCCCGTCGCCCGCGTAGATGTCGGGCAGGTAGACGACCGCGTCCTGGCGACGGAGGTTGACCTTTTCGGGCACCACCGGCGGGACGGGCGTCTTGCGCAAAGGGACCGGCTCCAGCAGGGCATAGCCGGGCTCTTCCTTCAGCAGCACGAAGTTGTCGAATACGTCGACCAGGTAAATCCCCCAAAGCGACTGCGGCATCGGCTTGCACGCCACGAGGAAGTGTTTGTCGCTCAACGGGTACGGATGGAGGAATTTCGGCCAACTGCTGATCGTCAGGCCGTCGCGGATGATCGGCTCGACCTTCTTGCCGTGCCCCGGGATCCGCTGCACGGCCGGCTCCCCTTCGCGGCGTCCCAGGGCGGGATCGAAGACGACCAACTCGCCCATGCGCGGGTTGTCGTGGTGCCCGCCGATCACCGAGACGACCTTGGTCGGATGATTCGGGATCGGCCGGGCGTAGAAGTACGAGTTCGGCCAGTAGGAGTTACTCCCCAGGAAGGCCGCCTGGTTCGTGCCGTCCGGGTTCATCGTGAAGAGAAGCCGCGTGTTCGAGTGCGGCGTGTCGCTGTATTCCCAGCGGGTGTAGAGCACGCGCCCGTCGTTAAGCACCGTGGGACACCAGTCGTGCTCCTGGTCGAAGCAGAGCTGGCGGATGGCGCCGCCGCCGGCGTCCATGACGTAGAGGTTGGCCACATGCGAGCTACCGTACACGCACGGCACGCCCACGAAACAGGCGGTCGAAGTGAAGAGGATCTTGCCGCCCGGCAAATAGCAGGCGTCGTAGCTATCGACGTCCGGCTCCCGGCCCGTGAGTTGGCGCAGCCCCGTGCCGTCGGCCCGGATCTCAAAGATCTGCCAGCGGTCGTGGGTGCCTGGCATGGAGAAGAGCAGCCTGTCGGCATTGAAATGAAGATCCACGTCGCCCACGAAGCGGCCGCCCTCGGGCTTGAAAAGGGTGGCAATCTCCCCGTCCGGCGCCCGCGGCGAGAGCACGGCGATCCGGTCGTCGTAGCCCGTCTTCGGCAGGCAGGAGTTGCTCTGCCAGTTGTACGGCAGCCCGAGGGACGGCCCCTTCAGCCCTCGCTGAACCACCAGAAGACGGTCGAAATCCAGAAGCGGATTGGCCAGCAGGGCTTCCCGGGCCAGGGAGGTCAGGGCCTCGGCGACCTGCTGCTTCTGTGCCGCGGGAGGCGCCTTGCCGCCCCGGGCCGCTTGCTCCCAACGCGACAGGTCCCCCGCCAGCCGGTCGAGGCGGCCGAGATACTCCGCTCCCTTCGGATACCTCGGGCCGAAGGTCGCCATCAGGTCCTCGATTGCCAGCCGGAGCGCGTCCGGGTTCGGCGCGGAGACGTCGCGGGAAAAGAGGTACGTGACCGGGCTGTCGAGCGTCCGAGCCTTGGGCCGGCTGAGTTTCCAGCCGGGTGGGAAGGGCGTGGACGCGTCGAACCGCAGGCTCACCACGTGGGGGAACGCCCCCTCGCGTTTCATGCGCAGCGTATGCTTGCCCGGGGAGAACCACCGCTGGCACGACTTCTCCCACCCGGCGCTCGACGTGTTCCACGTGCCGCTCGCCCCGCGGCAGCACTCGCCGAGCCGCACTTCATCGAGCCAGAGTTCGACGGGCCGGGCCGCCGCCGCGGCATAGCAGACCCAGATCGTCCACGTCCCATCGACGGGGAACTCGAGGTCGTATTCGATCACGATGGGCGACTCGCCGCCGAAGGCGACCATGGGACCGGCGTCGGCATACTCCTTGGTGAACGTCTTCGCGTTGCCGCGGTCGAACGCCCACGCCGGAATCACGAACGAGGCGGCCGGATCGGCCGGCGGCGGAGGGCTCTTGATCGGCGACTCGGCCGCGGCCTGCGGGGCCAATCGCGGGAATCCCGGGCCCAGTAGACACAACACCCCGGCCAAGGCGACCGTCCACCGTGGCTTCCGTCGCGTGGAGCTGAGAAGCTTGCTCCTCATGGCCCGACCTCCTGGCATGCCGACACGCTTGGAGTGTGCGGCGGCCCCCAAGAGCCCCCGCCCGGTTGGACCTCCAGTATAACCCTTGTGGGTTCCCGGGGGAAGGTGCCTTCGGCCTTTGGAGTGCGGCGACTTGTCGCCGCTTTGGACTGGCCCGATCCGTGCGCCAATCGGCCGTTGACGCCATTGCCGAGAAAGAAGGAAAGCGGCGACAAGTCGCCGCACTCCAAAGGTTCCGGGGGCGGTTGCGGCCCTCTTCCGCGCGGCGCTTGACGGTCGCCCGGCGCGGCCGTAGAGTGGCGGAGGACTTGCCAGCGCATGGGGGCTCAAACAACGGAGAAAGGACATGTCGATGAAGAAGCTCGCCGGTGTTCTGTTCGCGGTGGTCGTGTGCTTCGTGGCAGCCCGGACGGTGGCGGCCGAGGGGCCGGCCAAGGGTGACAAGATCCGCGTCCTCCTGACCGTCGGAGGCCACGGCTACGAAGAGGCCCCGTTCTACGCCCTATGGGACGCCCTGCCGGGGGTGAAATGGACCAAGGCCGTGCTCCCCAAGGACGCCGGCCTGCTCAAGCCGGGCCTCGAAGAGCAATACGACGTGATCGCCATGTACGACATGTGCCCCGGCTTCACGCCCGAGCAGCAGAAGGCCTTTGTGGCGCTTCTCGATAAGGGGATCGGCGTGGTGGCCTTGCACCATAACCTCGGCGGCCATCAGAAGTGGGACACGTTCCGCAACATCATCGGCGGGAAGTTCTGCACCGCGAAATGCACGATCGACGGCAAGGACTTCCAAGTATCGACCTGGGACCATGGCCAGGACATGAAGATCACCGTGGCCGACAACCAGCACCCGATCACCAAGGGCCTCAAGGACTTCGTGATCCACGACGAGACCTACGGCGGCTACTGGGTCTCGCCCGCGGCGAAGATCCTGCTCACGACCGACAATCCGAAGAACAAGCCGGGCCAGATCGCCTGGGTCACGAAGTTCGGCAACAGCCGCGTCTTCTACCTTATGCTCGGCCACGACCATCTGGCGTGGCAGAACCCCAATTACTCCAAGATCCTCCTCCAGGGCCTCCACTGGGCCGCGGGGAAATGAGTGAAGTCGTAGGGTGGGACAAGCGCAGCGCAGTCCCACCGGGATCGGCGTGATTCCTCTGGTGGGACTGCGCTGCGCTTGTCCCACCCTACGTTTTCTGGATGGCCGCAAGTCCGGCAGAACATGCACCGCCGAACCTCACTGCATTGCGATCCACCCCATGCGATATCACCCCATCCCTCCCGACCTCTTCAAGACCAACCGCGAGAACCTCCGGCGGCTCTTGCCCAAGAACTCCGTGGTCGTGGTCAACGCCAACGACGTCCTGCCCACCAATGCCGACGGCAGCCTGCCGCTGGTGCAGAATTCCGACCTGTTCTACCTCACCGGTGTCGATCAGGAGGAGTCGATGCTCCTGCTGGCGCCCGACGCGGAGGACGAGAAGCACCGCGAAATCCTCTTCCTCCGCGAGACCAGCGAGCTGCTGACGATTTGGGAAGGCCACAAGCTGACCAAGGAGCAGGCCCAGCAGGTCAGCGGCATCCCCCGGGTCCTGTGGCTGGCCGACTTCCGGCCGATCTTCCACCGCCTCATGTGCCAGTGCGAGCACGTTTTCCTGAATTCCAACGAGCACCCCCGGGCCGTGGTCGAAATCCAGACCCGCGACGCCCGGTTCGTCCGCGACTGCCGCGCTCGATATCCGCTGCACGAGTACCACCGCCTGGCCCGGCTGATGGCCCAGTTGCGCATGGTGAAATCCGAATGCGAGATCGACCTGATCCGGACGGCTTGCGGGCTGACGGCCAAGGGCTTCCGCCGCGTCCTAGGGTTCGTGAAGCCCGGCGTCACGGAGACGGAGATTGAGGCCGAACTCATCCACGAGTTCACGCGCGGCGGAGGCGGCTTCTCCTACCCGCCGATCATCGCGTCCGGCGAAAACACCTGCGTGCTCCACTACATCCAGAACGACCAGGTGTGCCGCAAGGGCCACCTGCTGCTTTTGGACGTGGCCGCCAGCTACGCGAACTACCGTTCCGACCTCACACGCATCCTTCCCGTGGGCGGCCGGTTCACGCGGCGGCAGCGGCAGGTCTACAACGCCGTGCTCCGCATCCTTCGGGCGACCATGCGAGGCATGGTTCCCGGCAAGCTGCCCAAGGACCTTCAAAAAGAGGCCGAGCAGGCGACCGAAAAGGAGTTGGTCGACCTGGGACTCTTGAAGATGTCGGAGATCAAGAAGCAGGACCCCGACAAGCCCGCCTTCAAGAAGTACTTCATGCACGGCGTCTCCCACCCGCTGGGGCTCGACGTCCACGACGTCGGCTTCACCCACCAGCCGATGCAGCCCGGCTGGGTCCTCACGTGCGAGCCGGGCATCTACATCCGGGAGGAAGGTATTGGCGTCCGCCTCGAAAACGACGTCCTGCTCACCGAGGAGGGCAACCTGGACCTCCTGGCCGACGTCCCGATCGAGGCCGACGAAATCGAGGAACTGATGAACCGGAGGGACGTTTGAACGGGAGGAGACGCAGCGTATAGGGAACGGATCGGGTGGCACCGGAATGCTCCGCTTTCGGTGTCACCCTGTGAAAACGCATGCCGGCGCTCAAGGTCCCGCCCGGCAGGCGAGACCTACCGTCAGGAAGTCCTGCCGTCGCCTCCGTCCTTGAGACCTTGCCCCGCGGTGGCGTTGGCCGTAGACTGCACGGGAGCGGACGACCTTCCCCATCCCACGCGCTGCGGTTGGATGCCCTACCTCGGAAACCTCACATTGCGTTTGTCGGCAGGGGCGATGTGCCTGCCCGAGTCGGTTCGCCGGCGGCATGCCGAGTTTCTCGCCGCCGCGCAGGGCGACGACGGCGGCTTCGCGGGGCGTGAAGGCCCGAGCGATCTGTACTATACCGGGTTCGGCCTCCGCGGGCTGGCAATTCTGGGCGGGCTGAGCGAAACGGTCGCGTCGCGGGCCGCCGGGTTTCTCGCCCAGCACATCGAGAAGTCGCTCCCGCCGGTCGACTTCCTCTCCCTTGTGTTGAGCGCGGTGCTCCTGGAGATGGTGACCGGGGGCGACGTGTTCGGGTCGGTCGGACGCGATCTTCGGCAGACGCTTGTGGAACGCACGGAACCTTCTCGCCGCGACGACGGCGGCTACGCGAAGTCGCCGCGGAGCGGACCGAGCAGCACGTATCACACCTTCCTGGTCGCGGCCTGCCAGCAACTGGTGGGCGTTCCTGTCACGGAGCCGGATCGCATCGCAAGGCTGGCTCGCTCCCGACAGCGTCCCGACGGCGGCTTCGTCGAACTGGCCGGCCTGGAGCACAGCGGCACCAGTCCTACGGCGGCCGCCTTGGGACTCTTGCGATTGCTCGACGCCATGGACGACCGGGTTCGCATCACCAGCAGCGGCTTCCTGGCGAGCATGCAGAACCTCGAAGGCGGCCTGCGGGCCAACACGCGGATTCCCGTGGCCGACCTGCTCAGCACGTTCGTTGGATTGGCGGCCCTGGACGATCTGGAATCCCTGTCGGAGGTCGATGCGGCGGCGGCCCGACGCTACGTCGAGTCGCTCGAAGTCGCTCAGGGCGGCTTCCGCGGCGGGGCTTGGGACGATCGCCCGGATGTGGAATACACTTTCTACGGACTCGGGGCGCTGGCCCTGCTGGCCGCATGAGGGCCTGTGGAAAAGGCGTGTAAGAGAAGGGAAAATGGGAAAAGGGAAAAGAGGGAAAGGGAACGTGGGCCGATGAGCCAATTGAGCGTTGAGAACGTCGCCAAGCAGTTTCCCACCCGGACCGAGCCGCTCGAAGTGCTCCGCGGCGTTTCCCTGGAGCTGCAATCCGGCGAGAACGTGGCGATCATGGGCCCGAGCGGGTCCGGGAAGAGCACGCTGTTGAACATCCTGGGCACGTTGGAGCCGGCCACGTCGGGCCGGGTCGTGTTGGACGGCCTCGATACGGCCGCCCTGCCGGAGTCGGAACTGGCCGGCCTGCGCAACCGCAAGATCGGGTTCGTGTTCCAGGACCACCATCTCCTGCCGCAGTGCTCGGTGCTGGAGAATGTCCTGATTCCCACGATCGCGCACGGGCCCGCCACGCCGGAACTGGTGGACCGGGCCCGGGGGCTCATTGCCCGCGTCGGGCTGGAAGCACGCGCGGAACACCGTCCGGCCGAGCTTTCCGGCGGCGAGCGGCAGCGTGTGGCCCTGGCCCGGGCCTTGATCCACAGCCCCGTTCTCCTGCTGGCCGACGAGCCCACGGGCAACCTCGATCGCACCAACGCCGCCCGAATCGCCGACCTGCTCCTCGAACTCCAGGGCCAGGAAGGAACGATGCTCGTGGTCGTCACGCACAGCCCCGCCCTGGCCGCACGGATGACCCGAAGACTGGAACTCGACGATGGACGATTGAAGGAAGGATGAGGGGAGAATGATGAATGATGAATGATGAATTATGAATGATGAGTGATGAGTGATGAGTGATGAGTGATGAGTGATGAGTGATGGGCGGACGGCCGGACGAGTCCGGCCGCTAAACGGGGGTGCCCTCTGCCCTCTGCCCTCTGCCCTCTGCCTACTGCCTACTGCCTACTATCCTCCATGTCGCTACTTCGACTGTTGCTGGCCTCTCTCGTTCACCACCGGCGGATGCACGCCGCGGTGGCTTGTGGCGTGGCCGTGGGGACGGCCGTGCTCACCGGGGCGTTGCTGGTGGGCGACTCGATGCGGGGGAGCCTGCGCCAACTGACGCTGGATCGGCTGGGACGCATCGATCAGGCGTTGGTGGCCGACCGCTTCTTCCGCGTCCAACTGGCCGACGAGCTGGCCGCGCGGCCCGGGTTTCCGAAGGAGGCCGCGGCGATCCCGGCGATTCTCCTCGACGTGAGCGTCGAGAGCGCGGGGAGCGGGCCGGCGGCACGGGCCAACCGCGTCCATCTGGTCGGTTGCGACGCGAGGTTCTGGGCCCTGGGTTCCGGAGGCCCCTCGCACCCGCCCGGCGCCCGCGAGATCGTGATCAACCAGCCGCTGGCCGACCGGTTAGGCGCGAAGGCCGGTGACGCCGTTCTCGTGCGTTTACCCTATGCGGTTTCCATTCCTGCCGAGAGCCCCCTGGGCCGCAAGTCCGAGACGGTGCGTACCGGGCGCTTCACGGTCAGCGAAGTGATCCCGGCCCGCGGCTTCGGCCGCTTCGGCCTCCGGGCCGGCCAGCAGGCCCCGCGCAACGCTTACGTCGCGTTGGAGAGTCTCCAGGACCGCCTCGATCAGCCCGGCCGGGCCAACGCGATCCTCGTGAGCGGCGCCGACGAATCGGTCCAGGACCTCCTGGCGCCCCGGCTGGAGGATTACGGGGTTCACGTCGCGAAGACCCCGCACGGTTACGTGAACGTCACTTCGGACCGCATGCTCCTGGAGCCGGCGGTGGAGAAGGCGGTGCTTAGGAACGGAGAAGGGGCCGTCGCGGGTTTCTCGATCCAGCCGGCGTTGACCTACCTAGCCAACACCCTCGCTTGCGGTAGTCGCGAAACGCCCTATTCCACGATCACGGCGGTCGATTTCGCCGCGTCGCCGCCGCTGGGCCCGATGCTCGGCCTCGACGGCAAGCCGGTCGCTCCGCTCCGCGAGGGCGAGATCGCCCTGAACGCTTGGGCGGCCGACGACTTGCAGGCCAAGCCGGGCGACACGATCCGGGTGAGCTTCTTCGAGCCGGAGAGCACCCACGGGACGGTCCGCGAGCGATCCGTAACGCTCCGCCTCGCGGCGGTGGTCCCACTGGCCGGCGCGGCCGCGGATCCCGATTTCACGCCCGAGGTGCCAGGCGTGACCGATCAGCTTTCGATCGGCGACTGGAATCCCCCCTTCCCGTTCGACGCCCGCCGCGTGCGCAAAAAGGACGACGACTACTGGAAGGCCCACCGCGGCACGCCCAAGGCGTTCGTGTCGTTGGCGCAGGGCCGGAAGCTCTGGTCGAGCCGATTTGGAGAGACCACGTCGCTGCGTATTGCCGAAGTAGGCGAGACGAAGGAAGGCCCGTCGCGCGTTGTGGCACAGCCGCCCTCGGCTGTGCAAGGCGCGGCGGACCGGGTCCGCGCGTCGATCCACCTGGACCCGGCCGCCATGGGGTTCCTCGTCCGGCCCGTGAAGGCTCAGGGACTGGCCGCTTCGGCAGGCACCACGCCTTTCGAGGTGCTGTTCCTCTCGTTCAGTTTCTTCCTGATCGTGGCGGCGGCGATGCTCGTGGCCCTGCTGTTCCGGCTTGGGGTCGATCGCCGGGCCGCGGAGATCGGCATCCTGCTCGCCGTGGGCTGGCCGCGGCGCCGCGTGGCGGGCCTGCTGGTCGCGGAAGGGGCGGCGGTCGCGGCCGTGGGCAGCCTGGCGGGCCTTGTCTTCGGGGTCGGCTACGCGGCCCTGCTTATCGCCGGATTGCACTCGCTCTGGTTGGCGGCGGTGGTCACGCCGTTCCTCCAGTTGTACGTGACGTGGCGAAGCCTCGCGATCGGTTACGCCGCCGGTCTCGTCGTGGCGTTGGCGACCATTGCCTGGTCGGCGCGGCGGGCGGGCAGGGGCCGCCCGAGGCGTCTGCTCGCCGGGGAAGTGGACGCCGGCGACGGCCTCGCCTTGGCCGGAGCGGGAAGGCATCGTCGCGCCGCGCTCGTGGCGTGGATTGCCGCAACTGGGGCGATTGCTCTAGGGCTGGCAGCGATGCGGGGCGGCGACGAGTTCCAGGCCGGGGCCTTCTTCGGCGCGGCGTCGTTGGTGCTCACGGCCTCCATGGCATTTGTCTGGACCCGGCTGGCGAGCGGGGCGACCGGGCCGGCCGTCGCCGTCGGACGCGGCAACCTCCTCCGACTGGCCGTGCGCAACGCGGCCCGGAATCCGATGCGGAGCACCCTCACCGTCGGCCTGGTCGGCTCCGCTTCGTTTCTGATCGTGGCCGTCAGCGCGTTCCGCATCGATCCGGCCCGGGAGAAGCCGAGCCTCGACAGCGGCAACGGCGGCTTCGCGATCGTGGCCGAGAGCGACCAGCCGATCTACTACGACCTCAACACACCCGAGGGCCGCGAGCAATTGGGTTTCTCGCCCGAGGATTCCAGGGCCCTGGCGGGCACGACCACCATGCCGCTCCGCGTCCGGTCCGGCGACGACGCAAGTTGCCTCAACCTCTACCGCCCCCAGCAACCGCGGGTCTTGGGCGTGCCGCGGCCGTTCGTCGAGCGCGGCGGGTTCGCCTGGGCCTCGGTCGCAGAGCCGGCCGGCGACGATCCGGATCCCGCCGCAATCAAGAAGGACCCTTGGCTGCTCCTGGAGCGTGAACTCGGGCCGGATGAAGACGGCGTGCCTCGCGTGCCGGTCGTGCTGGAGAAGAACACCGCGAATTACGCCCTGCAACTCTGGAAAGGCGTAGGCCAGACCTACGACATCCGCGACAGCGCCGGGCGCCCGCTCCGGCTGGTGATCGTCGGACTCCTGGGCATGAGCTTGTTCCAGGGCGACCTTCTGATCAGCGAGCGGGCGCTGCTGCGTCATTTCCCCGACGAGAGCGGCTCCCGGTTCTTTCTGATCGACACTTCCTCGGCCTCTGATGTGGCACAGCCGCCCTCGGCTGTGCATGCGACCTCTGATGTGGCACAGCCGCCCTCGGCTGTGGAGGCTTCTGGTAAACAGCCGGGGAAGGGGGCGCTCGACCCAATCGCACAGCCGAGGGCGGCTGTGCCACATGCTGTGACGGACACCTCCCAGGTGGAGCGCGTCCGGCGAATTCTGGAGCGGACCCTGGGCGATTTCGGCTTCACGACCGAGACGACCGGCGAGCGGTTGGCTGGCTTCCTGGCGGTCCAGAACACGTATCTCTCCACATTTCAGAGCCTCGGCGGTTTGGGGCTGCTCTTGGGGACGTTCGGGCTGGCCGCGGTGCAACTCCGCAGCGTCTTGGAGCGCCGGCGCGAACTGGCCCTGCTCCGCGCCGTCGGGTTCCGCCGCCGCTTGCTGGCCGCGATGGTCACCCTGGAGAATGCGATCCTGCTGGTGGCGGGACTGGCCTGCGGCGTCGTCTCCGCGACGGTCGCCGTGCTGCCGCACTTCTGGAGCGGCAACGCCTCGATCCCATGGGTCTCCCTGGGTGCAACCCTGGGGCTCGTCCTCGCCGTGGGCCTGCTGGCCGGATGGACGGCCGTCCGCTCCGCCCTCCGCACCCCGCTGCTGGCCGCCCTGCGCGGCGACTGACGGGCCACGTGGCGGCGTCTCGCCGAGACCCGGTCCACCCGCCCGGACAGACCGATCCAGATGCACTCCGCGGCCCCTGCGCGAGCGACGCTACCACTGGTCAAAGAACTCCGCCGGGCTCATGTCGATGTCGCGAAGGATGCTACGAAGCGTGCCGATCTTCAACCGACGGCTGCCATGGACGGGCACGCACGTCCGCTGATCGCCACGCTGGGGAAAGAGTGGCTGCCTCGCGTGCGGACAACCTTGAACCCCTGTCGCTCCAAGAATCGCAGCATCTCCTCGCCGGACGGACGCGGCAGTCTAGCCACGGGCGAGCTCCGCAAGGTCCCAATCGAGATAACGAATGCCTGGCCGAACCAGCCTGCTGACGGCGTCCTCCAGCCCGAACGCCTCGATGTAGCCTCGCACGGCCTCCTTGAGATCGGCGATCGCCTCCTCCTCCGTCTCACCCTCGCCGTAGGCGGGAAGATCCGGGATTCTGGCCGTGAAGCCGCCTTCTTCCGGGTCGGGAATCAACTCGACCGTCAAGTCGTTCATGGTTACGACCTCACATCCACGTCCCGCACGTTGGCGTAGCAGAACATTTGTTAGTGTAGGAGCTCGCCGCGTCGCCGTCAATCGAACGTCGAGCCGAAGCAAGCTCCGGTCAACCGGGTTCATACCCCAGGTTCGGCGCCAGCCAGCGCTCGGCCTCTGCGAGGGTCCAGCCCTTGCGGCGGGCGTAGTGCTCGACCTGGTCGCGGGTGATGCGGTCCACGGCGAAGTAGCGGGCCTGGGGATGGGCGAAGTAGAGGCCGCAGACCGACGCGGCCGGGTCCATGGCCAGCGTCTCCGTCAGCCGGATGCCCGTGTGACGCTCGGCGTCGAGCAGACGGAACAGGGTCCGCTTCTCCGTATGGTCCGGGCAGGCGGGATAGCCCGGCGCGGGACGGATGCCCCGGTACCGCTCGGCAACAAGGTCCTCGTTCGAGAGATTCTCGTCGCGCCCGTAGCCCCAGTCCTCGCGGGCAAGCTGGTGCAGACGTTCGGCGAAGGCCTCGGCCAGACGGTCGGCCAGGGCCTTGACCAGGATCGCGCTGTAGTCGTCGTGCTCCGCCTCGAACTGTGCAACGACCTCGGCCGCCCCGGCCCCTGCGGTAACGGCAAACGCGCCGAGGTAGTCGTTCCGGCCGCTCTCCGCAGGCGCGACGAAATCGGCCAGGGCCAGAAAATGCTCTTGCCCTTTGCGCCGCCACTGCTGACGCAGGGTGTGGAGGCGGGCGATGGGTTCGGACTGGGAGGCCCGGGATGCGGCGAAAGCGTTTTCCGCCGAAGTCCCCTCTCCCTTTGGGAGAGGGCTAGGATGAGGGCTTTGGGGCATTACGGCCGGTTTGGAGAATGGATGGGGATGGAGGCCGCCCTCACCCCCGGCCCCTCTCCCGCTCGCGGGAGAGGGGAGGCTTCCGTCCCGCCGTCCGTCCCGCGCGGCGTAGACGAGAATGTCGTCCCCGACCGACGCGGCCGGCCAGAACCCGTATACGCCCCGCGCATGCAGCCGTCGGTCCCGGATCAACTGATCGAGCAGGCGGCGGCCGTCGTCGTAGAGCTGCCGGGCCTGAGGGCCGACCGTCGGGTCGTCGAAGATCCTGGGGTATTTCCCCCGTAGTTCCCAGGCCATGAAGAAGGGGGACCAATCGATGTACCGGGCCAGCTCGTCGAGCGGGTAGTCGTCGAGCACGCGGACGCCGAGGAAGGCGGGCGACGGGATCTGGGCCGCGCTCCAATCGGTCGGAAACCGCCGGGCAACCGCGTCGGCGTAGGGAACCAGCTCGATCTGGGACCGGCGCCGGTACGCCTCGACCAGCCGCTGCTGCTCGGCCCGGTTCTCGGCGTCGAACGCCCGTCGCGACTCGGGCCGGAGGAGCCGCTCGGCCACGCCCACGCTCCGCGAAGCGTCGGCCACGTGGACCGTCACGTGCCGGTAGGCCGGGGCGATCTTCACCGCCGTGTGCTTCGCGCTGGTCGTCGCCCCGCCGATCAAGAGCGGCAGGTCCATTCCCCGACGGTCCATTTCCCGGGCCACGTGGACCATCTCCTCCAGGCTCGGCGTGATCAGCCCGCTCAGGCCGATCATCGCGGCCCGCTCGTCGAGGGCGGTCTGGAGGATCTTGTCGCAGGGGACCATCACGCCGAGGTCGATCACCTGGTAGCCGTTGCAGGCCAGCACGATGCCGACGATGTTCTTGCCGATGTCGTGGACGTCGCCCTTCACGGTCGCCAAAACGATCTTCCCGCGGGTGTGCAAGGCCTGGGGCACAGCCGCCCTCGGCTGTGCGGATCTCTCAGAGGCGCCCACAGCCGGGGGCGGCTGTGCTACATCGCCCACAGCCGGGGATGGCTGTGCTACGAGATCGGCCTGGCCCATGAACGGCAGGAGATACGCCACGGCCTTCTTCATCACGCGGGCGCTCTTGACCACCTGCGGCAAAAACATCTTCCCGGAGCCGAACAGGTCGCCGACCACCTGCATCCCGGCCATGAGCGGACCTTCGATGATGGCGAGGCAACTGGGATACCGGGCCCGGGCCTCCTCCACGTCGCTCTCGATGAACTCGACGATGCCTTCCACCAGGGCATGGCGCAGGCGGTCTTCGACCGGGCCCTCGCGCCAGGCGAGCTTCGCCTTGGCCGCCTGTTCCGGCTGGCCGCCGAGCGATCCGGCCAGGGCGATCAGCCGCTCCGTGGCGTCGGGCCGGCGGTCGAGCAGGACGTCTTCAACCCCTTCGAGCAGGTCGGGCGGGATCTCCTCGTAGACGTCGAGCTGCCCGGCATTGACGATGGCCATGTCGAGCCCCGCGCGGATCGCGTGGTAGAGGAACGCCGAGTGCATGGCCCGGCGCACCGGTTCCGCCGTGCGGAAGGCGAAGGAGATGTTGCTCACGCCCCCGGAGACCTTGACACCGGGAAAGAGCTCCTTGATCTGCCGCGTGGCTTCGAGGAACGCCAGGGCATAGCGGTTGTGCTCCTCGATTCCGGTGCCCACCGTGAGGATGTTTGGGTCGAAGATAATGTCGGCCGGGTTCACGCCGGCCTTTTCGGTCAAGAGGCGGTAGGCTCGCCGGGCGATGGCCACCTTGCGTTGCGTGGTGACGGCCTGACCCTCTTCGTCGAACATCATCACCACGCAGGCCGCTCCGCAGCGTTTGGCGAAGCGGGCATGGTGGAGAAACGCCTCCTCGCCTTCCTTGAGACTGATCGAGTTGAGGATTGGTTTCCCCTGGACGCACTTCAATCCGGCCTCGAGGATCGACCAGTTGGAACTGTCGATCATGATGGGCACGCGGGCCACGTCGGGCTCGGCGGCCAGGAGGTTGAGGAAGCGGGGCATGAGGGTCTCGCCCTCCAGCAAGGCGTCGTCGAGGTTCACGTCGAGGACGTTCGCCCCGTTTTCGACCTGCTGCCGGGCCACGGCCACCGCCTCGTCGAGCCGCCCTTCGCGGACCATCCGCGCAAACGCCCGCGAGCCCGCCACGTTGGTCCGCTCGCCGATCATGGTGAAGGGGTTCTCGGGCCGGAGCACGAGCGGCTCCAAGCCGGCCAGCCGGGTGTGCGGGTCCGGCGGCGGCGGACGGCGCGGCGGCGCGGCGGCCACGGCCTCGGCGATGGCCCGGAGGTGGGCCGGCGTCGTCCCGCAGCACCCGCCCACGAGATTCAACCACCCGGCCGCGGCGAACTCCCCGAGCACCCGGGCCATTTGCTCGGGCGTCTCGTCATAGGCGCCGAACTCGTTGGGCAGGCCCGCGTTGGGATGGCAACTCGTCCACACCGGGCAAAGCGACGCGAGTTCCTCGACGTAGGGCCGCATCAACTCCGGCCCCAACGCGCAGTTGATCCCCACGCTGAACAACTCGGCGTGGGCGATGGAGGTCCAGAAGGCTTCCAACGTCTGGCCCGAAAGGGTGCGGCCGCTCCGGTCGGTGATCGTCACCGAGACCATGACCGGCAGACGCAGCCCCTGCCGCTCGAAGAAGTCTTCGATAGCGAACAGGCACGCCTTGAGGTTGAGCGTGTCGAAGACCGTCTCGGCCAGGAGGAGATCGACGCCGCCCTCGACCAGGGCCGCCACCTGCTCGCCGTAAGCAACCACCAGGTCATCGAACGTGACCGCGCGGAAGCCGGGATCGTTCACGTCGGGTGAGAGGGACGCCGTGCGGTTGGTCGGACCGATCGAGCCTGCCACGAAACGCAGTGCCGCTCCAAGCCCAGGGGTTGCAACCCCTGGGCTTCCCCCTTGCCCCCCGGCCTCCTCTTCCAGAGAACGCGTGGACCTGGAGGATGAAAACGCTTCCACCGCCCGGCGGGCACACCGGGCCGCGGCCACATTGATCTCGCGCACCCGCTCGCCCAGCCCGTAATCGGCCAGGGCGATCCGGTTGGCGTTGAAGGTGTTCGTGCAGACGATATCCGCCCCCGCGTCGAGGTATCCGCGATGGATCGCGACAATGGCCTCGGGCCGCGTGATCGAGAGGAGGTCGTTGCACCCCTTGAGGTCCCGAGGATGGTCGGCCAACGCGGTGCCGCGGAACGCCGCCTCGTCGAGGCCGAGTTGCTGGATCATGGTGCCCATGGCCCCGTCGAGGAGGAGAATCCTCCGTTGGACGAGGTCCTGTAGCGGGTGCGCTGTGCCTTGGAATGCGTCGTCAGTCATGGGCAACCGAAGAAAGGGGCAAGAGTGCATCGCAAATAACAAATACGGAAGTCCGAATGAGACCTTAGTGCTCCGTCTAGCATGCTCTGATCGATGATGGGATGGTCCCATGTGGCACAGCCGCCCTCGGCTGTGCAGGGCATTTCGCACAGCCGAGGGAAGCTGTGCCACACATCATAGCACGGCGGCGTTCGGTCGCTTCGCTCCGTCCGTCGCACGAGGCACGACCGGGACAAATTCGACGGGGCCGCGACCGCCGCTACCCAGTCTGGGGGTCGCCCACTCGGCCGCATCCAGCGTCATTGTATCCATATTTGCACGAATTGTTGCGTTTCCCGGTGGGGAGACCATAATGAATCACAGTGGAAATGTGGCCGCCGAGGCGTCCTTCGGCGGAAGAGGGTGGGGGTTCGCGCCTCACGGGGCGGGCCTGGAGAGGTCAATCGTCACGTAACGGTCCGATGGCGAGAGCTGTGGTGGCGTTCACTTCACGCATTCTGGGCATGGGCCTCGTGGCCTTGGCCGTGGTGGGGACTTCGCGCCCGGCCTGCGGCGGCGAGGCTGCGGCCCCTGCCGGCGCTGCGCCCGTGAAGACCGAAAGCGAAGCCCCTGCTGCGGCGAGCACCGGCTCCGCACCCACGGCATCGCCATCCAGCAGTCCCTCGGCGGCCAAGCCGGGCAGTGAGGGATCGCGACCCAGCATGCGGATCATGCCTGGGATGATGCCGCCGGGCATGATGCCGCCGGGCATCCCGGGCGGTCCGCCCGGCAAACCGGGGGAGCCGGGCAAGCCGGATGGCCAGAAGAAGGACGGCGAGAAACCGGAGGAGGCCGCGCCGGTCCAGCGTCCGACCACGCCGCCCAAACCGCCCGATCCCAACGAACTCAAGGTCCGTCCCGACAAAGACGGCAAGGTCAGCTTCAATTTCAAGAACCAGCCTTGGCCCGCCGTGCTCGAATGGCTGGCGGACATTTCTGGGATGAGCGTCGACTGGCAGTCGCTACCGGGCGACTACCTCAATCTGATCACCCCTCGTCCCTACACGCTCCGCGAGACCCGCGATCTGGTGAACCGGCACCTCCTGGCCCGCGGATACACCCTCCTGACCCAGGGCGATACCCTTTCGGTCGTCGACTGCAAGAAGCTCAATCCCGCCCTGGTGCCGCGGATCGAGGCCGACGATCTGCCGAATCGCGATCCTTACGAGTTCGTCAAGATCTCCTTCAACCTGGAGACCCTGACGGCGGAGGACGCGGCCGAGGAACTCAAGCCGATGCTCAGTTCCAACGGCCGGTTAACGCCGCTGAGGGCCACCAACCGGCTGGAGGCGGTCGATGCGGTCGTGAATCTCCGGGAGATCCACGACCTGCTGGCCGCCGAGCA
>CAYSGY010000067.1:0-16217 GCA_964430315.1 uncultured Planctomycetaceae bacterium
GAGGAGTTCATCGAGAACGTGGTGGACGCTGTCGATCGGGCCGTGCGGGCACGGGAACGTTTCTCGGCCCGCCTCGTGGCGCTCCGAATGCACCACGAACTCACCCGGCTTCACTACCAGGAGTACATGCGGCTCGTGGGACTGCTCACAGATGCCGCGTTGTAGCCCGATCTTTGGGAAGGGCCTGCTGCTCACGGACACACACGGTCAACTGCTTGCGGTGCGGGTCGATTCCAAGGTACAACATCATTGGCTCTCCTGCGTGTTCGTGGAAGAGGAACCGTATGCTTCCTCTCCTATAACACCAGGAGAGCCGCCCTTTCGATCATTTGACGTGGTCTGACTCCTACGATGACTGAGGAAGGCGGGAGCGATGTGCCGAGACGGATTGGGCCTCGGTCGTCGGCTGGCCCCGAAGGCTCCAGCCAACGCCGCATCGTGGGCATCGTGCTCGTCCCCTTTGTCCTGGCGGCGGCCGTTCTTTTTCTGACGCGGGAGAAGTGGCTCGTGAACCTGCGGCAGGCCGATCGCCCGGGTACGGTGCAAGGCCGGATCGAACGGGAGACGAAGTCGGGGCGTGTTGCGTCGCGTCGCGTCGAGAGGGGCAGCGGCGGAGAACTCTACGCATCGCACTGCGCCGTCTGCCACGGTACTGAAGGCAGCGGCCTCGGACAGGCGGCCCGCTACTTGTTCCCGCGTCCGCGCGACTTCAGCGCCGGCGGCCTGCAACTGGCCGGCACCGACAACGGCGTGGCCTCGCGGGAGGACGTCGAACAAGTCCTCGCCCGCGGACTGCCTGGGACTTCGATGCAGGCCTTCGACACCACCCTCAGCCCGGCCGAGAGAGAACGCCTGGCACAAGAGGTCCTGCGCCTGCGGCGTGAAGGGGCCCGCCGGCAACTCCTCCGCGCGATGCTCGAGGCGGGCGAGGAGCCGGTCGAGGACGAGGTGCGGGACGCCGTCCAGCGGACGACCACGCCGGGCCGGCCCATTCCCCTCCCCGATCGCTGGCCGAGCGGTGACGACGCCTTGGCGAGGGGCAGCGTCGTTTACCGGACGTTGGGCTGCGGCAAGTGCCACGGCGACGATGGCTCCGGTGCCGCGGACCAGCCGTTGTTCGACGCCCTGGGCGAGCCGAACCGGGCTCGCGACCTGGTCCGCGAGCCCTTCAAAGGCGGACGCGAGCGGGAATCGGTCTACCTGCGCATCGCGGTCGGCATGCCCGGCACGGCCCACCCCGCCGCGCCGGGGCTCCCCCGGGACGAACTTGCGGACCTCGTGGAATACGTGCTCTCCCTCAGTGGCCCGCCGGACTGCGTGTTGACCAACCACCAGCGCCGCGTCTATGCCGACGTGCGGGCCTACCGCTTGCTTGACCTTCGTCGGCCTATCGACTAGACTCGCGCGTCTCGGGGGACGTTTGAGCTTTCGGCGTTTCCCAATGTCCCTCCGTCTCACCCATCCTCCTCTTCCCGGGAGCCACCCAACATGCACCACCCTTCGCAAGTCACTCGGCGTTCGGTCCTGAAGACGTTCGGCGCGGCCGGCCTCGGCGCCTGCGCCTTGCCGTGTTTCGTGCCTTCCCGGGCCTTGGCGGGAGAAGGGGCCAACCGCAGGCTGAATCTGGCCCTGATGGGCTGCGGCGGGCGCATGGGGCAGATTCTCGGCTCGGCCCTCCAGGAGGGCGACCCGGTCGTGGCCCTCTGCGACGTGGACGCCCGGCAGATCGCACACATCAAGAAACGCTTCGGCGCGAAGCTGGAGAAGGCCAAGGTGTACGGGGACTACCGCAAGCTCCTCGATTCGGAGAAGCGCGTGGACGCCGTGGTCATGGCCCCGGGCCAGCGCTGGCACGTGCCGATGAGCAAGGCCGTCATGCTGGCCGGAAAGCACGTCTTCTGCGAGAAGCCGCTGGCCCATAGCTGCACCGAGGCGAGGGAGATCCGCGAGTTGGGCCGCCAAAGCAAGCTGGTCACGCAGCTCGGCACGCAGGGCGGCTCGACCGACACGTTCCGCCGCAGCATGGAGGTGATCCAGGGCGGTCTGCTGGGCAAGATCCGCGAGGTCCACTGCTGGATCACCCGCACCTTCCCGCCCAGCGCCCCGATCGACACCAGCGCCGATTCGATTCCCGAAGGGCTCGATTGGGACTTCTGGTGCGGCCCGTCGCCGCTGTTGCCCTACAAGAGCTACTACATCGCGGCGCCGGGTGCCGTGGGGTGTTTGCACTGGGGCCGCTGGCTGCCGTTCGGCGACGGGCACCTGGCCGACATGGGCGCGCACGGCCTGAATCTCCCGTGGCGGGCGTTGAAGCTCGGCCCGCCGCTGCGGGCCGAGGTCGCCATCCCCGAGCCCCTCAAGGACAGCTACCCCTCGGCCACCGACTTCCGCTGGGACTTCGCCGCCCGGGAGGGTTTTGAGCCGGTGAGCGTCTGGTGGCACGACGGGCCCAAGGCCGGCCCGCCGGAGGAACTGGGCAAGGAATTGCTGACGACCTACGGCAAAGTGCCCGACAACGGCGTGCTCTTCGCCGGCGAGAAGGGCATTCTCTTCTCCAACGCTTGGGGCGTCGGCGGCGTGGTCAAGCTCAAGGGCGAGGCGAAGTGCCGCGGCGTCAAGGACCACGAGGCCGGCCAGTCGATCCCCGTGACCCTCCCGAGGGCCAAGGACCACATGCGGGAATGGCTCGATGCCTGCAAGGGCGAAGGCAAGACCTTCCAAGGCTTCGATTCCTCGGCCTGCGTGGCCGAGATCGCCATGGTGGGCATGGTCGCCATGCGGCTCGGAAGACCCATCGAGTGGGACAGCGACGCCCTCAAGGTCAAAGGCATCCCCGAGGCGGAACCGCTCGTTCACCTGGCGCAGCGCAAGAAGTGGCTGTAACGGCAGTCTGGCGGAGGACATCGCCCGGCGGGGGCTACGCCGGCCGCGTTCGACGCCACAGTCAGAGGCGGTCCGCGAACCCTTCCCTCCCTCTCTGGAATAGGGACCGTGGGGTGATTGGGAAGGCCAGGCAAGGCAGGCCCCTCTTTAGGGAGGCTGCCCTTGGCTCTGGCGACGTGCTATCGTGGGCTTACACGAAACGCATCGTGGCGGGAAGAATTTCTGAGGAAACGAAGCAACTATTCGGCGAGGGGCACGAGAATAGGAGTGTGTGGCGTCCACTGAACCCGTTAAGACGAAGGAGTGAGCCATGGCATTCGACGCATTTCTGTACATCAAGACGATTCCGGGCGAGAGCACCGACGCAGCCCACACAGGCTGGATCGAGCTGCTCTCGTTCAGCCACGGGGTGAGCCAGCCGGCGAGCGGCTCGCCGAGCGACCGTGGCGGGCGATCGTCGGAGCGGTGCAACCACCAGGACTTCGCGATCGTTCACGCCCTGGACAAGGCCAGCGCCCCCTTGTTCCTGGCCTGCTGCAACGGCGAGCACATCCAGGAAGTGACGGTGGAATTGTGCCGGGCCACGGGGGCCAAGCTGCCCTACATGAAGTGGAAGATGGAGGACGTGCTGATCACCAGCGTCTCCCCGGGCGGGTCGAGCCAAGGCGCGGAGACCGTGCCGATGGAGACGGTGTCGTTCAACTACGGCAAGATCACCCTGACCTACACCGAGAGCGACCACAAGACCGGGGCAAAGACGGGCCAGGTCGAGAAGTGGTGGAACCTGGTCGACAACACGGGCGGCTAGTCGTCGCCCCCACGGTGGTTGGCGCGATGCCACGGGACGCTGTGGCCACGGGACCGGGGTGGAACGCCCCGGTCCCGTGGTCGCTGTCGCGGTGCGTTCTTCTCCCCTCGTTTCGGCAGCCCCTTTGGAGATCTCCGGGAGGCCTCTATGGCGCACATCACCCAGGAGAACCGGCAGCTTGCGGTGTTCACGCCGTTGGGCGAGGACGTGCTCGTGCTCGATGCGTTCAGCGGCCGGGAGACCATGTCGCGGTTGTTCGCGTACCACCTCACGATGTACTCCGAAAAGGACTTCATCCCGCCCAAGGAGATCGTCGGAAAGAGCGTCAGTTGGAGGATCCGGCTCCCCAGCGGTGAGCCGCGGTGGTTCAACGGCCTGGTCAGCCGCTTCGCGGCCGGCTCGCGCGAGACGGGCGTGCGCCGCTACGAGGCCGAGGTGGTCCCTTGGCTTTGGTTTCTCACCCGCACGGCCGACTGCCGCATCTTTCAAGAGAAGTCGGTGCCCGAGATCATCGAGCAGATCTTCGGCGACTTGGGGTTCTCCGACTACGAGGTGTCGGAGATCCAGGAAGACCACCGCAAGTGGGAATACTGCGTCCAGTACCGCGAGACCGACTTCAACTTCGTCTCCCGCCTGATGGAGCAGGAGGGCATCTTCTACTACTTCCGCCATGAAGAGCAGAAGCACATCATGGTGCTCGCCGATCAGAAGGGGGCGTACAAAGACCTTCCCGAGAAGACGGTCGAGTACGAGTATTCCTACGGCAGCCGCCTCACCGAGGACGCGGTGATCGCTTGGGAGCACGCTTTCGAGTACACGCCGGGCCGCTGGACGCAGACCGAGTACAACTTCATCGATCACCCGCACCGCACCGCGGCCACTCCCTCGAAGCTGATGATGCAGAGCAAGCCCTCCCTGGTGAAGCTCCCGAAGATCGAGAAGTACGAGGTCTACGACTACCCCGGCGAATACGACATCAACAAGGAAGGCAACGACTACACCCAGGTCCGCATGGAAGAGGACGAGACGCCTCACGACCAGGCCCACGGATCGAGCACCTGCAAGACCTTCGGCGTGGGCGGGAAGTTCACATTCAAGGTCCACGACTGCGAGGCCGAGGTCGGGAAGACCTATGTGATCACCGAGATTCACCACGGGGCCCAGGAGCCCACGCAGCTCGGCGGCGGGGAGGGCGCGGCGTTTGAGTATAGCAACACCTTCTCCTGCATCCCCGACTACGTGATCTTCCGCCCGGCCCGCACCACCCCCAAACCCATCGTCCAGGGCTCGCAGACCGCCGTCGTTACCGGACCGCCGGGCGAGGAAATCTGGCCCGACAAATACGGGCGCGTCAAGGTCCAGTTCCCCTGGGACCGGGAAGGCAAGCGCGACGACAAGACCTCGTGCTGGATCCGCTGCATGCAGACCATGGCGGGCAAGAACTGGGGGGCGATGTATATTCCCCGTATCGGCCAGGAGGTAGTCGTCAGTTACCTGGAGGGCGACCCCGACCGCCCGCTCATCACCGGCCTGGTCTACAACGCCGACCAGATGCCCCCCTACGCCTTGCCCCAGGAGAAGACCAAAAGCTACATCAAGACCAACTCCACCCTCGGCGGCGAAGGCTTCAACGAGATCCGCTTCGAGGACAAGGCGAGCCACGAGCAGATCTTCGTCCACGCCCAGAAGGACATGGACGTGCGGGTCCTCAACGTCTCCCGCGAGCGGATCATCGTCGACCGGCATCAGGTCATCGGTTACGAGAAGGACGGGAAGAAGGGCGGCGATCAGCGGGAGATGATCTACGTCGACAAACACCTCAAGGTGCATCGCAACCATACCGAACACATCGGCGGCGACATGCAGCTCCTGGTCGGCGGCATCGACGGGCCCGGCAACCAGGACATCGTCATCAAGGCCAACAAGAAGGAGCTGATCGAGGCCGATAGCCACCTGCACGTCAAAGGCAATCTCCTGGAGAAGGTCGACGTCGACCAGTCGCTCACCGTCGGCAACAATCACCAGGAGAAAGTGGGCATGAAGTATGCCCTGGAGGCGGGCCAGGAAATCCACCTCAAGGGCGGGATGAAGGTCGTGATCGAGGCCGGCATGCAGTTGACGATCAAGGGCCCGGGCGGGTTCGTCGATATCGGCCCGGCCGGCGTGACCATCCAGGGAACGCTCGTGAACATCAACAGCGGCGGCTCGGCCGGCTCCGGCGGCGGCTCCAGCCCCACCCAGCCCGAAGACGCCAAGGAAGCCCAACCGACCGAACCCGACATCGCCGACGACCACAAGACCGGCAAGAAATCGGCCCCCGATTCGCTCTCCTGAGCCGGGAGGTCCGCCGACGGCTCCTGGCGGAGATCCCAGCCGAGGGAGTGGTTCGGCGGAGGGGCCAACGCACGAGATCAGTCATGGCGATCCCCAAGGACCCAAACTGCCCGAAACACGGCGACAACCGGAAGTCCCGCGGCGCCAAGAAGACCTATTCCGGCGCCGCAGGCAAGTGTACGTGCTGGGAGTGCTTGCGGGAGACCATCAGGAAGGACGTCCTCTGGGTCAGTTTCATCGCTCAAGACTTGTGGGGGCAGGTCCAACAGAAGACGATCACCGATGCCGCCGCCGTGAAACGTGTGCTCAACCACGCCGCACATCTGTCGCTCGCCTCCGGTTATCCCGACGAAATGGTCTACCTCGTGGCAAACGTGCTCGTCAATCTCTCGAATTTCAGCCAAGACGGCTTCACGAACTCGATTCGACGCACGGTCGCTGTAGAACCGCAAGGCCACTACTTCGTGAACTTCGCCAACAGCGGCTTCTGCCGACTCTTGCGAGACCTTCCAGAGAGCGACGAAGGAAACCTGCCTCACCACATGCTCGCCTATTTCGTCATGAACTACTGCCTGCAGCGAAAGGGCTGGGGAGAATGGGGTAGCTCGTTTATCAGCGTGGGTGTTGTCGCCCACGAAATGGATACGCTCCTCAAGACCAAGTCCAACCCCAACATGGCGGGAGACCTGCAGTCGGGAGCACTCGGAGTGGAACTGGCGGTCTTCCTCGCCGAGAGTCCGAAAAGTCGCTTGGCCCAATTCGAGGAGTACTTCGCGAAGCGGGCACTGATGACCAAGTGCGGACACGCCGAATGCAAGAAGTGAAACGATGCGGGTAGTCGTGCAGATAACCTCGGGTCCGGCCACCGGCGGGCGCATGGCGCTCGGTCCGGGCCAGGTGCTCCAGGTCGGACGCACCGAGTGGGCCGACTTCGCCGTCCCGAACGACGGGCAGATGTCGAGCGTCCACTTCGCCCTCGAAACCGAGCACAACGCCTGCTACATCAAGGACCTCGGCAGCACCAACGGCACCTTCCTCGACCGCCACCGGCTCCAGCCCCAGCAGCGCGTCCCGCTGGAGGACGGGGCCGAGGTCCTCGCCGGCCGGAGCGTCTTCCTGGTGCGGGTCGAGAAGAGCGGGGGGGAGAGCACGTCGACCACGTCGCTGCAATCGCCGCTGGCCTCCAGCGTCACGAGCCGGCGCGTGCCTAAGAAGCAGATCGTCCCCGCCTACGTCCCGCCTGCCCCCATCGCCCAACAACGGTCGTTCAGTGTCGAGAAATGCGATTCGGGCCTGACCCTCTGCCGGGGCTCCGCCGACGAGATCCCGCCGGGCGAACTGGCCGTGACCGTGTGCAGCATGCTGCCGGCCCACCTGATCGTCGATTTTCACAAGCTCGGCTCCCCGCGTCCCGCCGAACTCGAGGCCCCGAATTACCTCTTCGACTGGCTGGATACGTCGGTGGCCGATCTGGTGTCGCCGATCGTCGTGTCGCAAGATGAATATCTCTCCTGGCCCAACCTGATCGACGAGGGTTGGGGCAACGACGCCGTCGTCTGCCTCTTCTCTCGCCAGGAGAAGCCGCAACTGCTGGAGCATCTCCGGCAGGCATTGCACAAGGGACCGGGCGACGGGCAAGGGGGCGGGATCGTGGGCTACTGCTGGCCCTCGGTCCTCGGCCCGCTCCTCTCGTATTCCCGGCCGCAGTTCATCAAGCAGTTGCTCGCCGGGATCGACGCCGTGCTGGTCGAACTCCCCGACCTGCCCGACGCCTGGCAGATCTACGGCGGCGAACGGTCCGCCAAGGTACTCCGAGAACTCGGGTTCCAAGAAAAACCGCCGGAGGGCGTCGCTTCCGCTCCGCAGGAAACGCCGGGAGGATAGCGGCGGGGAGCAGTGGTCGGTGATCGGTGGTTAGTGGTTGGTGGTTAGCGGTCGGTGGTTAGTGGTCGGTGGTTGCCGATCGAGTGGTAGAGTATCCGTCAACCAAGGATCGTTTAGCGGGCGGGCTTGCCCGCCGTGAATCGCCCAAACGCGTCCCACAACAACAGCAGAGGAGCGACCCATGCCCCCCGCAGCCCGAATCGGCGACATGCACGTGTGCCCCATGGTCACCGGCGTGGTCCCGCACGTGGGCGGGCCGATCGCCATGGGGTTCCCGACGGTGATGATCGGCTTCATGCCGGCCGCCAGGGTGGGCGACATGGCCGTATGCGTCGGCCCGCCCGATGCGATCGCCATGGGCTCGATGACCGTCATGATCGGCGGCCAACCCGCCGCCCGCATCGGCGACCTCACCACCCACGGCGGCACCATCGCCATGGGCTGCCCCACGGTCATCATCGGCGACGTAGGGATGGGCGCGGCCGGAAGCCCGCAGGGAGCGGCCATGGGCGCGGCGAAGAAAGCCGGGCTCCCGTTCTGCGAAAAGTGCGAGAAGGCACGCCAAGAGCTTCTGAAGATGGGATTACTCTGATGGCTGTCGCCACGGTAAGCGTTCGGCCTCTCACCGTTGAGGAGCTTCGCGGAAGGCTCCCCGCGGAGCCAGGAGCGTGGTTCGCCGTGCTGGACGCTTGCGACGAACCCCGAGTCCCCGAAAAGGTTAAGGAGTTGGGCGAAGAACGGGCACTGTCGCTGTACCGAGGTTCGGCTGAGGGAGACTATTGGGCAATTGCCCCCTATCTGGTTCAGATCGACGAAGCGCTGCTCGATTGGATTGTGGCCAATCTGTGGCAGGATCCTTGGGGGATCTTCGCCAGTGCTTCGGTCCCTCTCGGCGAGCTCCGCAAGCATTTTCGGCGCTTCCTGCTGGTCAAGGACGCGGAAGCCAAGGAGCTGTACTTCCGCTTCTACGATCCCCGCGTATTGCCGGTCTACCTGGCGGCATGTACTCCGTCAGAAGCAGAGCATTTCTTCGGGCCCGTTAAGGGTTTCTGCGTCACCAGGGCCGAGGGGAGACTTCTGAGTATCGAGCGCAACGCCGGCGCTGCCTACGCGAGGTAGAGAGTCCCGTCGCTGCGATGAATAAGAAGGACACACCATAAGGATCGACCCGAGAAGAGCCTCTCCAGGAGACGAATCATGGCTCAGATTCGCCCCGAGCAGATGGACGTCATGGGCAAGGCCGTCCGTGAGGACTTCCACCGTCGGCTCATGAAATTCCTCCGCGAGGAACTGCCTGAGGAGACGGCCAAGATCGACGACTCGACCCTGCTCACATACATTGCGGAAAGCGAGGGAAGGGCCGCGGTGTTCGACATCACCTCCCAAGCCGGAATCTCGCAATTCGTGTGTTTGACATTCCTGGGTGGGCGAACCTTCGATCAGATCCCGGAAGTACACCAGTACCTTCTGCAGGAAGACCCCGAGATGCACGTCGAAGACAAGGTGGAAGTGCTTATCGACGAAATCGCAGCGCAGAACAAGGCGACTTAGGAGTTGCGGCCATGGGACGCGGTTCACGCGGAGCTTGTACGAAAGCAGCTCGCTCTGTAGCCGGGGCCCTCGGACGGCATCCGAGTCGCGCAAATCGTGTTGCCGCTGCAGCGAAGAAGTCGCGGAGCACATTTGGCAAGCTGGCAAAGGGCCCCAAAGCCGCGTGTCCGTATGCGGCAGCGAAGAGTCTTGGACGGGACATTGCGAAGTGGTGGTCCCAAGGAAGCCCCGCGCCTTTGGCAGACGACGACTCGGACCTCCTGGAGGGCGGTCCGACGGTCACAAGAACATTGCGAGAAAAGACTTACTCCTCTGCTCGGCCGAAACGGAAGTTCCGGACGTTTAGGAAGCCGAGCGTAAGCAAGTCGTTTGACGTCTCTCACGATTGGATGAGCGAAGGGGGAGCTTGGAGGAGGTGGGGCGACGATAAGAACAACTTTCAACTGGGAAGCTATGGAGGCGCGATCTCGTCCGGGTACAGTCGCGAGGACGGAGGCCATCGCCTTGACGTCATAAAAGCTTCGATCCACGGCGAGGCGGCCAGCGCCAACGCGGGGAAGGATTGGAAGTACGGCGCAGTGGAGGCAAGCGGAAAGGCCCTAGCCGCCGAAGCCGAAGCATCAGTCGGGGCGGAGTGGTCGAAAAAGGCCAAGGACATCCACGCCAAAGTGGGTGGCAGCGTCGATCTCGTCAAAGGTGAAATTGGTGGCAAGATCAAGATTCCGCTCTTCGGCCATACTCTGGCCTTGGGTCTCTCCGCAGAGGGCCAAGTCGGCGCATCCGCCGAAGCCAATGCCTCGCTCGGATGGTCGGAGAAGGATGGTTTCTCCATGGGAGCAAAAGCCAAAGCTGGTTTCGGTTTGGGGGGGGGGATCAGTTTCAGCCTAGGATTCAAGTGATATGGCAAACAGCGACGCGGACATTTCCTTCGGTGACGGCGTTCCCGAAATGAAATTGCAGCGGGAGTACGGCTCCGTTGTTGTTGTTCCCGATCAGTTGCCTGAATTGGGATTTCGTCTCGCACTCCCTAGGCGATGGAAGCAAATCAAGGCGTCCGAATCGGCGGCTTTCGAGATCGACCGGTTCTGTATGCTCGCGGCCTTTGCTGAATCGACGGACGTCGGAGTCCAGGTCTTGGGGACACTCCTCCCGTGGGAGGTGAATCTTGTCGACTGGCTAGAATACCAGGCGTATCGCTTTGGAATGGAGATGGGCCCTGTTCAGTCCGGCGAAACGGAATATGGACAAACGGTCCACGCCATCGCGCGAGGCGCAGATGGCGCGATTCTGAGGATTCTCGTCACAGGCGATGCTCAGCGTCTCATAATGCTTCTGGGAAGAATGCCAGCAAACGCCGACGATGCTGTAGAAGAAACCTTGGGTTTGGCGGCCGCAAGTTTTCAGTTTGTGTCGCATTCCGGCGTACGAACGCGTGAGCGGCTTGCTGTGTACCGTGATGAAGATGGGCTGTTTCAACTGCTATACCCCGAGTCGTGGGAGTCCGAACCGCTGGACCGTTTGCGGCCGGCCAAAGCAGGGGCCGACTTTCGGATCATCGGCACTAATGATACGATTGCGTACCTCCGCGTGGAGGCGGACACTCGTCAGCCCTTGGACGAAAACGGGCTCGCAGATGTCTACGAGACGACGTTGGAAGAACTCGCAGAATCGGGCATAGAAATCGTAGGCCTCACTCCTCTGCCCCAAGGCGTTGGTGGCGGAGAAAGACAAAGATGGCAGGGCGAATGCGTGCTGCCCTCAGGAAAAGGTCAGTTGGCCCTGTTGTTCCGTCCAACCGGGAAAGCCTGGCTGGCTGGCGTGCTAGTCTGTCCGCTGAAAGACGCTGATCCGTATACCTGGATGCGAGGCAAACGGGCGTACGAGATCGCGGTCGCAAGCCTCGGGCCGGGTGGCACGCCCTGAGGCTTGCGAAGGGCGTGGTTTGAGTGTGTCGCCGCGTGGGTGCCACTCAACGCTGTTAACCCTTTTCCGAAGTAGTGATTGCCCTGGAAGTTAGGGCATTCTTTATCCCAGACCTCCGAGTTTGCCAAAACGATCGCCGCTCAGGCAGAGGCCCGTACGGGTCGAAGCCTAGAAAACCGGGGGATTCTGGGTAATTCGAAATCAAGAAAGGGTTAACGGCGTTGGGTGCCACTGCTTCGTTGCCGGGCGATGGGGGGAAAGTGTGCCACTTCCCTGCTTGACCGCATGCCTGGAGTGTCCACTGCGGTGTCATGGCCGAGAGGTTTTCGTGGGTGTGTGGCGGCATGCGGGCAAGCAGTGGAGCCGTGTAGGGTGGGCATCGCCCGCCAATTCGTTATTGTGGCTTGGTGTTGCGGATTTGGTGGGCGTTGCCCACCCTACGTTTTTTTGGGTTCTTGGCTCTGCGAGCGGGGTTGCGGACGATGCCGGACTACCGCCGTTACTTTGTGCCGGGCGGGACGTACTTCTTCACGCTCGTGACTTGCGGTCGGCGTCCCCTCTTTGCACTGCCTGAGAACGTGGTGCGTTTACGCGAGGCCATTGCGGCGGTGCGGCGGGAAGCGACTTCCGATTTCTTGACTGCCGTGGTGCTTCCCGAGCACAGGCACTTTCTGTGGACGCTTCCGCCGGGCGACCACGACTACTCGAAGCGGATCGGCCGGATCAAGGTCCGCTTCACTCGCTCGTGCCCTTCCGGGGAGCCCGTGGCATTGTCGGCCTCGCGGCAGAAGCATCGGGAAAGGGCCGTCTGGCAGCGACGTTTCTGAGAACACACGATCGACGAGGTGGGTGAACTGGAGGCCTTCGTGGATTACATCCACTACAATCCTGTGAAGCACGGTCTTGTAGCGTGCCCCCACCAATGGCCCACATCGAGTTTCCTGCGGTGGGTCGATTCGGGACACTACGAACGCTCCTGGGGATGTTGCTGCGGCGGCGAGCGGCGGCCCGGGACGCGGTTCGCGGCGATTCAAGCGGAGGTCGGCGAGCCATGAAGAGATGGTGGGCGATGTCCACCCGACGCGCTACTGAGGCTTTGCGAAGGGCGTGGTGGACGAGCAGCCGCACGGCCTGGCCACGCCCATCGAAGACTCTGGGCGTGCCACCCGACCGATCCACATGACTTTCTCCCTGGCTCTACCAAATCAACTCAAACATCACGGTGTCGGGGGTCTTGAGCGTGTAACGGAACTGCCGTGCTTTCACCGTCACGGTCCGGCCGGTGTAGAGTTCACTGACCTGGCGGCAATCCACCGGCAGCGTGATGGTCTTCTCGCCGCCCTGCGCCACATGGACCGCCACGAGCCGCTCGTTGGCATAGACAGGAACTTCCTCCTCGCAATAAATCGTCACGCCGGCCTCGCGTGCGGCCTTCTTCAACAACGCCGGAGTCAGGTCCGCGTAGCTGGCCACATAGACAGCTTTCCAGCCGTCGCGTTGCACGGCGTTGACGCCGGGCGTCTTGAAGGCAGTGCCGGTCATCGCCTGCACGCGCGACGGGTCGAGGCTCTTGCCGTCGCTGATGCCGGGCGCGTAGAGGAAGAGGGCAGTGCGGTTGTTGTTGAGGACATGTTGTCGCAGCACGTCCATCTTCTCCGGCGTGATCTCGAAGAGGCCGGGGAAGACGAACAGGCGGTATTGGGCGAGATCGGCGCGCGGCAGGTCGTTGAAGGAGAAGACCTCGAACGGTGCGCCGAGACGGTTGAGCTTGTTGCGCGTGCCTTGGTAGATCTGCGGCACGACGGCGTTTTGGTCGTTGATGTAGCGCGCGCTCTGCGGGTCCACCACAAGTGCCACCTCCGCGCGTGTCTTGAGCGGCTGCGCGGCAAAACGGTCCCAGAGCTTCTTGCTCTGCGCGACGAGCTTCATGGTCTCCGGCGTCTTGAACACGCCGCCCCACATGTCGAAGCACCACAGCGAAGTCTGATTGACGATGGCCAGCGCAAACTCGCGTTTCAGACCGGCGTCAGTCTCGGCCTGGCTTTTCCACGGCACCATCCACGCGATGGAGACGAACTCATCGAGGTTGCAGTTATACGTCGGCGTGCGGTGGTCTATCTCGTGGAGGAAACCTTTCTTGTCGAGCCGCCGGGTGGCGTTCGGCACCATGAAGCCGCTGCCACCACCCATCGGCCGATCGGCGTAGGTTCCCGGGCTGATGAAGAAATCAATGTCGGGCGAGCGATAGAGCCGCTCATACTCCAGATGTCCGGACCAGACCAATCGCGTGCGCGTCAGTTCGAGGATATAGCCAAAAAACATCCCGATCTGCCGCTGTTTCGGAATCAGCGCGCGAGTCTTCTTCGCGAACTCCAGCACCGTGTCGGCGATGGTGTCGCCGGTGAACTGCGCGTAATCCACGATGTCCCGCTCCGTGGCCGGGTCGCGAAGCAAGTCCTCGAACGACGCGCGGTCGAGCCGCTCCAGCGCGGGCACGGGCACGTCGGCTTTGCCGTGCGATTTCAGCCACGCCTTCCAAGCCTGCGTCTTGGCGCGGCCCGCGACACCGCGGGTGCAATCAAGCCACTCGTCTGTCGAACCGCAAGCCAGCAAGTAAGCCTTGATGCGGTCGCCATAGCGCGCCTCCAGGTGCTTGACTAGCGTCGTGAGATACTCGGTGGTGGGCCTGCGCCACGCAGGGTTGGCGCAGGCGCAACTCAGCATGCTGAAGCTCTCGCACTCCGCGCTATGTCCGGTGCCGGTCAGTTGGCGCTGAAGCCAGATTGGCGTGTTGAGGTCAACCATGCAGATAAACTCCGCGTTCGGGTTCACCGCGAGCACGTCGTCATATTGTTTGTCCAGCGAGGCGAAATCATACTTCCCGAACCAGCGCCAGACGGGCGGGTATTTGGAGTAGGGCTTGCCTAGCGAGTTGTCGGTGTTGGCGGCGAAGATGCAGACCGTGTTCACGCCCGCGTCCTTGAACTGCCGCATCGCCCCGAACTCCGGCCAGAACGAGCGATAGCCGAAGACCGGCGGTTTGTGCTCCTGTGCCGAAGCCCCGACGGCCAGCAGAACCACTGCTGTCATGGTAAAGATTGCGCGACGGTGCCTGTTCATTGTGTTCCTTCGCTGCGAATCTCGCAGAGGCGATAGGGAACCTCCGCCAACTATTCTACGGAACGCTGTTGAGGGTTGTGGTCCAGTCTTCTGTTTGGTTTCGGTCATGGCGACTCCTTCAGTGGTGGGTTTCACGGCCGGGTGGCACGCCCTGAGGCTTTGCGAAGGGCGTGGTGGACGAGCAGCCGCACGGTCTGACCACGCCCACCGAAGACTCTGACGGAAAGGGGGGACGCAGTTTATTTGATCCGGTATGCCACACAACCGCATGCACTTGGCTGCGGCACCCTTGCCCGTTGGAGACAGTCTCAGGTCCATACCGCCCTCACCCCCTGCCCCTCTCCCGTCGAACGGGAGAGGGGAGTCGGACGAGCGCCCTGTGGTTCCTGGTGTCCGACCTCCGATTCCTGATCCCCTGACCCCCACCCCCAATCAATACTCCCGCCGGTGCACTCGGGCCTGGACGCGGCCCGGCAGGCCTTGGATGCGCAGGAAGCCTTCGGCGTCGGTCTGGTTGTAGCTGCCGCCGCCTTCCATGGTGGCGACGGCTTCGTCGTAGAGGCTGTTGGGACTGGTGCGGCTGTCGACCATGAGGTTGCCTTTGTAGAGTTTCAGGCCGACTTCGCCGGTCACGGGCTTTTCGGCCTGTCGCATGAAGGCCATCAAGGCGTCGAGCTTGGCGTGGTACCAGAAGCCGTAGTAGACCATCTCGGCCACTTCCGGGGCGAGCCGGTCGCGCAGGTGCATGAGGTCGCGGTCCAGGGTCAGTTGCTCCAGCAGGCGGTGGGCCTCGTAGAGGATCGTCATGCCGGGTGATTCGTACACGCCGCGGCTCTTCATGCCCACAAAACGGTTCTCGACCATGTCGACCCGCCCGATCCCGTTGCGTCCGCCGATCTGGTTCAGCGCGGCCACGATCTCGTAGGCCCCCATCTTCGTGCCGTTCACGCTGACGGGCACGCCGGACTCAAACCCCACGCGCACCGCTTCCACCTGGTCGGGCGCCTGCTGCGGCGAGACGGTCATGCCGAACTCGACCAGCTCGACGCCGTTGACGGTCAGGTCTTCGAGCTTGCCGGCCTCGTAGCTGATGTGGAGGCAGTTCTCGTCGGAACTGTAGGGCTTCGAGACCGATGCCTTGACCGGGATCTGCTTCTCGTTGCAGTAGGCGATCATGTCGGTCCGCCCGGGGAACAACTGGCGGAACCGCTCGATCCGCCACGGGGCGATGACCCGCACCGCGGGATCGAGCGCCTCGGCCGCAAGCTGGAAGCGGCACTGGTCGTTGCCCTTGCCGGTGGCGCCGTGGGCGAAGGCGTCGGCCCCGACCTCCCGGGCCGCCTGGACGCACTTCTTGGCGATCAGCGGCCGGGCGATCGACGTGCCCAGCAGGTACACCGCCTCGTACTTCGCCTGCCACTGGAGCACGGGAAAGGCGAAGTCGCGGCAAAGCTCCTCGCGGGCGTCGACGATCTTGGCCGACTTGGCCCCGATGCGCTGGGCCTTGTCGAGAATCGCCTGGCGGTCTTCGCACGGCTGGCCGAGGTCGACGTAGAGCGCGTGGACCTCGTACCCTTCGTCCATCAACCAGCCCAAAATGACCGACGTATCCAACCCGCCCGAGTAGGCCAGTACACAGCTCGCCATGAGAGTCACTTCCTTTGAAGTCGCTTCCTAATGGGGACCGGGATCGCCCCGGCAAAACGGATATTTT
>CAYSGY010000068.1:0-16117 GCA_964430315.1 uncultured Planctomycetaceae bacterium
GGAGACGCTTCTCAGGCGTTCGCCCGGGATTGGGGGCGGGATCGAGGTCGGCGAGACTCGTCGAAGGACCGTCCGTATAAGATGATTCCGGCGGGGCCGCCCCAAGAGCCCATGGCGTCGAACCCTGCCCCCAGTCCCAGGGGCGTCCAGAATTCAGCCGCCGGGGGCGAAGCATCGGCAGGCGAGCCGTTGGCGCCGGGCCTGGTCGAGCTCTTGCACGACGAGGTCATTGCCTCGCTGCGGAGACGGAGCATCGGAAACGATTTCGCCCGATTCCAGGCTTATGCGGCCGCCACGCTCAATTCCACGGCCGCCGCCTACACCGGCTCGGAAGTGACCGGCAATTGCCGATTGCGCTGGTACGACCATCTGCTCCGCAACCCGCTGAGGGCCACGGCCGAGGCGGAACAGGCCGCACGCGAGTTGCACGCGGCCGTTCGCGACGATCCGGGCGGCCTGGCCCGAATTCTGCCGATCATCGCCGACAAACTCGATCTGCCCAAGCGGAAGCCACGGTCGTTGGTCGCGGCCCAATCGCCCGAGCAGGCTCTCAACGTGGTCAAGCAGGCTCTGGTCGAGGCCCAGGGGGCCCATGCGAGGGCTTTGGTCCCGTTGACCGAGGCCGAGATCCGGGAACTCCGTGCCAATCTCTACCCGGTCCTGGTTGGCCGGAACCATGCCGGCCACACACTGGCGGACCGCGCGACCGGACGCCGGCTGTGCGACTTGATGGAGCGGATGGACCGCAGCGCTTTGGCAAGCGCGGCCGAGGCCCTCGTTCCGCTCAGCGATCCCAAACTCCTCGAACAGCTAGAACACTATCCTGACTCGGCAAGTGTCGAGGTGCCGGGCGTTACCGGCCGGGTGATCGCCAAGATTGCCACTCCGGTCGGCGGTATCGTGATCGGCGGCAAAGAGGCGAACACCTATCGGCTCGACGAGATGCCCGACGTAGCCGCGGTGATCGACCTCGGCGGCGGCGACACCTACGAGGAAGGAACCGTGTCGGCAGAGCGGCCGGTGCTGGTGATCCTCGATCTGGCCGGCAACGACACCTATCGGGCGACCGCGCCGGGCGCGCAGGGCGGCGTGATCCTGGGCGTCTCGATGCTGTTGGACCTCAAGGGAGACGACGTCTACAGTGCGGGCGACGTTGCCCAGGGGTCGGCTCTGGCCGGCGTCGGAATCCTGATCGACTACGCCGGCGACGACCGCTATTCCGGCGTTCGCCGCGTGCAAGGGCAGGCCCTGGGCGGCCTCGGGCTGCTCATCGACCGCAACGGACGCGACGACTACCATGCCGCCATGTGGGCCCAAGGCTTCGGCGGCCCGCTTGGCTTCGGCCTGCTCGATGATCTGAGCGGCGACGACCACTACTACTGTGGCGGACTCTACCCGAACTCCTATAAGCCGGAAACGCCGGGCTACGAGGGCTGGGGCCAAGGCGTAGGCGCCGGGATCCGGCAGTCTGCTTGCGGAGGCATCGGCGTCATCTTGGACGGCGCCGGCGACGACGTCTACGAGTACGATTACATGGCGCACGGCGGCGGATACTGGTGCGGCCTGGGCTTCGCCCGCGATTTCGGCGGAAACGACAAGCGTCTCATCTGCCGCAAGGCGTTCGACGGCAACGAGCGGACCGAGCAGCTCTTCCAGCGATTCGGCTGCGGCTGGGGCTGCCACTACGCGGTAGGGCTCTGCTTCGACGACGGCGGCGAGGACGTCTACGAAGGAACGATCATGGGCAGCGGCATGGCTTGGGACTGCGCCGTCGGCGCGCTCTGCGACTTCGGCGGGAACGACCGCTACGAGGCCGCCGGCGGCTTGACCCAGGGATCCGGTGCCCAGGCTGGACTCGGCATCCTCTTCGACTACCAAGGCGACGACGTCTATTTGGGCGACGGCCAGGGCTACGCCCCGCCGAGCATCTCGTACCACGATGTGCCCCGCTGCGGCGGCAATTTCAGCTTCCTCGTTGATTACGGCGGCAAGGACACGTACGGCTGCGAGGCGGAAAACGACGTGTACATCCAACGAGGATGGTCGGGCGGTTTCCTGATCGACCGTCCCGCCCACGACGAGACCGCCTCCAGCGGCAGAACCTCGGGGGTGAAGATCAACTTGTGCTGCGAAGGGATGAGGACGAATAGGTAATCGGTTCTGAAAAATGGCTCACGGGAGTCTTGTCCGGTTGCCAAGAGACCGCGACCGAGGATCGCATCCGATTCAGGAAGAGCCATGAGCCGTCAACACCTGCTGGACCGTTTTCTTCGCTATGTCAAGATCGACACGATGGCACGCTTCGAAGCCGGCGGCTACCCGAGTTCCGCCGGGCAACTCCAACTGGGGTCCCTCCTGGTCGACGAGCTTCGCGCCATGGGGGTGGCCGACGCCAAGCAGGATGAACACGGGATCGTGCTGGCCACGCTCCCTGCCACCACCGACCGGGAAGTCCCGCAGATCGCCTTCTGTGCCCACCTCGATACGTCGCCGGAAACCACGGGGGCGGGCGTCCGTCCCCAGGTGGTGGAGAACTATGCGGGGGGCGATCTCGTCTTGCCGGGGGATCCCAGTCGTGTGATCCGCGTCGCCGAGCATCCCGAACTGGCCTCCCTGACGGGCCGCACGCTTATCACTTCCGACGGGACGACGCTGCTCGGGGCCGACGACAAGGCCGGGGTGGCCGTTATCATGGAAGCCGCCGCGTGGCTCATGGAGCACCCCGAGACTGTCCATGGCCCCGTCCGTCTGTGCTTCACCTGCGACGAGGAGGTCGGACGCGGCGTCGCGCACCTCCGGCCCGAACAGATCGGGGCCGTCGCCTGCTACACGCTCGACGGCCAGGGAGCCGACACGATCGACGTGGAGACCTTTTCGGCCGACCTTGCCGTGGCGACGGTCCGCGGCGTGAACATCCACCCGGGCGTGGCCAAGGGCCGCATGGTCAACGCCGTGCGTGTGGCCGCCGACCTGGTCGCGCGTCTGCCTCGCGACACGGCCGCCCCGGAGGCGACCGAGGGCCGCGAGGGCTTCCTGCATCCCTTCGAGATCACCGGGGGCGTCGCGGAAGTCAAGGTGCAAATCCTCTTGCGCGACTTCGAAGCCGCCGGGTTGGCCCGCTGGTCTGAACGGTTGCGCAAGGCCGCCGCCGAGAGCATGGCCGCCTTCCCGGGCTCCAGGATCGACGTGGACATCACGGTCCAGTATCGGAACATGGCCGAGGGGCTTGCCCGGGAACCCCGGGCGGTTGGCTACGCCCAGCGGGCTCTTCAGCGGCTCGGGCGTTCCGCTGCGCTCACGAGCGTGCGCGGCGGCACCGACGGCTCCCGGCTCACCGAAATGGGCCTTCCCACGCCGAACCTCGCGGCCGGCCAACACTCCCCCCACTCCGCCCTCGAATGGGCCTGCCTCGAAGAGATGCTGGGGGCGGCCGAGTGGCTGGTCGCGCTCGCCCAAACCTGGGCGGAGGCCTGAACGAGGCTGCAAAACCCTGCGGCACGAGTCGCAGGCTCGGCCAGGAGAAGTGGTTCATCCGGCTGAAGCGTACCTGGGGGCGCTGCCCCCACACCCCCGGGATCTTCCGAGGCATAAGTCCGCGGGGTGGCCCCGATAGCTTCTGCGATCGGGGTGCCGAAGGCACAAGAGGCTTGCTTTGACCAAACATGCCGTGCCCGGGGATCCCGGCAAACCCTCTTGTCGCTGCGCGACACCGGAAGCGGAGCTTTCGGTGCCACCCTGCGGCCGACGCGCCCCATCAGTCGCGAAGACCCCATTTGCCCTTGAGGTATCGCTCGACGGCCTCAAACTCGTCGAATCGCAGCGTCCGGTCGAACACCAGCACTTCGGCGATATCTCCGGCCAGGGCCTGGCCGCCGGATGCCGACGCCCCGAGCAAGGTGATCCGGCCGAATGCGGCGCCCTTGCGCTGTTGGATGGTGAACAACTGAGCGGGGTACGCGGCGGGCTTGCCATGTCCGGGGTGCCCGATCATCCAGTTGGGTAGTTCCCATTCCTGGCCTTCGCCGGTGAAACAGGCGACGATCCTCTGCCACGACGGCCCGGCGGCCACGGTCGCCTGCGAGACCACGAAGACGGTCAGCGGTCCCGGTCCGCGACGGAGATCGTCCACGCACAGCTTGCCGGTACCATTGCCGCGGACCACGGGTTTGCCGGCAAGGGCGTTGGCCTGGAACTTCACCGACCCCTTGGCCGCAGCCGGTCGCGCGACGTGCTTGCCGGGCGATCGGTCGCGCCAGGCGAGCACGGTGCCATCACGAGCCAGTTTCAAGCTGGTACGGTCGGACGCATCGAACCACAGCGCCAGCCCCTCGGTGATCATTGTCTTCGCGGTAATGGGACCTCGCGGCGAGTACGCCAGGTTGCGGTCGGGGGCGGGCGGGGCCTCGGGGTCACGCCAGTCTGCCCCGGCAACCCAGCGCGCTGCGCCGAACTCGTAGGCCCCGAGGTCCGGCGACTTGCCCTGGAAGCCGTCGGTAATCCCCGCGATGACGACCCCGGCGTCGATGGCTGCCGATCCGGCGATTGGATAGCCGTCGCGATCCACCGCGCCCGGGCCATTGGCCTCGAGCCTGGGAGCGAGTTCGCCCTGCACGAACTCCGACGGGTCCTTGGGATGAATGGCCTCGTTGACGAGGTTGTTCGCGATCCGTGTGCCCTGCATGGTGGGCGTGTATTTGGCGTAACAGTAGGTGCCAAACGGCTCGCGGACCTGCTGGATCGTGTTGTTGCAGACCTGATGGTTGATGGCGTCGCTGTTCAAGCGGATACCGCTCCCCGTGCAGTTCCAGACCACATTGTGATGCACCACGAAGTTCTTGCTGAAGTTATCGAGGTAGATGCCGACGGTGCTGTCGCCGAGGTTGTCGTGGACCCAGTTGTAGGCGATCACGCCGCCCTCGCCGTCCGTGCCCCAGCAGTACATGGCCCCGGAATCGGCATTGAGCATGTTGGTGTGGTAGACGTCACAGTACTCGATGCGGATCCGCTTGGAGCCGCCGTGCTGGATGTTGTCTCGCCCGGTGCGGAAGACGCTGCAATGCGAGACCACGGCCCCCACCGACCTTCCCAGATCCAGACCGCCGCGGAAGGTGCCGAGGTAGTTGGCATCGTGGACGATCGAGTTGACCAGGCGGTTGTTCTCGCCTCCCATGCGGAGCGCCGACGTAGCCGAATACGCGACCAGGCAGCGGCGCCACTCGTTGTTCTTGCCCGTGATGACGTTCAACGCAGGCGGGGTCTTGCTCAGGTCGAGTTCTCGATAGTGATCGACGTAGCGCAGGCGGCAGTCTTCCAGCAGGCAGTCCTGCGAGTCGGTCATGTTGACCGCCGCGCCGACGATGTCGAGCCCCTTGATCTCGATGCACTTCAGCCCGCTCACGTCGCAGGCATAGTCGCGCTGCTTGACCGAAACGGCGCCGGACGCCGGCGTCTTGCCATCAGGCGGCCGGAAGTAGACGATTCCTCGATCTTCCTCCAGGAACCACTCGCCCGGCGAGTCGAGGCCGGCCAGACTGCCGAACAGCAGGTACGGGTTGCCCGCTCGCGGCTTGTAGGGATCGGCGGCGTGGAATTCGTCCTTCTTCTTGGCCTCGAGCGTGCGATCGAACCGCAACGACTTGCCGGGCTGATAGTCGGCAATGCGGCGCGTGGTGCTGCCCCATCGCGACCCTGGCCAGAGCAGCACGATCCCGCCGTTCCAATCGCCGGGCGGGAGATTCGGATCGGCCAACACCTCGTAACCGGTGCCGTCGCCCGCCGCGCCGCGCCGGTAGGTCATCAGTTCACCGGGGGGCGAGTTCGGCCAGCGCGCCTCGGGCATCATCCGGCTCGACAGAAAGAGCTGCTTGAACTTCCGATCCGTCCGCAGTTGGTAGATGTTGCCCTTGTACTGCTGCCAGTCGCCGGTCAGCGTGTCCGCGCCGGTGAGGACGACCTTCTCCCCGGGAACCGCCTCGAAACGGATCGGACGGCCTGCCTCGCCCGATTCCCGCGGACGGAGCGTTTCCCGGTAAACGCCGCCGCCCAGGTAGACGGTGTCTCCGGCCCGGACGACCGCGCAGGCCTTGCCCACCGTCTTGAACGGTGCAACCTTGGTTCCAGGATTCGCATCCGAAGCCTGCTGGCTTGCGCCCGTGACGTGGTACTCGGTACCGTGCATTTGCCCCACCGCGACGAGTATCCAGCATCCAGCCAGCAACACGGCTTTCATGAAAGCGTCCTTTTGAAGAGACTCCGACCCCGGTTCCGGGTGATTGCGTCCGCAGGGCGTCTGCCAACGGACCTCGCCGGTTGTCACGTGAGGCATTTTCGGCGGTTGGGCCGAGCGGGGGTGCGGCAATCGCCCGGGCCAGAGCATGCCGGCGAAGCAGTCCCGAGAGATCGCCAGCGCCCATCGATTCTAACATCCGAGGTTCCCCGGCGGCAACTCCGTCAAAGACCGCCGCTCGAACAGCGCCCTCCCAACGTGATCGAGCAGGCGCTCCAGGCATGACTTGCAGGCGTCGACCGACCGGACTCTCGGGGCCAGGTCTCAGGCCCAGTCGCCGAGGGAGTCGACGTAGTCGCTGGCCCCGCCCTCGCTTTCGGCCCAGGCAATCAGCGAAGCGTGCAGGCTTTCTCCTCCACGCCTGCGGCGACGACCTCCTCGACGATCATCTAAAGCGCCGTCTTCTCCACGCCGTCCAGGTCAACAAACCGCTGCAACGGCAGCCGGTCCTGGTTCTGGCCGGCAGCGGTAATCACGGCCCTGCGGATCTTCATCACCGATTCTCCTGGGGAATCCTCCTATCCTAATCCACGGGCCGCAGGGCGCCAAAGTCCCTATTCTTGCGCTCCGGGCTGCGAGGGGGCCCTTGGACCGCCGCCCCCCCAAGGGTTATCATGGTGCGTGGAATTGTCGTCAACGCAGTTGCGGTTGAATGTTCCTCCCAGCCGGATGGGTGGATCGAGAACGGACGCTCAAGACGATGGCCATCGAGTTGGCTTTTGCCCCGTCGGGGCACGTTATTGCGGTCGAGTCGCCCGACGAAGCCCCGGAGGCGGGCCAGGGGACCGTCTCCGAGGGCCGGCTCAAGCGGGTGGTCCACGCCTTTGCCTCCGGCCAGGCCGAAGGGCTCTTTGCCTTGGCCCGCGAGGCGTTGGGGACCTCTCTGACGCCGTCGCTGGCCTACTGGAGGGACTTGGCCACACGGTACCTCACGGAACTCTGCCGCACGCCGGAACAATCACCATGCTCCTCTGCGTGCCGCCCATGCAGGGCGCGGAGTATCTCAGCCAAGACGCCCTGGAGAACGTGTGGAGGGATCTGGACGCCTGGGTCCGCGGCCGGGTCGCTTCCTTCGGCCGCGGGCTCTCGGGGTTCCTGAAGGAGCATGCCCCCCTGTGGCACCAGGTGGGACGGGTCTGCTTCCATCTGGCCGAGAATCGCCGCGACCCCGACTACCCCTTCGCTTTCCTCGCCACCTACGCCCCGACCGTTGCCGGCGGGACGCGGATCCAGTATCAGCCGCTCAGCAAGGCCCTCCAGCAATACGCCGGCGCCAAGGACAAGAAGGCCCTCATCAAACTCCTCTCGCCGGTCCACCTGGCGTCGCAGACCAGCCCCCTGGTGAAGGAGCTGGTCGAGTCGGGCGACCTCTATCAGCCGCTCGCCTGGACGCCCCCGCAGGCCTACCGGTTCCTCAAGGAAGTGCCGGTCTTCGAGGAGAGCGGAGTCCTGGTCCGCCTGCCCGACTGGTGGAAGAAGCGGCCCCGTCCCCGCGTGGCCGTCAAGATCGGCGACACGCGCCAGAAGAAGTTCGACGCCCACGCGATGCTCGACTTCCAGGTGCAACTGGCCCTGGGCGACCAGGAACTCTCCGAGTCGGAATGGAAGGCACTGCTCGCCGGCGAGGAGGGACTCGTGCTCCTGCGCGGGCAGTGGGTGGAAGTCGACCGGGAGAAGCTCAACGAGGCGCTCGAGCATTGGCGGCGAATCGAGTCGGAGAGCGCGGGCGGAATCTCGTTCATCGACGGGATGCGTCTGCTGGCCGGCGCGCCTCGCGACCTCGGCGACGAGGCCGCCGCGGGCGACGCGGACCGCGAGTGGTCCTTCGTCCGGGCGGGCGAGTGGCTCGGGCAGGTGCTGGCCGACTTGCGGACGCCCGAGAACCTCCAGCACGCCCGGCCCGGCGACGGACTGAAGGCGACCCTGCGGGCGTATCAGGAGACGGGCGTCAACTGGCTCTGGTTCCTGTCGAGCCTCGGCCTGGGCGCGTGCCTGGCCGACGACATGGGCCTGGGCAAGACGATCCAGGTGCTCGGGCTGCTGGTGGCCCTGAAGGACCGGGCCGGCGCCAAGCCGTCGCTGTTGGTCCTGCCGGCCTCCCTGCTGGCGAACTGGAAATCGGAGATCGCCCGCTTCGCCCCGTCGCTCCGCGCCCGGTTCGTCCATCCGTCGGAGACCCCCAAGGACTCCTTGGACCGGATGGCCGCCGACCCCGGCCGGGCCTTTTGCGATACGGACGTGGTGCTGACCACCTACGGCATGCTGGTGCGTCAGCCATGGCTGCTGGACGTCCCGTGGCGGCTGGCCGTGCTCGACGAAGCGCAGGCGATCAAGAATCCCGCGGCAGGTCAGACCAAGGCCGTCAAGCGGATCAAGGCCGACGCCCGGATCGTGCTCACCGGCACCCCGGTCGAGAACCGGCTTTCGGACCTCTGGTCGCTCTTCGACTTCCTCAGCCCCGGCCTGTTGGGCTCGCAGAATCGGTTCAAGAAATTCGTCAAGAGCCTGGAGGGCCGGCAAGAGAACCGCTATGCGCCGCTACGGAGCCTGGTCCAGCCCTACATCCTCCGGCGTCTGAAGACCGACAAACGCGTGATCGCCGACCTGCCCGACAAGACGGAAGTCCGGGCCTACTGCGGCCTGGGGAAGCGCCAGGCCGCCCTCTACGCCAAGCTGGTCAAGGAACTCGCCGAGTCGCTCGAAGGGCTCGACAGGATGAAGCGCCGCGGCCTCGTGCTGGCCTACCTGATGCGTTTCAAGCAGTTGTGCAACCATCCGAGCCAACTTCTGGGCGACGGGCAGTTCCAGCCCGAGGAGAGCGGCAAGTTCCTGCGCCTGGCCGAAATCTGCGAGGAGATCGCCTCGCGACAGGAGAAGACGCTCGTGTTCACCCAGTTCCGCGAGATGGCCGAGCCGCTTTCGGACTTCTTGGCGGGCGTCTTCGGCCGCCCGGGCCTGGTGCTCCACGGCGGCACCGCGGTGGGCAAGCGGAAGCAACTCGTCGACCGGTTCCAGCGCGACGACGGCCCGCCCCACTTCGTCCTGTCGCTGAAGGCCGGCGGCACGGGCCTGAACCTGACGGCCGCGTCCCACGTGATCCACTTCGACCGCTGGTGGAACCCGGCCGTAGAAAACCAGGCCACCGACCGGGCCTTCCGCATCGGCCAGCGGCGCAACGTCCTGGTCCACAAGTTCGTCTGCCGGGGCACCGTCGAGGAGAAGATCGACGCCCTGATCGAAGAGAAGACCCAGCTCGCCGCCGACCTGCTCGAAGGCGGGGCCGACAAGATACTCACGGAAATGAGCGACGCCCAACTCATCCAGTTGGTATCATTGGATCTTGACAAAGCGTGCGAGTAGGAAGCCAATGAAAGCCGAGAAAGTCATGAAAACCGACCGGAGGCGCTGGCGAAGACTGATACACTCGCACCAAAGGAGTGCATGACTATGCCGATAGGGTACATCAGGAGCATTACGGCCAAGAACTTCAAGTCCTTGGTCGATTTCAAGCTCGATCTAGCCAAGTTCACGTGCCTGATCGGGCTGAATGGGGCGGGCAAGTCAACCGTGCTTCAATTCATCGACTTCCTCGCCCAACAAGTCCGCGGCGACATCAAGAGATGGCTGGAAGAGCGACACTGGGAAGCCAAGGATTTGAAGTCGCAACTCACCAAGAAGAAGAATATCGAGTTCCTCGTCCACTTGACGGTGGAAGGGACAGAGCAAACTGCGGAGTGGGACGCTACCTTCAACCCAGCGCAACTCCATTGCACGCAGGAGCAGGTATTTGTCGGCAACACCCACCTTGTCGTTCGCGGCAGGACGGTGCGCGTCGGGGAGGGGATGCCGAGTCCCCAAGGCACCACCAACGGGACATCGCCGGCCCAGGAGATCACCTTCACCTACGAGGGCTCGATTCTGTCGCAACTCAAGGAGTCCACCCTTCCGTCTCCCCTGGTCGAGTTCAAGGACTACTTCTTGAATCTTAAGTCCCTTGACCTCCTGTCGCCCGAATATTTGCGCCAACGAACCCGAGAGTCGAAGGGCTCGCTAGGCCTCGGCGGGCAACGGCTTTCGGCATTCCTGCACGAGCTTGGAACGCCAAAGCGTCGCCAGTTGGTCCAGCGCTTGAAATCGGCTTACCCGCAACTTGTAGACCTGAACGCGAAATCGTTGCGGTCTGGCTGGAAACAACTGGAAATCACGGAGGAGTATCAGGGTGAGGAATCGGGGCTACTCCCCCGCATGACCACGGAGGCTCGCCACATTGCCGACGGAATGCTTCGATTGATTGCAATTCTGACGGAGACGCAGACCGAGCACCGCTTCCTGTTGTTCGACGAGATCGAGAATGGCATCAATCCAGAACTGGTGGAGTTCGTGCTGGACGCCCTGGTTTCGGCTCCCCAACAAGTCCTGGTGACGACGCACAGCCCGATGATCTTGAACTACCTGAGCGATGAGGTCGCCAGGGAAGGCGTCGTCTACTTGTACAAGACGCGCGACGGCCAGACGCGGGCGATTCGGTTCTTCGATATTCCCTCCATCGCCGAGAAGCTGACCGTCATGGGGCCGGGAGAGGCGTTTGCCGATACCGACCTCACCGCCCTGCGTGATGAAATCGAGGCCGTTACGGAGGGGCGGTGAGATGTACTTCCTTTTCAGCGGCGAGGGCGTGACCGACCTTGGAGCATGTGCGGACAGTGCAGCAACCTGCGAGGGAAGTGATTACCAACATGGTCCCATGACCGTAATCGTGGATCAGATCGTTGAGGCCCGTCACCATTACTCGCTACTTGACACCGGATGCTGCGGTTTCGTGTCGCGGGGCACACTTGTAGATCGAGCATCGGAGTTGAAGGCAGCGAAGAAGGCGATGCGTCTGCCCGGCAAGAAACGCGCGAAGGAGACACGGTACTTCTTCAACAACGCGCGGGTTCTGGCCCGGATCGCCAAAGAGCGGGAAGGCGAGCGGAAGGATGATGTCGTGGCGGTGCTGTTCCGAGACGCGGACACGGCAACAGCGGGTCGTGGACCTTGGTCCGAGAAGCGGCAGTCGATGTTGGACGGGTTCACTGAGGAAGGATTCGCAAAGGGCGTTTCGATGATTCCGAAGCCAACGTCCGAGGCGTGGCTGTTGTGTGCGTTGCGAGAGAATCCGTACCAGGGTTGCACGGCACTTGAGGATCGGTCGGGTAACCCCCATTCGCCTCATTCGTTGAAAGGCGAACTGGAAGAGCGGCTCGGACATCCGCCAACGCGAGAGGAGTTGTGCGACATGGTGACAAACGGCAGAATCGACCACCGCAGGATCGACATGCCGAGCTTCAACGCCTTTCGAGAACGTCTGGAGGCCGTCTTGTAGAGTTTGCCCGGCCGCAGGGCGAAGATCAGACACGGCAACTTCATTGCGACCCAATCCGTGTTTCGACGCACTTGTGGACTGAAAGACCGGCTTGAAGAACACTGAAAAGGAGTGACATGCTATGTCATGGAATTACGGCTGGAAGCCCTACGTCCCGGTGGCCGTGCGGCGTCAACGGGCGATGAAGAAGATGGAGGCGTTGCGCAAGAAAGGCGTCAACGTGCAACCCGTCGAGATCGACGGCCGCAAGATCGCCAGGACTTTCTGGGGCGAGGCGTGGTGCGACCACCTCGAATCGTTCAGCGACTACGCGAACCGCCTGCCGCGGGGCCGCACCTACGTGCGGAACGGCTCGGTTTGCCATCTCGCCATCGACAAGGGCAAGATCGAAGCGAAGGTCTCCGGTTCCGAGCTTTACACCGTGCAGATCGCCATCAAGACGCTCGCGCCCAAGACATGGAAGGAGGTCAAACGCCGCTGCACCGGGCAGATCGGCTCGCTCATCGAACTCTTGCAGGGCAACCTCTCCGACCAGGTCATGGAGGTCGTGACCGACCGCCAGAACGGCCTCTTCCCGCTCCCCGGCGAGATTTCTCTGGAGTGCAGTTGCCCGGACTGGGCCACGATGTGCAAGCACGTCGCGGCCGTGCTCTACGGCGTGGGCGCGCGGCTCGACCACAAGCCCGAGCTCCTCTTCAAGCTCCGCGGAGTGGATCACGAGGAACTGATCGCCGCGGACGCGGAGGCGGCCGTCTCCGCCGCGACGGCCCGCGGAACGACGAAACGACTTGCCGACGACGACCTCTCCGACGTCTTCGGCATCGAGTTGGAGGCCGCGGCTCCCGAACCGCTGCGGCCGGCTCGCCCCCCGAAGAAGGCCAAGGCACCGAAGCAGAAACCGAAAAGACTGGCAAGGAGGGCCGACACGAAGAACCAGCGGTCCGCGACAAAGCGTGTCGTCATCGGGGAGCCCGTCCTGGCCACGGCACCACCATCGAAGACGACGGGGAGGAGGGCCGGCAGGCAACCGCCCGAAACGGCGACAAACACGGCCCCCGACCCGGTCGCAGTTCCGCTCGACGGAACAATCTCTGGGCGTCCGCGCAAGAAGGCGGCCCGTCGGAGCCGTCTGTCGGCATAGGGCGACCCTCAGCTTGACCGCTGCCGCGAAAACGTTATCCGATCGGGGAAACCGTGCTGGCGGCAGCGGTCAAGCAGTGCCACACGGCCAACGCGGGCTCCCAGAATCGTGCAACCTCATTTAGCACTGCCCGAAACCACGAAGAAGCGCAACGGGATGGCTCCCAACCGCTCTTAGGCCCTCCTTCATCTCGCCCGTGAGGAACTCGGCTACCCTTTGGGCGGCTCTTCCTTGGCGAGCCGGCTGATCTGCTTGAATTCGGGAGTGCCGGCGATGCGGCACCACTCGAACAGGGCGGCCTCCGTGGTCGTGAGGGTCGCGCCGGCGGAGTCGATGCGCGCCAGCGCGGTCCGGCAGTCGACTTCGCGGCGCGAGCCGACGGCGTCGGCCGCCACGTAGACCCGCCACCCGTTGGCCAGGAGATCCAGCACGGTCTGCTGCACGCAGACGTGGGCCTCGACGCCGCATACGAGGACTTTGTACGCGCCCCGGTGCTCGAACTCCCGAAAGACCTCCGGGCAGCCGAGGCAACTGAACGTGAGCTTCGAGGGGATGGCGCCGAGCCGCTCGGCCAGGCCGGGCAGGGTCGGACCGAGGCCCTTGGGGTACTGCTCGGTGGCCGCGATGGGCAGGCCCAGGATCTTGGCGCCGTCGATCAGACGCCGCACGTTCCAGACGATCTCGCGGTGTCCGGCGATCGCGGGCACGAGCTTTTCCTGAACGTCGACCACCAGCAGCGCCGTGTCGGTCGACGACATCAACTCCGGGCTTCGCAACAGGTCATGGTTTGCGTCCATGGCCCCCAGGATAACGCAACCCGGCCCCCTAGTTCAAGGCGAGGGCGACCGCCTGACCGAGCACGTAGCTCTGATCCTCTTGGCTGAGCCGCTGGAAGGCAACGCGAACGTACCGGCCGTCGGCCCGCAGGAGCCGCACCACCGTGCCTTGGTCGAGCGTGGCAACCAACCGGGCCTCGACGTGATACGCGCCGGTGACGTCGCTCCAGGTTCGGTAGCCGCGACCGGCGGCCGCGGTCTTCTTGGCGGGCGCGTCGGCCTTCTTCTCCTCTTCTTTCTTTGGTTCGGCCGGCTTCGCGGGGGCAGAGGCGTCGGTCTTCTTCTCTTCTTTCTTCGGCTCCGCCGGCTTCGCCGGGGCGGGGGCCGCGGCGGCAGGCTTCGGCGGCGTGGCGGGCGGGGCTACCGGTTTGGGCGCCGCCGCGGCGGGCGCCTTCGGGGGCGTCTCCGCCGGCTTCTCCGCGGGCGGGGGCACCGGGGCCGGTGCCTTGGGTTCCTCGGCGGGCTTTGCGGGCGCCGGCTCGGTCGGCTTCGGCGCGGCAGGCTTCTCGGACGTCACGGGCGGCAACGGCCTGGCATGGGCCGGAGCGGGCTTGGCCTCCGGCTTCACCTTCTCCGCGGCCGGCGCCGCACACCCGCACGCGGCTGGGGCGCAGACGTCGCACGTCACCTCGCAGCAACAGCAGACCCGTTCGACGCAGCGAACTCGCCGAGCGCATCGGCCACCGCAATCGTCCAGGCACTTGCCCGCCCGGACTCCGTCGGCCATGCCCAGCACGGCCACGACCATCGTCGAGAAGAGCAGTCCGAATCTTCGCATCGTAAGACCCTCCAGTTGCACAACCGGGAAAGGGCGCCCAAAAAGGGCGTCGCGTCCGATCACCACAGCCTCTCCAGATACACTAGGCTTTCCAGTTTGCGAATGCAACCAGATCCGACGCCGGTGCCCCTGGCAACCTGCCGCGATTTCCGCCATATTGGTGGGGAGGTTCCGCGAGATTCTCCCCTGGTTCGGGTGGATAGGGCTATGAGAACACGTTCGACGACCATCTTGACCGTGCGTCACAAGGGCATGGTCGCCATGGGGGGCGATGGCCAGGTCACGGTCGGCAACACGATCATGAAAGCCGATGCGGTCAAGATCCGGCGCCTGATGGACGGCAAAGTCATCACCGGGTTTGCCGGGGCCACGGCCGACGCCTTCGCCCTCCTGGAACGGTTCGAGGCCAAGCTGAAGGATTTTCCGTCGAACGTACCCCGGGCCGCCACGGAACTGGCCAAGGAGTGGCGGACCGACCGCGTGTTGCGCCGGTTCGAGGCGATGGTCGCCGTCGTCGATGCACGGCACACCCTGCTGGTGACCGGCAACGGCGACGTGGTCCAACCGACCGACGGCATCCTGGGGATCGGGTCGGGTGGTCCCTATGCGGTGGCGGCCGCGAGGGCCCTGGTGGCCCACTCGAATCTCGCCGCGGCCGAGATCATCCGCACCGCACTGGAAATCGCCGCGCAGATCGACATCTATACGAACACGAACATCGTGGTGGAGGAACTCGAGTGGCAGAAATGACGCCCCGGGAGATCGTGGCGGAGTTGGATCGGCATATCGTCGGGCAGGATGCGGCGAAGCGGGCCGTGGCCGTGGCCGTGCGCAACCGCTGGCGCCGCCAGCACCTGCCCGAGGAGATGCGGCCGGAAGTCGCGCCCAAGAATATCCTGATGATCGGCCCGACCGGCGTGGGCAAGACGGAGATCGCCCGGCGTCTGGCCAAGCTCACCGGCGCCCCGTTCGTCAAGGTCGAAGCGACCCGCTATACCGAGGTCGGCTACTACGGCCGCGACGTCGAGAGCATGATCCGCGACCTGGTGGAAAACGGCATCGCCCTGGTCCGCCAGCAGGAGCGGGCCAACGTGGAGGGGGAAGCCCGGGCCCGGGTCGAGCAGCGCCTGGTGGACCTGCTCGTGGGCCGCACGCCCGGCATCGAGGCGCCCGAAGAGACCCCCGAGTCGGCGCAGCGTCATGAGCGGACGCGGGACAAGCTGCGGGCCATGCTCGTGGGGGGACTTCTGGAGGATCGCAAGGTCGAAATCGCCGTCGAACAGAAGGCCGTGCCGATGATGTTCACCGGCATCGGCATGGAACAGATGGACCTCGACCTCCACTCGATGTTCGAAAAAATCCTCCCCAAGAACTCGTCGCGCCGCGAGATGACCGTGGCCGAGGCCCGCGAGTTCCTCTTCGAGCAGGAGTGCGACGCCCTGATCAACCAGGAGAAAGTCAATGCCGCGGCCATCGACCTGGCCGAGACCACCGGGATCATTTTCCTCGACGAGATGGACAAGATCGTGGCCGCCGAGCAGGGGCACGGGGTGGACGTGTCGCGCCAGGGCGTGCAGCGGGACCTGTTGCCGATCGTCGAGGGGACCACGGTGCAGACCCGCTACGGCTACGTGCGCACGGACCACGTGCTGTTCATCGCCGCGGGGGCGTTCCACCGCGCCAAGCCGAGCGACCTGATGCCGGAGCTGCA
>CAYSGY010000069.1:0-16115 GCA_964430315.1 uncultured Planctomycetaceae bacterium
CCGTGGAGGGCTGCCTGTAGCACAGCCCGTAGCACAGCCGGTAGCACAGCCATCCTGGCTGTGGCTTGGTGACAGGCTGGAAGCCTTGGGCGCGGCGACAGGCTGGAAGCCTTGGGCACCGCGACAGGCTGGAAGCCTTGGGCGCGGCGACAGGCTGGAAGCCTGTGCTACGTGGAGGCGAGAGAATCTTATGAGTGAGGAACTTGTGGAGGATCCTCCGGCCTTCGTGCTCCGTCATACCGAGGTGACGTCGGCGCCGTTGGTGCCGGAGATCCGGCTGCATCTTCTGCGGTCCGACTCGCCCTTGTGGCGATCGTTCTCGACGGAGCCCGACGCGGCGACGATCCGCCGTCCCTACTGGGCATTCGCCTGGAGCGGGGGACAGGCCCTGGCCCGGTACCTGCTCGACCGTCCCGAGTTGGTTGCCGGGCGGCGGGTTCTGGATTTTGCCGCCGGATGTGGCATCGCGGGCATTGCCGCCCTGCGAGCCGGGGCGGCCCACGTGGAGGCCACCGAAATCGATCCCTGCGCGGTCGCCGCGATCGGTTTGAATGCACGGTTGAACGGGGTGGAACTGTCGGCTGCGTGCGACGACATCCTCTACAGCAAGAACCGGGGTTGGGACCTCGTCCTGGCGGGCGATATCTGGTACGACTCGCGATTGGCTCGCCACGGACTCTGTTGGCTCCAGTCGCTTGCCGGCGAGGGCGTGTGCGTCCTCACCGCGGAGCCGGGCCGGAGCTTTTCGCCGGCAAGCATCCTGGAAGAACTGGCCTCCTACCGTGCCCGTAGCGTCCCCGACGTGGAAGACCCCCGGCTCGAAGAGGTCCGCGTCTACCGCGTGCCGCCGGCCGGCGGGTCGGCGCGGCCCTTGCAAAACGTGGGGAATCGGATATAAATCCCCGGTGAGAGGCATGTCCTGCCGGAAAACTCGCAACCCCAATCGCGCCGTGGCGCGGGAAGTCCATCAGGTTCACGAGGGAGTCGATCATGGCGAAAGAGTACCGTTTTTCGTTCGGGCCGTGGAACATTCACGAGGGCGCCGACCCGTTCGGGCCCACGGTGCGGGGTTCGATCGCCTTCGCCAAGAAGGTGCGGATGTATAAGCAGATGGGCTTCGACGCGGTGCAATTCCACGACGACGACGCCGTGCCGGACCTGGAGAAGCTCGACCCGGCCCAGGTCGTCAAGAAGGCGGCGTCGGTGAAACGGATGCTCGACGGCGAGGGCCTCGTGGCCGAGTTTGTGGCCCCACGGCTCTGGGAGCATCCCAAGGGGATCGACGGGGGCTTCACGTCCAACGATCCGAAGTGCCGCAAATGGGCCCGGACCCGCAGCGAACGGACCGTCGATATCGCCAACGCCCTGGGCACGAAGCTGATCGTGCTCTGGCTCGCCCGGGAAGGGACCTACATCCGCGAGTCGAAGAACGCCATCGAGGCCTACAAGCACCTGCTCGACGCGATCAACCATTTCCTCGAGTACGACCCCGAGATCACCATCGCCGTCGAGCCGAAGCCCAACGAGCCGATGGACCACGCCTTCCTCCCGACGATCGGCCACGCCCTGGCGATGGCCTCGCAAACGATCGACCCGAAGCGCGTCGGCGGGCTCATCGAGACGGCCCACGCGATCCTGGCCGGGCTCGATCCTTCCGACGAGATGGCCTTCGCCCTCTCGATGGACAAGCTCTGGAGCGTTCACCTCAACGACCAGAACGGACTGAAGTTCGATCAAGACAAGACCTTCGGGGCGGCCAACCTCCGCGGGGCGTTCAACCAGGTCCGCGTGCTCGAACTCGGCGGATATCCCGAGACGGGCCGCTTCGTCGGGCTCGACGTGAAGGCCATGCGGAGCCAGAAGGCCGACGTGGCCACCCGCCACCTCTCCAACAGCCGGACCATCTTCCTCCGCCTCCTGGAAAAGGTCCGCACGTTCCCGAAGGACCTCCACGACCGGTGTATCGCCGGCCGCGACTACGAGGCCCTGGAGATGGCGGTCCTCGACCACCTGCTGGGGAAGTAGCGAGGGGCGTTTACCTCCCGTCGATATTCAGATCGTCGAGCTTTTTGCGCAAGGTGGTGCGGTGGAGGCCGAGTTCGCGGGCGGCGGCCGCGCATTGACCGTGGCATTGCTCCATGACGGCCTTCAGCAGCGGGGGCTCCACGAGCTTGAGGAGCCGCTCGTAGAGGTCGCCAGCCCGGTCCGGCAGTTGCAGCTCGAGGTCGGCCCATTGGCGGATCAACGCGACGAGGGCCTCCTTGCCCACGGCGTCCGAGTCGGTCGTCGAAGAGGCGGAGGGCGGGAGATGCTCGGAGAGGATGTGGCCGCCGCGGGCGAGGATCATGGCGTGCTCGACGGCGTTGCGGAGCTCCCGCACGTTGCCGTACCAGGGCCGGTTCTTCAATTCGGTGCGGACCTCCTCCGAGAGCGTAGGGCGAGGGATGTCGCTCTGCGCCGAGAGCATGTCGAGAAACCGCTCGGCCAGGACGAAGACGTCGTCGCCCCGCTCGCGCAACGGGGGAAGCTCGATCTCGAACGTGATGAGGCGATAGTACAGGTCGTGGCGAAACGAGTCCTCCACCACGCGCTGGGCGAGGTTCTGGTGGGTCGCGGAGATCACGCGGAAGTCGGACTGGACCGGCCGGTCGGCGCCGACGGGGAGGATCTCGCCATGCTCCAGCACGCGGAGCAGCTTCACTTGAAGGTCGGGAGGAATGTCGGCCACCTCGTCGAAGAAGATGGTTCCCCCGTGGGCCCGCTCCAGCAGCCCCTTATGCGGTTGGGCGGCACCGGTGAACGCCCCCCGGGCGTGCCCGAACAACTCGCTTTCGGCCAGCGAGGGCGTGAGCGACGCCGCGTTCACCGCCACAAAGGGCCCTTCGGACCGGCGGCTGAAACGGTGGATGGCCCGGGCCACCAGCTCCTTGCCCGTCCCGCTTTCGCCCCGAAGATGGACACAGGCCTCGGAAGGAGCCACCAGCGCGATCTTCTTGAAGACTTCCTGCATCGGCGGCGAGCTGCCGATCAGGGGTTCTCCCTGGGTGAGAGTCGCCGGCGGAAGGGACTGCCCGCCTGGCTTGGGGGCCTTCAGGGCACGCTCGATCGCCCGCTCCGCCACCTTCAAGTCGAACGGCTTGGTCAGGTAATCGAACGCCCCGTTGCGGACCGCCCGAACCGCCGTGGCCAGCTCCCCGTAGGCCGTAATGACGATGACCGGCACCTGAGCGAACTCCTCGCGAAAACGATCCAGCGCCGTCAATCCGTCCATGCCGGGCAGACGCACATCGAGCACAACCGCGTCGGGCGCCTTGTCCTGGGCCATGACGAAGGCATCTTCGGCGCAAGCGGCCACGGCCACGGTGCAGCCCATCTGACGCCCCAGGCGGGAGAGGCCCCAGCAAATGCTCTGTTCATCGTCGACCACGAGGAGGTGCGCCATGCGAGGATCGGTTCCTTTCTTGAGTGGTCGGTGGTCAGGGGTTAGGGGTTAGGGGTTAGGGATTGGGGATTGGGGATTGGGAGTTAGGGATTGGGGGCTCTCCGCGTAGCGGGCGGGCTCGCCCGCCGTTAAGTCGCAGCCGCGCCAGACGTTGGCCAACACGCTCTTCCCTCATCACCCCAGTCTCCAGCCCCTAGTCTCCAGCCCCTAGTCTCCAGCCCCTAGTCTCCAGCCCCTGCCCCCTGCATCCTGGGAAGCTCCACGGTGAAGCAGGTCATGCGATCGAGCCGGTGCCATCCGATCGTGCCCTGATGGGCCTCGACAATCTGTCGGGCCACGTACAGTCCCAGGCCGGTCCCTTCCGGCTTGTCGCTGACAAACGGCTCGAACATCCGCCGGCTGGCATCCTCCGTCGGCCCGGGCCCGGAGTCCTTCACGCGGAGAACGGCCCGGTCGGCGCCGCGGACACTCAGTTCGACGACGACCTGCGGCGGGATCTCGCCGTGCCGTTGGGCGGCCTCGACGCCGTTGAGAACCAGGTTGGTCAAGAGCTCGCGGAGCGACTCGGCCTCTCCCCACACCCCCAGCGGCTCCGCGGGGCGGAGGAACGTGAGGCGGATCTTCCCGTGATCGCAGGCGGGCCGGATTAGTTCGAGGACGTCGGCCACGAGCGACTCCAGATCGACCCGTTCCTGCGGCATGGGCCGGCCGCGTCCGAGCTTCAGGAACCGCTGCAAGTACGACTCCATGAGCTGCAACTGCCGCAACGCCACCTGGAGCGACTCGCCGTCCGTCGGTTGGGTACACTCGCGCTGGTGGAGTTCGATGGCCATGCGCGCCCCGGTTGCCGAGTTGCGGAGCTGGTGGGCCATGCCGGCGCCGAGTTGGCCCAGGGTGCGCAGCCGCTCGTTCCGTCGCACCTCGGTCTCGTACTGCCCCAGCTTCGCGGCCATCTGGTTGATGGAGATCGCCAGGTCGCGGATTTCGTCGTCGCGTGGAGGGACGGCCACGGGTTGGAAGTCGCCGCCGGCGAGCACGGCCGTCTGATCGCCGAGCCGGCGGATCGGGCGGACGAACCGCCTCGCCAGCATCGTGGTCACCAGCACGGCCGCGGCCGCCGCCACGGCCCCCGCGATCGCCGCTGGGACCACCACCTGCCGCACCGCGACCGATCCCTGATCTTCCGGATAGAGCACCGCCAGGGAGCCCGCCTCCGCCGCGAACCGCGATCGGGCCACCGGCACGCGCCGCCCTCGATAGCTTCGCCCGCCGAGCGTGACCTTCGGGCTGGCGGTGAGTTGCTCCAGATGCACGTCGATCGGCATCCGGTGGAGGGTGTCCCGCTCCTTCTCGCCGAGCCTCAGCGTCCCTGCCTGGACTTGCGCGTTGTCGTCGAGCAGGAAGAACTCCGCCCCCGACAATCCCCTGGACTGCTGCAACACCCGCTCCGTGAGCGGGAAGGTGGCCTCGGTGAGCGTGGCCACCACGCGACGGAGGTTCTCTTCTTCCTGGCGAGCGGCACGCCGGGCGCCGAAGTACGCCGCCGTCGCGCTGGCCAGCGCAATCGCCAGCACCACCACCGAGAGCATCGGCAGCAGCAACTGGATCTGAATGGGCCAACGCATGGGGCACTCTCTCGTACACAAAGGGGACGCAGGCCCAGGACAGGACCAATGGGGTTGGGCGTCCTTCTCCCCACGTTACCCCGGCAGGTTCGGCGTGAAAAGACGCCGCGAGACTTTTCGGACGCTCCAAAACGAGGGCCCAGAGGGAGAGGGGACCGATGCTCCACTCTTCCCGGGCAGTCTCCCCGGCAGGAAGCAGCGACCACTCCGGTCAACCCGAGCAGGTCCCCCGTGGGCAGGAACCCTCCCCTCTTGGTTGAATTGCGCCTGTCGGTTTGCGCGACACGGGTGACGCGCAACTCGCCACTTCCGCGGCCACCCCGCGAGCTCCTCGCCCTCCGCTGGCCGTAACCGCTTGCTCGCGAAGTGGTTCAAGAAAGCGACAAAGATTCTCCTTGAACGGCACACCGATTGCTAACTATTGTGGATTTTCGAGCGGGCGCCATGTCCGCACGGATGGCGGCGGACTTGGAATGGGGAAAGCAAGGGACATGGGGAGGACAGGCCGACGAGATCGAGCGGGGTTCACGCTGGTCGAGCTTCTTGTGGTCATCGCCGTAATCGGGATCCTCGTGGGGCTGCTCCTTCCGGCAGTTCAAGCGGCGCGCGAAGCGGCCCGCCGTGCCCAGTGTCTCAATAACCTGCGGCAGATCGCACTCGGCCTTCACAACTATGCCTCGGCCAACTCCGTCTTCCCACCGAGCTTCTGCATTCGGCCGGGCACGACCCTGGCGACCAACAACGGCTCGTGGTCGATCCACGGCCGGCTCTTACCTTATCTGGAACAGGGAAACGCCTACAGCCAGATCCGCTTGGACATCTCATGGGACGCCCAACTCGGGACGGGCGTGCCCACGATGCGGACCGCGACGTACCTTTGCCCCAGCGAAGTGAACGACCGGGTCCGCCTCGATTCGTCGGGAAACCCTTACACCTATCCACACAACTACGGGTTCAACTTCGGGACCTGGCTCGTCTACTTGCCCGCCACCAACCAGGGAGGTGACGGCGTCTTCTTCGTCAACAGCGCGATGACTCCGGCGAGCCTTGTCGACGGGCTGAGCAACACCTTGGGCGCTGCCGAGGTGAAGACCTTTGCCGCGTACTTCCGCAACACCGCCGATCCGGGCCCGACGGTCCCCTCGTCGCCCGCGGCCCTGGCGGCCTTTGCGAGCGGGGCCCAGTTCAAGCTCGGGCCCAACACCAACGACAACACCGGGCACACCGAGTGGGGCGACGGCCGCGTGCACCACAGCGGCATCACCACCGTCTTCACGCCGAATACGCTCGTGGCCTACCAGCACACCGACGGACGAACCTACGACGTCGACTACAACTCCCAGCAAGAGGGTCGAAGTGCCACGCAGCCGACCTACGCCGCCGTCACCGCGCGAAGCTATCATCCCGGCGTGGTCAACGCGATCCTCATGGACGGATCGTCGCGGACGGTCAGCAACACGGTTGACCTGGCCATCTGGAGGGCCCTCGGAACGCGCCAAGGCGGCGAGCCGGTCGGGGATCGATGAGCGACCAGGGATTGGGGACCGGGGGCCAGCGGTCGGCAACGACCTTCGAGAGCACTCTCGCCGTTCGCGTGCGTGCGGAGCACGCACCCTGCAGACTGACGGGTCTCGTACATTCGCCGCCTCGCTTCGTTCCAAGGCCGCACGATCCCGTTCCTCTCTGCCCGAGGCTTCGGTGCAACCCTGCAGATCGTGCCCGATTGTAATGCCTACGGGTCTTCAACGGCTGCAAGTGCCTGCGTGAAAGGCCCGTCCCTCGGGTTAGAGGCAAATGCACCGATAACCATCCCTCTATGCCCCATCTGGCCGCTTGAAAGGGGAGTTGGACGAGTGTAGCGTGAGAGAGGGTCCTCGGCCCGACGACACGCGCGGAGTTCAGATGTCTTCTCGGAGGAATCCTCGTCCCGGAGGTTCAAGCCATGTGGTTCTTAAACGTGATGAGCGGCCTCGGGAGGATCAGGCATTCTCGGCTCGATCGCCCAATCGGGCGTGTGGTTCGACGACAGGGGCGGAGAGCGTTGCGATTGGAGATGCTCGAGCATCGCCACTTGCTCAGCATCGACCTGGTCTCCGCGGCCGCCTCGGGCGAAATCGGAAACGCCGGCGGCACCACCGGACACACCGGCGACACAGCCTACAACCCGGCAGTCATAAGCACCGACGGGCGGTACGTTGCCTTCACGAGCGGCTCCACCAACCTCGTCGAGAACGATGCCAACGGGCAGACCGACGTCTTCGTCAAGGACCTCCAGACGGGAACCGTCACCCTGGTCAGCGTGACGAGCACCGGAGTCCAAGGCGACAAGAAGTCGAGCGAGCCGAGCATCAGCGGCGACGGCCGGTACGTGGTGTTCGAGAGCAGTGCCACGAACTTCGGGTTCGGCGACACCGGCTCGCGGGCCCACGTTTACCTGAAAGACCTCGTGACGGGCGACCTCTCCGTGCTCGATCGGGACCTCGAAGGACGATTGGATCGGCACAGCTCCGGCACCTGTTGCATCAGCAGCGACGGGCGATACGCGGCCTTCGAGAGCGACGCCAACAACCTGGTCGAGGGCGACACGAACAAGGCGGGGGACATCTTCGTCGTCAACCTCCAAACGGGCGAGCGCACCTTGGCCGGAACAGACAACTCCGGAAATCAAGCGAATGACGGCTGCGGCTCCGCGAGTCTCAGCAACGATGGCCACTACGTGGCCTTCGTCAGCCGCGCCGACAACTTGGTCGCGGACGACACCAATGAGGAGCGCGATATCTTCGTGAAGGACCTCCAGTCCGGCGCCATCACCCGGGCCAGTACGAGCAGCTCCGGAAACCAGGCCATCGGGGGCAACTCCTATTCGCCAAACGTCAGCGCTGACGGACAGTACGTGGCGTTTCGCAGCGACGCGGACAACCTGGTGTCGGGCGACACGAACAACTCGTGGAACGTCTATGTGAAGAACTGGCAGACCGGCGACATAGTCATGGCGGACACGGATGCCGCCGGCAACCACTCCAACAACGACGCCTACGGTACCCCAAGCCTCAGTTTCGACGGACGCTACGTGGCGTTTGCCAGCGACGCCTCCAACCTCGTCGCTCGCAACCCCGGGACGTGGATCGACATCTTCGTCAAGGACCTCCAGACCGGCGCCGTGGTCGTGCTCAATACGGACCTCTCCGGAAACGAGGCCAACGACACCTCCGGCACCCCGAGCATCAGTAGCGACGGTAAGTACGTGGCGTTCTGGAGCTTGGCGAGCGACCTGATCGCGGACGATACCAACGGGAGCGCCGACGTCTTTCGCGCTTCGGTCGAGTTCACGCCCCCCACGGCGTCCTTGGATGCTCCCCACGTGGCCGTCGAGGGGGGGACGTCGTACACCTTCACGGTTGCGTACACCGACGACAAGGCGGTCTACGTCGCAACCCTGGACAATGCAGACGTCCGGGTGACCGGCCCCAACGGCTTCGACCAGGCAGCCACGTTGCTGAGCGTGGATACGAATTCGAACGGAACGTCGCGCACCGCCACCTACCGGATCACGCCGCCCGGCGGGGCGTGGGATGCCGCGGACACCGGCGTCTATTCGGTGGCCGTGCAGTTCAACCAGGTCACCGATACCAACGGCAATGCCGTGGCGGCGGGCTCGTTGGGCACGTTCACCATGGATATCGACACGCCGACTGCCGCGCTCGATCCTCCCAACGCTGCCGTTGGGGGAAGCACCTCCTACACGTTCACGGTGACGTATAGCGACAACATCGCCGTGGATGTCTCCTCGTTGGGAAACACGGACCTTCTGGTGACCGGGCCCAAGGACTTCAGCCAGCCGGCCACGTTCGTCGGCGTGGACACGGACTCGGACGGGACGCCGCGCACCGCAACCTACCAAATCACGCCGCCTGGCGGGATGTGGGACTCGAAAGATAACGGCGCCTACACCGTCTCCGTGCAGTCCGACGAGGTGACCGATACCGCCGGCAATCCGGTGGCGGCGGGCTCCCTGGGCACGTTCACCGTGAAGGCCAAGGCAGACAGGACCAAACCAACCGCCGACCTGACCGCTCCCAATGTCACCGTCGCGGGCGGAAGCACGTATACGTTCACGGCGGCCTACACGGACAATGTCGAGGTGGACGTTGCCACGCTGGACGACGCCGATATCCTGGTTAAGGGGCCGAACGGCTTCAAACAGGCCGCGAGCTTCGTGAGCGTCACACCCGAGGGCAACGGCACGCCCCGCGCGGCCACCTACCAGATCACGCCTTCCGGCGGGACTTGGAGCCCAGAGAACAACAGCGTCTACACGGTCTGGATGCAGTCCAAGGCGGTCAAGGACCCCAGCGGCAATGCCGTGAAGTCGGGCAAGTTGGGTACATTCACGGTAGATACCGAGGTACCGACCGCAGCGATGAAGGCATCCAATGTCACCAAGAACGGCGGTAAGTCGTACACCTTCACCGTCACCTACACCGACAACGTTGCGGTGGATGTCTCCACGCTGGGTAGTACCGATCTCGTGGTGACGGGCCCCGACGGCTTCCTCCAGTCGGCCACTCTGACCAAGGTAAGCAGCAGGAAGGACGGCACGCCGCGGAAGGCGACTTACAAGATCACGCCCCCCGATGGGAAGTGGAGCGCGGCAAACAACGGCGTCTACACCGTGACGCTGCAAGCAGACGAGGCGACCGATACCGTTGGCCATGCGGTGCCGTCAGGAGTGTTGGGGACGTTCACCGTGGACACCGCCGCCCCGACCGCGGTCCTCACAGACGCCCCCGATGTCTCCACGGCCGGCGGCGAGACGTACACCTTCACCGTGACCTACACCGATAACCTCGCGGTGAGTGTCGCGACCCTGGACAACTTCGACGTCAAGGTGACCGGTCGCCGCGCCTACCGCCAGTTGGCCACGTTGGTGAGCGTCGACACCAACTCCGACGGGACGCCCCGCACGGCCACCTACCAGATCACACCCAAGGGCGAGGCGTGGGGGTCGGCCAATAACGGCGTGTATACCATCTCGATGCAATCCAAGCAGGTGAAGGACATCGGCGGCAACTCCGTGAAGTCCGGAAAGCTGGGGACGTTCACCGTGAACGTGCCGGCGGCCAGCGCGACCGACGGAACCTCGACGCTCGCACGCCCCCTCAGCGGCACGGCCTCGTTGAACTCCACGACGCTCGCTGCCGCCCTCCATGCAGCCCTGGCTCCACGCAGGACCGCCGGGCCGCAGATGGTGTTCGCCTCGATTGAGGATTGGCTGTAACCACTGTTTCGCGTCCCCCCTTCAACGGGAGAATACAGGCATTGCCCATCACCTTCCTGGCGAGTCCTTTTCCGAAACTCGGCCGGGGGTATGCTAGACTTGTAATAGAGCGTCCGGCCTGGACTCTCTTTTGGGGCCTTGTCGGTCGTCCGCGATCGGCGGAATCGAAGCGCGTCTCGTTTACCTTTTCGGTACGCGGTCTCCTCGGACCGTGCAGGCTCCAAGGGAGCATGGAGGTGCATTGTGCGTTACTCGTGTCCGCACTGTTCCGCGACGGTGAAGCAAGCGAAAAACCGGGAGGGGCCGAACTTCTGCCCGCACTGCCAACGCCTCTTCTCTCCGCTGCCGGAGGAACCGTTGCCGGCATGGATCTGGGGCGTCCTCGTCTTCCTCACGGCGAACTGGCAGATCCAGTGGATCTCGATGCACCGGCTGTAGGATGCGGGATGAGGGATAAGGATCGGGCAGAGAATAGCTGGCGTTCTCGGCAGCTTGGGTGGCATGCCGTCACTCGGCGCAGCCGAGGGTCGGCATGGAAACCGTCGTGGCGGCGTCCCTGCGCAGTGCGACGCTTTCCGTCGCGAGAGCCTGTCTCCCAATCCCGACAGTTGTTCTCTGGCTGATGCTAAGGGATGAGCAGAGACGGCGATTCCCCTTCCCTTTTCGTTAGCGGCCGCTTGACAAAAACCCCGTGGTTTCGGTGCCAAACGCCCTCACCCCCCCGCCCCTCTCCCGCTTGCGGGAGAGGGGAGCGATCGTGGGCCGTCCGCCTCCTCTCTCATCCTTCATCTCTCATCTCTCAGAGATACTGCTCGGGAAATCTCCACGGCTCGCGGTATTGCGGCTTGGCCAGCCGGGCCGCCTCCTCGTCACCCACGATCTTCTCGGCGGCCGGGTCGAATCGCACCGAGCGGCCGAGCTTGTAGGCGATGTTGGCCAGCCCGATTGCCGCGTCGATCTTGTAGTGATAGCCGACGTGGCAACTGGGCTGCTTCCGGCTCTTGATCGAGTCGATCCATTCTTTCTCGTGTCCGGGAGAGGGAGGGATCGACTCCTTGGGCTTGGAAAACGCCTTCATGCGGTCGCCCTCGGCCACGATCCGATGCTCGCCGTAGTTCGCGTAGAGCGTCCCGTTGACCCCGTGGAAGTAAACGCCCAACCCCCGCGACATCCCTTCCTTCTGGAAGTCGAAGCTGTAGCCGTTTACCAGGGAGAGCATCCAGGTCATCACCAGATTGGGATACTGCCAGAGGACCTGCTGGGTGTCGTAGGCGTCGCCCGCGTCGCGCACGACGTAGCGACCGCCGCTGGCGCTGGTCAGGAGCGGGAAGCCAAGCTCGAGGGCCCAGTAGGGCAGGTCGATGATGTGGGGCGCCATGCCGGGCGTGTAGCCGCCGCTGAACTCCAGGAAAGAACAGTTGGGGCCGGCCGACTCGATGATCTTGGGATGGCAGGGACCCATGTGGGCCGGGCCGACCCAGAAGTCCCAGTCGAGGTCCTTGGGCGGGTCGCCGAAGGGGGCGTTGCCGATGCCCGTGACGCCCTGGTTGGCGGCCAGGAAGGTACGCACCACGGGGATCGGGCCCAGCGCCCCCGATCGCACCCACTCGACCACCCGGCGATAGTTGGCCCCGGCGTGGATCTGCGTCCCGATCTGGGTAATCCGTCCGTGCTTCTCGGCCGCCCGCTTGACGACCAGGGCCTCGGCCAGATGGATCGTCATCGGCTTCTGCAAGTAGAAATCCTTGCCTGCTTCGGCGGCGTGGACGGCCACGAGGGCGTGCCAGTGCGGCGGCGTGGCGATGATCACGCCGTCGAGGTCCTTCTGGGCGAGCATCTCGCGGTAGTCGTGGTACGGCTTGGCCGTCGTCTTGTACTTTTCCAGAAGGGCATCGCATCGCGACTTCCAGACGTCGCAGATTCCCGTCACCACGCAGTCGGGGTGCGAGGCGGCGGCGGCGAGATTGGCCGCGCCCATGCCGCCGCAGCCGATCAGGCCCACATGGATCTTGCTGTTGGCTCGCGTCGGAGGTGACATCGGTGGGTCTCCTGCGTCGAGGGTGGGACTCCCGCCATGGCCGGCGCGCCGAACGGGCTCACGTGATTCCGGGAGGGCGAGGCTCCTGCCGAGCCGTGAACGCGACAGCGTATGCCCTGGAGAACACGGCTCGGCAGGAGCTTCGCCCTCCCGGCCTGCTGCCAGCATCCCACGATCACGCGACCTCATCCGGGCGCAACGAAGACGAGTGTCGCCGCCCGATCCGGCCGTGTCAATCGCCCGCCGGGAATTCGCCGCCTGCGAGACAAGCGGCTGGCGATGCCTCAACTCCCCAAGCCACGGCCGGTTGCCGCGGGGCCGGTCACCGCCGGGCTGGCGGCCTCCGGCCTGCGGTCGACGCTCGCGGCTTCCCCGCCACAGCGGCTGCGTAGTTCGGGTTGTCGGCCTGGCCGGTCAACTCGTAGAGGAATCGGCTGGGGATGGTGGGCCGGGCCTTGCCCCATTTCTGGCGGCCGAGGGACAACGTCAACGTCAAACGCCGTTTGGCCCGCGTCACGCCCACGTAGCAGAGCCGGCGTTCTTCGTCGATCGCCGCCCCCTGCGCGTCGACCGATCGCTGGTGCGGCAGCAGTCCTTCCTCCATGCCGACCATGTAGACCTCGGGGAATTCGAGCCCCTTGGCCGCGTGAAGGGTCATCAGGGCCACGGCGTCGCGCTGGAGCTTCGACTCTTTGTCGTTGCCGCCATCGAACTCGTTGAGCATCACTTCGTGGAGAAACCCGGAAAGCGTGGGCTGGGTCGTCCGCGCGCAGTAACTCCCCAGGGCGTTGACGATTTCCTCCACGCTCGCCCAGCGGGCCTGCTGCTCGTTGGGGTTGTCGTAGCGGCGGCACAGTTCGTCGTGGTAGTGGATGTCGGCGATCAGGCCCTTGAGAACTCCAAGCGGCGAGTGCCCCTTGGCCTGTGCATGATAGCCCTGGATCATCTGCCGGAACTGCCCGACGGCCCGGGCGAGCGGTGCCGGCGTCCCGGCCCCCGAGGCGGTGTCGCCCAGGAGGTCCCAAAGCGGCTTGCCTGCGGCCACTGCCTTCTCCATGAGCCGCGTGATCGCCGTCTGCCCGATGCCGCGGGGCGGGGTGTTGATGATCCGCAAGAGCGAGACCTCGTCGCGGGGATTGACCACGAGCTTGGCGTAGGCCAGCACGTCGCGAACCTCCTTGCGGTCGAAGAACGACATGCCGCCGACCAGCACATAAGGGACCTTCAATCGCCGCAACTGCTGCTCGAAGGCCCGGGGCTGCTCGTTCGTGCGGAAGAGGATCGCGAAGTCGCGCGGCCGCCGCTTGGCGGTGCGGATGCGGGCCTCGATCTCCTCGACCACGGTCTTGGCCTCGGTCTCCTCGTCGGGGAGTTGGAGGATGCGGGGGGCCTCGCCCTGGGCCGTGGCGCGGAGCATCTTCGGATGACGGAGGCGGTTGAAGGCGATCAGGCGATTCGCCCAGCCTAGGATCTCCCGTGTGGAGCGGTAGTTCATTTCCAGGCGCACGGTCTTGGCGTCCGGCCAGTCGTGGGCAAAGCGGAGGATATGGGCCACCTCGGCGCCCCGCCAGCCGTAGATCGACTGGTCGTCGTCGCCCACCACACACAGGTTGCGATGTCCGGCCGCCAGGGCCTTGACGATCCGGTACTGGCTGGCGTTGGTGTCCTGGTACTCGTCGATCAACAGGTGGTCGAAGCGGCCGGCCTCCTCGCGGCGGACGTCCGGAAACCGCTCGAAGATCTGCTCCGCGGCCATGAGAAGGTCGTCGAAATCGAAGGCCCCGGCCGCCTTCAACGCCCGCTGGTAACGCCGATACGCCGCCGCCGCCAGGTGGTCCTTGTCGGTCTCGGCGGTCGCGGCCGCGGCGTCGGGCCCGACGGAAAGTGTCTTCCAGCGGCCGATCCGCGCCAACAGGTCGCCGGGCCGAAGCGTCCCCTCGGCCACGCGAATCTCCCGCAGCGCCGACCGGGCCACGCTCTCCTGATCGCCGCGGTCGTAGATCGCAAACGCCGCCGGATACCCCAATCGCCGGGCATGCCGGCGCAGGATCCGAACGCAAAGCGAATGGAAGGTCGAGATCTCCGGTTTGGCCTTGAGGCTCTTGCCGATCCGCGCCGCGACCCGCTCTTTCATCTCCTCCGCTGCTTTGTTGGTGAACGTCACCCCGAGGATGCGGTCCGGTCGCGTGCCGCGGCGGATCAACTCGGCAACACGGAAGGTGACCACCCGAGTCTTGCCCGTACCCGCCCCCGCCAGGACCAGCAACGGGCCCGAAAGGGTCATGACGGCTTCCATTTGGGCGGGATTCAAGTCCATGGGCGACACCATGGGGACTACGGTAGCCCCCACGTCAGCGGGTCTGTTCAGGTGTGGAGGAAGACACGTGATCGTAGAGCACCGGCCCCGGAGCGGAAAGGGGAGAGGGGGAGACGCGGACGCGGAGACGCGGAGAGGGGGAAAGGGGGAGAGAGGGAAAGGGGGAGAGAGGGAGGGTGAATTCCTGTGGGTTCGCGACTGTCCCCGGTTCTCCCTTCCCTGACTCCGCGTCTCCCCGTCTCCGCGTCTCCCCGTCTCCCCCTCTCCCCATCTCCGGCTTGACGGCCCGGGTTCCGCCCCCCTATATTGCACGGCTTGACTGAGGTCGTGGTTACCATGCCGGGGCGGGCGGACGTCTTCGCCGTCCTGCTTCGAGGGAGGTTTGTTGAGACATGAAGGCTGAACAACGCCACAAGCTGGAAACCAATATCCTGGCAGACTGGATCGGCCAGACGATCGCGGAAATCAAGCCCTACTCCAGGGCAATCCTTACCGGACTGGTGGTCTTGGTCGTCGTGATTGTGGCGGCAGTTCTCTGGCCCCGGTTCGCGGAGCGGGCCTCCGCGTCGGCTTGGGAGGCCTACTACGCCGCGCTGTCCAACGACAATTTCGCGGAGCTGGAACGCATTGCCGAGGACCACCCCGGGACCTCGGTCGCCCACTGGTCTCTGGCGGTCGCTGCCGACGCACGCCTGGCAACCGCCTGCATGCAGCTCTTCGTCGATAAAGTCAGTGCTGGTCAGGAGTTGCGTAGGGCCATCGAAGACTATGGAGCGGTGATCGACCAGGCCCGGGAGCCGCAGCTTCGCGAACGGGCCCTCTTCGGGCGGGCCCGGGCCTACGAGGCCCTCAGCGGGAGCCGGCAGGGGGAGGGCGAGTTGCCCAAGGCGATCGCCGACTACGAGCAGGTGGTTAAGGAGTGGCCCAACGGAACCTATGCCCCCATGGCCGGCGAGCAGCTCAAGCGGCTCCAGTCGCAGGAGTTCAAGGTCTTCTACGACAAGTTCGCCGCCTATTCGCCGAGACGGCCCGTTTCCAAGGAACCCGAGGCCGGGGCTAAGCTCCCCTTCGATTCCAGCAGCCTGCCCGACGACGCCAGCCCCTCCGAGTTCTCGAAACTCCTGAACCTGGACGACTTGAAGGTCAAGGGCCCGAAGGAATCGGACGACTCGGCCAAGAACGAATCCGGCAAGACGGAGCCGCCCAAGGCGGAAGCGGCGAAGACGCAAGCGACCAAGGCAGGCGAAACGAAGGCCGAGCCGCCGAAGAACACGCCGACGGCGCCAGCCAAATCGGAACCGGCCAAGAAGTAGTGCGATTCTCCGTAAATGACCTAGCGATCCGTCTAGCATGCTCTGAAGGATGAAGCGATGATCCCATGTGGCACAGCCGCCCTCGGCTGTGCATGGCATTTC
>CAYSGY010000070.1:0-15958 GCA_964430315.1 uncultured Planctomycetaceae bacterium
GTTGGGCGTCGTGGGATCGTCGACGTTGAAGGCCACCACGGGCACTCCCTTGCGCATCGCCTCGGCTATCACGTCGTCGAAGGCCGCGGGGTCGATGATGTTCAAGGCGATCCCGTCGCAGCCGTCGGCCACGGCCTTGCGGACCATGGCGGCTTGGGCCTTCAGATCGACCCCCTCGGTCCCGGTGAACTCGCAGCGGACATTCATCGCCCGGTCCGCATCGGCCATCCCCTTCTTCACCGGCCCAAAAAAAGCCTCGTCGCGGCAACAGGTGATGAACACAAACCGAAGCTCTTTCGCCCCGGGCGCCTGGGCCGCGCAAATCGGCGAGAGAACCGCGATCGCGAATCCTACAAGAGCCAGTGCCGTTGCCTTCATGATGCAATGATCCCCGGGATTGTGAAACCGAGTTTCGATGCTGCGGAGCCCGCGTCCCTTCATAGTGCCGGTGCCGGGCATTGTCAAGCTCCTCCTGCGATGCCTTGTCCTCGCCTCTTGCTTTTCGCCGATCGCTTGGAGTAGGCTTTCTCTCGGGTAGATTCCAGCGACCGGAGGGTTTCATCATGACGCGAGAGGTTGGGATATTCGAGGGGATACGATCCGGAAGGCGAGACTTCCTGGCAACGGCAGGGATGGCCGTCGCCGCACTGGCAGCCGGGCGTGGGGCTGCCGCCCAGGAGCCGGGCCCGGCGAAGGCGGGCACGCGGAAGCCTGCGGCCAGGCCGCCGTTGGAACTCGGCCTGGCATCCTATACGCTCCGGAAGTTCACGCTCGACCAGACGCTGGCCATGACCCAGCGGGTCGGGCTGAAGTACCTCTGTCTCAAGTCGTTCCACCTGCCGCTGGACGCCAAGCCGGAGGAGATCGCCGCGGCCGTAGCCAAGGTCAAGGCCGCCGGGCTGGTGCTCTACGGCTGCGGCGTGGTGTCGATGGGCAAGCCGGCCGACGTCGATCAGGCCTTCGACTACGCCAAGGCGGCCGGTATGAAGACCATCGTCGCCTCGCCCAAGCCCGAATTGCTTCCGCTGGTCGATAAGAAAGTCCGCCAGGACGACATTCAGGTGGCGATCCACAACCACGGCCCGGGCGACAAGATTTATCCGACACCCCAGAGCATCTACGAGAAGGTCCAGGGCCTGGACAAGCGGATCGGGATCTGCATGGACATCGGGCACACGCTGCGAATCGGCGCCGACCCGATCGAGTCGGCCCTCAAGTACGCGGACCGGCTCTTGGACGTCCACATCAAGGACGTCTCCGCCGCGGACCCCAAGGGGCAGACCGTGGAGGTCGGCCGCGGGGTGATCGACATCCCGGGGTTCCTCCGGGCCCTGTTGAAGATCAAGTATTGCGGCATCGTCTCGTTCGAGCACGAGAAGGACGAAAAGGACCCGTTGGCCGGACTGGCCGAATCGGTCGGCTACGTGCGCGGCGTACTGGCCGTGCTCGGGGAAACGCCGTGAGCCCGATCGAGACTCCCGGTGGGCTTGTGGCACAGCCGCCCTCGGCTGTGCGGAATCGCGGACAGCCGAGGGCGGCTGTCCCACATATGCCGAAGAGCCTCGATCGGTCTTGGTGGGCCGGCGCTCCGCTTGTCCCACCCTACACTCTCCTTGTGAAAGAATGAAACCGTATAGGAAAGTGATCCAGGGGAGACCGCCATGACACTGCATCGTCGCATCGCTTGCGCCGTGGCCGCAGGTTGTACTGCATGGTTGTTGGCCGCAGGGCCCGGCTCGACGTTGGGCGAGGAAACCGGCGCGGCCGCGTACGCGAAGCGGATTGCCGCCGAGCCGGACCTCGTGGCCTCCTGGCCCCTGGAGGGCACGCTCCAGCCGGCCAAGGGGACGATCGTTCCGCAGGCCAAAGGCGGCGAGCCGCAGTTCGGCGAGGGGCCCGGCGGCGGCAAGGCCATTTTGCTGGAAGGCGGACGCTACCTCACCCTTGGCAACACGCCGGAACTCGATCTCCGCCAGACCACGGTGGAGTTGTGGTTCCGCCCGACCTTCAAGTCCGGGCCCGGCTACAATCCATGCATCGTCGCCAAGCGGGGCGACGGCGACCACGCGCTCACGCGGTTCAGCCTGCACATTTTCGGCGATTACTCGTGCCTTGCGGTTTGGAACGGCCGGGCCGTGATGCAGTATGTCGTCGGCGACGGACCGCTGGTGCGCGGGCAGTGGTATCACGTGGCCCTCACCAGCACGCCCGACCAGATGCGCCTGTACGTCGACGGCGTGCCCGCCGTGCTGACCGGGATGGCCGGGAACTTCAGCTTCGATCGGACGGGCCTGCCGCTCTCGATCGGCTCGTCGCAGGCCCGCGGGGCCGAGATTCTCACCGGGTCCGTGGCCGGAGTGGCGATCTACCGGCGGGCCCTCTCGGAGGCAACGGTCGCGGCCCACGTCGATGCCATGGGCTGGCAGGCCCGGCGTCTGAACCTCGTGGGACTCCAGAAGGCCCGGGCCGAGCGCGAGAGGAAACGCCGCGCCGAGCTCGACGCCCAACGCGAGCTGCGCCGTGCGGAACTCCTCTCCGACCCCGCCCTGCTGGGCCGCGGTCAGCCGACCGTCTATCGCGGCGACTACCTGGGCGCGATCCGGTTCACGCTCGGCGGGATCGGCGCGGGCTCGATCCAGATCAACGGCCGCGCCCAGCGGGAAATCTGGCAGATCTTCAACAACTACACGCAATCCGACGTGCCCAACAGTTTCTTCGCGGTCCGCGTGAAGTCGGGGGACGGGCCCGCCGTGGTCCGCGCGCTCCAGACCGCGCCGGTCGGTCCGTTTCCCGCCATGAGGGAACTAAGTTTCCGCGGGGAGTATCCGCTCGCATGGTACACGTTCGAGGACCCCGGCCTGCCGGTCAAGGTGAGCATGGAGGCGTTCAATCCCCTCGTGCCTCTGGCCACGATGGACTCGTCGATCCCGTGCGCGATCTTCAACCTGACCGCAGAGAATCCGTCCGATCGGCTGGTCGAGGTCAGCTTCCTGGCGACCCAGCAGAACGCGGTGGGCTATCTGGGCAACGCCCCGATCCAGGACCGGGCCTATGCCGGCTACGGCGAGAACAAGAATGAGGTCCTGCGCGATCCCAAGGCGGTGATCCTCTCGATGACCTCGGCCGGGCCGAAGACCAAGCCCGGCTGGGGCGACATGGCCCTGGCCGCCATGACGCCCGACGCCGCCGGCACCGCCGCGTGGGAGAGCCTGGAATCGCTTGCCGTGGAGTTCGGTTCCCGAGGCGTCGTGAAGGGCCCGGCCGCTTCGGGTCCGACGCCCGCAGGCCGGACGATCGACGGGGCCTTGACGGTCGCGTTCCGTCTCGGACCCGGACAGAAACGCACCGTCCCCTTCGTGCTCACCTGGTACTTCCCCAACGTGAAGCACGGCACCGACCGGTGGAACTGCGAGGGGAACAGGTACGCCAGCCACTGGCCGAGCGCCCTGGGCGTGGCCCGCGACCTCCAGCAGAGGCTCGGGGACTTGACGGAGCGGACGCGGCTCTTCCACGATTCCGTCTACGCCTCGAACCTGCCCTACTGGCTCCTCGACAGGATCACTTCGCAGGTGGCCGTGCTCCGCAGCCAGACTTGCTTCTGGGGCAAGGACGGCTACTTCGGGGCTTGGGAGGGATGCAACCTCGATGGCGGCTGCTGCCAGGGCAACTGCAACCACGTGTGGCACTACGCCCAGGCCCACGCCCGGCTGTTTCCGGAGATTGCCCGGCTCATGCGGGCCCAGGAGTTCCGCTACCAGACGGCCAACGGGGCGATCCCGCACCGGCAATTCAAAGAATTCCCGGCGTGCGACGGCCAGTGCGGCGCGGTGCTCAACTCGTACCGTGAACACCTGATGAGCCCGGACCGCAGGTGGCTGGAAGCCAACTGGCCTGCGATCAAGCGGGCCATGGAGTACGTCATCGTCACCTGGGACAAGAACGAAGACGGTGTGCTGGCCGGGCCGCAGTGGAATACGCTCGACGGGGCCCTGGGCGGGAGCACCTCGTGGCTCGGCACGATGTACCTTGCCGCCCTGGCGGCCGCCGAGAAGATGGCCGCTCTGGAGAACGATCCCCAGGCGGCCAGGCGCTACGCCGCGATCCGCACCTCGGGCTCCACGCTCCAGAACGAAACGCTCTTCAACGGCGAATACTACATCCAACTCCCCGATCCCGAGGGGCGCGAGGACTATGGGACCGGCTGCTCGATCGACCAGCTCCTGGGCCAGTGGTGGGCCGACCAGTTGGACCTCGGCCGGCTCTACCCGCTCGAAGAGGAGCACAGCGCGCTGAAGGCCCTCTTCAAGCACAACTTCCGCGGCAATATGCACGGGCTGAGGCAGCTTCCGCGCAAGTTCGTGGCCGACGACGACCCCGCCACCCAGATGATCACCTGGCCCAAGGGCCCGCGCCCCGCCAAGTGCATCCTCTACGGCGATGAGGCGATGACCGGCTTCGAATACGCGGCGGCCGCCGCGATGGTCCGGGCCGGCCTCCTGCGCGAAGGTTTGTGTATGACGCGGGGCGTGTGGACCCGCTACGACGGACGCCTGCGCCGCGGGGTGGCCCACGGCGGGTTCAACGGCAACCCGTTCGGCGACGACGAGTGCGGCAAGTATTACGCCCGGGCCATGAGCGTCTGGTCGCTCCTCCTGGCGTGCCAGGGGTTTGTGTACGACGGCCCGGCCGGCCTGATCGGCTTCCGGCCCGTCTGGAAGCCCGAAGACCACGTCAGCTTCTTCACGGCCGCCGAGGGCTGGGGGATCTTTGCCCAGCGCCGCACCCCCGAATCCCAGACCGCCCGGATCGACCTCCGATCCGGAAAACTCCGCGTGACGACGCTGCTCTTCCAGATTCCCGAAGGCACGAGGCCGGCCCAAGTCGCCGTGCAATCCCAGGGACAAGCAGTGCCGAGCACCTTCGCGGTCGACGGCCAGGACGTGCGGATCACGCTGGAGAAGCCAGTCACCGTGGAACCGGCGACGCCGCTGGCGACGACGATCCGTCTCTCACGTCGGTAGTGCAGGGAACGGTCAAGAGCCCTGGCTGCGTAGGGCGGACCGTGGCGGACGAAAGGGGGCGGTGCCCCCATCGGACTCGATTCCTCGCCACAATATCCCGCCATCCGCCCACGCCACCTCAATCAATCCCACCTCCAAACCCCCATGAATAATCCGGGTTCGACGTGTCCCGTCTTCCGTTCCCTTCGTATCTGCGACTGCGACCCACGGGGCCCGCTTGCCCCTTGCGGCCAATTCATCGTAGGCCTAAAATATCGAGAGTCAATATCGGAGTGCAATATAATGCCTGACGACCTTCTGCGACACTTCTTCGGGGGCTTCGTGCGGATGCACATCCTCTATCATGCCGCCAAGGAGCCTGTCTGGGGGGTGGAGATTATGGAAGAGCTTGCGCGGCACGGCTACAAACTGAGTCCCGGAACGCTCTATCCCATTTTGCACCAGTTGGAAACGGCCGGGCATCTGACCGCCACGACCACCGTGGTGGCAGGCAGGCGAAGGAGGAGCTACCGAATTACCAAGACCGGGCGGAGACTTCTGCACGACGCGCGCCAGAAACTCCGGGAACTGGTTTCCGAGGTGCTGGAGGATCGCGACGCCCTGCGGGCCGCCCGAGGAGAGAGTTTATGACCGAGCCGTCACGGACGAATCATGGCATCAACTTGCTCCAATTCCGCTGGGTACGAGCCATTGCCCTGTCGCCGCTGTTCCCTTACGTCTTTCAGGCCGCCCATCTCGCACTGTTTGTTGCACTGGCGATTCTCGGCTGGCGGATGTTCGCACCCGAGGGAGTTCAGCCCAAGCAGTTTGCCCAGACCAATCCGGTCAGCTTGATCATCTGGGGCCTGTGGTGGCCTGGAATGGTCTGGGTGGCCGTCGTGTTCGGCCGGGTATGGTGCGCCGTCTGCCCGTTGGAGTTGCTTTCCAACATCACGGAGCGGCTCGGACGTTGGCTGGGCGTGAAGCAGCGGACGCTCGGTCGTTGGCTGCGTTCGGGCTTCTTGATCGTGGCGTTCTACGCCTTGATCCAGATGCTCGTAGCAGGCATTGAACTTCACCGAGTTCCCGCCTACACGTCGGTGTTCCTCTGGTCGCTCTTGGCGCTGGCGGCGGTCACCGGGTTCTTCTTCAAGGATCGGGCCTTCTGTCGAGGGTTCTGCCCTGTGGGGCTGCTGCTATCGACTTACGGCCGAGGAGGAGTGGTGGCGATTCGTTCATCGGGTGCGGATGCTTGTGGCAGTTGCACTGCCAAGGATTGCCGGCGACCCGATCACCGCAATCTGCTGGATGCACGAAGCTGCCCGAGCCTCTTGAATCCGGCGACCCTCAAGAGCAACACCGATTGCCTGGTGTGCCTCCAATGTGTGAGGGCGTGCCCCTCCTCGAACATGGGGCTTTTCCTGCGGAGGCCTTTTCATATTGCCGATCTGCGGGAGCCTTGGGCCTCCTGGGCGGTCACGCTGTTCCTGATCGTCGTGTCCGGCTACGTCAGCTATGAGTTGTGCAGTGAGTGGAAGTCGGCCCAGGCCGCGTTCCTCTGGGTTCCTGAGAAAGTGGCAGCCATCCTCGGCCTCACCGGCTACGTGGGCTGGGTTCGAGGACTTTGGGCGGTCATCGTGTTTCCCCTCTTGCTGTGGACGCTGTTGGCCGTCCCCGTGCTTCTGCTTCGTGGAGCAAGCAGCCTGGGGGAATCGTGGCGACGACTGGCGTTGCCGCTGGCGGTCGTCTTGGCGGCAGGTCACATGGCAAAGGGATTGGCGAAATCGGCCCAGTGGGCCGGATACTTGCCCCTTGCCTGCGAAGATCACTCGGGAATTCACTCGGCCCAGGCCATCGTGGCGGGAACCATGAGCAAACCCGGCCCGCTCCTCACGAAAGCCGTCATCTCTACCGGAAGCCTGATATTGCTTGCCGTGATGGCGTACTTCGCCCTACGGGAGAGCAAGCTGGCCGACGCGACGACCCACAAGAGCCGACTGCCCTCGCTGGTCCTCGCCATCCTGGCCTCAGCAATGCTGATCTTCGGCTGGCGATTCTCGCCATGACGATGATCTCGCGATCGCTTCGCAGCTTCCATCATGCCGGCAAAGGGTGCGACAGACGGACTGGCTTTCGACACCGGAAAGAAAGGACGACGATCAAGCAGGTTTGCGACGGTCGCCGCGTCGGCTGCAAGCTGAACGCGGGGTGCCGGAGGCACAAGAGGCTTGCTTTGACCAAACGTACCATGCCCGAGCGTCCAGGAAGCGCGCCTGTCTCCCTTTCTCCCCCTTCCCCCCCTCGTTTTCCGTTCTCCCACGAATCGCGGAATCTCCCCAGGGCCCAAGTATTAGACCTGTCCCGTTTTCCGTTCTCAGGTCCACAGATTCCGGTCGAGCATCCGGTACTGGATCGCCTCGTTGAGATGCGAGGGCCGGATGGTGTCGCTGGAATCGAGATCGGCGATCGTGCGCGCGGTGCGGAGCACTTTGTCGTGGGCGCGGGCCGAGAGGCCCAACTCGGTCATCGCCCCGCGGAGCAGGTTCTGTCCCTCCTCGTCGAGCATGCACCAACGGCGGACCATGCGGTGGGTCATGTCGCCGTTGTAGCGGATCTTCGTGCCGCGGAAACGTTCAGCCTGGGTCTGCCGGGCTGCGGAGACCTGGGTGCGCATCTGGGCGCTACTGGTCCCCTGCCCGTCGCCCGAAAGTTCCCGGAACGCCACGGCCGGGACCTCGATGTGGATGTCGATCCGGTCCACCAGCGGCCCGCTGATCTTCGACATGTATCGCTCGATCTGCGCCGGCGTACAGTGGCAACTCCGACGCGGGTCGCCGCGGTAGCCACAGGGGCACGGATTGAGCGCGGCCACGAGCATGAAGTTCGCCGGGAAAGTCGTGCTCGCCAGGGCCCGGGCAATCGTCACCGTGCCGTCTTCCAGCGGCTGACGCAGCACTTCCAGGGTGCGGCGGTTGAACTCGGGAAGCTCGTCGAGGAAGAGGACTCCGTTGTGCGCGAGGCTGATCTCGCCCGGGGCCGGCGTGGAACCCCCGCCCACCAGCCCCGCATCGCTGATCGTGTGGTGCGGTGCGCGGAACGGGCGGACCGCCATGAGCGGCTGGCCTGGCTTCAATCGCCCGAGCGCGCTGTAGATCCGCGTGGTCTCGATCGACTCCTCCGGCTCCAGGTCGGGCAGGATGGAGGGGAGGCGTTTGGCGAGCATCGTCTTTCCGGAGCCGGGCGGGCCAACCATCAGGAGATTGTGTCCGCCGGCCGCGGCCACGACCATGGCTCGCTTGGCCATCTCCTGGCCCCGCACGTCGGCGAAATCCTCGTCGTAGGCGGAGAGCTGACGAAACAACTCGTGAAGGCGTGAAGGGGTCGGCTCGATCTCCACGTCGCCGCTGAGGAAGCCCACGGCCTGACTCAGGCTGGCCGCGGCGATCACCTCGACCCGCTCCACCACCGCCGCCTCCGACGCGCTATCGGCCGGTACGATTACACCCCGGAGTCCTTCCTGCTGGGCCGCCGCCAGGGCCATCGAGAGCGCGCCCTTGGCGGGCCGGGTGCTGCCGTCGAGGGCCAACTCCCCGACCACCGCGTACTGCCCGAGCAACTCCGACGCAATCTGCCCGCTGCCTGCCAGGATCCCCAGGGCGATGGGCAAGTCAAACGAAGCGGCCTCCTTGGGCAGATCGGCCGGGGCCAGATTTATCACCACCCGACTCTGCGGACGCTCGAAGCCCGAGTTGACCATCGCCCTCTCGACCCGGTGCGTACTCTCCTTCACCGCGGCTTCTGGCAAACCGACCAGGATCGTCTTGGGCAGGCCAGCCGGCGAGACATCGACCTCGACTTCCACCGGCAGGGCCTCGATGCCCAAAAGCGAGAAGGTTTTGAGTTTGGCCAGCATGGCTCGATCCCCTCTCCCTTTGGGAGAGGGCTAGTGTGAGGGCGCGCAAGATGACGTGTGACAGGTCGGATTCTACCATCTTCCCCTACCGCTCGAAAGAGGGTAGAATGGGCATGCCAAGCCTAAAGGGGTGAAACGATGAGCGCCCAGATTCTGAGAGGCTCCAAGCGAGAAATCGCGGAAAGCGTGGCACGGATCCCCGGCGAAGTCCGAGAGGCGATTGTCTTTGTCGAAGAGCCGTCGGACCTGACGGAGGCCTCCCCGCAAGAGCTTTTCGCCTCGATGGAACCGTTTGCGGCCCATGCCGGCGGCGCGAACTATTCGCGTGAGGCACTCTACAGCCGCATGGAAGACGAATGATCCTCTTGGACACCAGCGTGCTCAGGCGCATGACGGACGCAGCCGATCCGCAATGTGCGGCGGCACGCCGCCGCCGTCGCTGACCGCGGGTCCTTTGCCATCTTGAGGCATGATATGGCAAGCGACAATTACGTCTCGATCAAGGAACTCGCGCAGCGCTTGGGTATGGACCGTTCCCATGCGCGTCGATATGTGTTGAAGCTAGGCTATTCCTTCCACAAGCGACGCACCCCCAATTCAGGACGCCAACTGACACTCTGTGTGACGACCGCTGAGGCCGAGGAGATTGTCTCCCAGCGAGCGGAGAAAGGTTTCCTCGCATCGAGCGTGGTCGCCGTTTGCGATGTTGGCGTCTTCTATGCCATCCAACTCGTGCCCGACCTTGATCCGAAGCGGTTGAAACTCGGTTTCGCGGAGAGTTTGGAGCAGAGGCTTTCGCAGCACCGGACTGCAGCACCAACTGCTCGCGTCCTTCGTGCTTGGCCGTGCAAGCGCTCTTGGGAGGTCACTGCGATAGACGCTCTGACGCGTCAAGGATGTCGGTTGATACTCAATGAAGTCTTTGAGTGCGACGAACCTGACACATTGGTCACGCGCGGTGACGTGTTCTTCGGTATGCTCCCGGCACCCGATGTTCGGGCACCACTCGCAGGTGCCTCACCGCTAAACTTGGGAGCAAGTGGTCAAGACGCCGAATGAACCGCTCGGGCCGATCGTTCGTCGAAAGAGCGCCGAGGGCTGTGACTGAACTGGAGATTGTGCCGACAACCGGGGAAACGCGATCTTTTTCCGTGGTGATAGATGGGAACATGCCCGGGCCAGATTGATCACCACCCGGCTCTGCGGGCGTTGGAAGCCCGAGTTGACCATCGCCCTCTCGACCCGGTGCGTACTCTCCTTCACCGCGGCTTCTGGCAAACCGACCAGGATCGTCTTGGGCAGGCCAGCCGGCGAGACATCGACCTCAACCTCCACCGGAACGGCCTCGATGCCCAAAAGCGAGAAGGTCTTCAGTTTGGCGAGCATAGCGTAACCCCATCACACGGCCTGCGGGGAAGCATACCCATTGTATTCACTTGGCGAACCGCCCGAAAGAGGATAGAATCACTGCGGCGAAGCCAAGCAAAATGGCCGTATCCCGACAACCATGGCTCTCCCGCACCACAATCCTGCATCCTGTGGCGAAGCTGTTGATGGACGTGCAGAGAGCGAACAGGGATCGCGCTGTCACGGATCTGCGTCTCCTTTTTTCGGCAGGCCAGAGAAATGAGTCGAGAGCCTGAGTCGTTTCCGCCAGATGTGGTACAGAAGCTGAAGACGTATGTCTACAGGCTCATCGACCCACGCAACGGTGAGACATTCTACGTGGGAAAGGGAAAGGGCAACCGTGTGTTCGCTCACATCCGCGCCGAACACGCCCTCAACTATGGTGAGAATGACAATAAGCTCACGCTGATTCGGGAGATACGACTCGCGGGCTTCGAAGTCGCCCACGTCATTCACCGCCACGGCATGGATGAAAAGACCGCTTTCGAGGTCGAGGCGGCCCTGATCGACGCATACCCAGGGCTGACCAACATCGTCGGCGGGACCGGAAGCAACGAGTTCGGGGCCATGCACGCCAGGGAGATTATCCGCCGCTACTGTGCTGAGCCAGCCGTGTTCCGGCACAAGGCGATACTGATCAGCGTGAACAGGAGTGCGACTGGGCGATCTCTCTATGATGCCACCCGGTACGCATGGAAGATCGACAAGAGGAAGGCGGCGAAGGCAGAGGTCATTCTCGCGACCATGCAGGGGCTGATCGTCGGGGCCTTCGTCGCGAACCGCTGGCTGGAGGCGACAGCGGCGAACTTCCCGGGTCGCGCGGACGGCGATGGTGTTCCGGGTCGCTTCGGCTTTGTCGGAGAGGAAGCACCCGCAGAGATCAAGAAGCTCTACATCGGCAAGCGAGTTCCCGATCAGTACCGGAAGCAGGGTGCGGCAAACCCGATCAAGTACACATGGAAGCGATAGGTTCGACGGCCTTGAATGGGATACCCCCGAACAGCGCCACGTAGCGGACGTCGCGATGCGCCGCGTCTAATGTTGATCGTTCGTCAAGAGAGGGCGTCCGATGGACATCGTGTGGGATGGTATTACACGAATGGAAACGTTGAACGAGTGGGCGGCAACCGCCCGCACGGCACTTGCAGATTCGGCCAGGGCGTACAACTGGCCTCGCGTCTTTGAACTTCTTTCTGAACAAAAGGAGTTCGTCAACACCTGTCGCCCGGGCGGCAAATCGCTCTTTGCCCCACTGCATCAAGCAGCCGACGCGGGCGCGCCGCCTGAGGTTGTGCATCGGTTGATCGAAATGGGCGCGTGGCGGACGCTCCAGAGTAGTCGCGGCGAGCGCCCTGTTGACGTGGCTGAACGAAAGGGGCATAGTCAACTGCGCGAAGGCCTGGAGCCGGTCTTGAATCGTCAGGTCCCTATCGGCGTGCTCTTGAGGATTCAGTCCCACTTCCATGAGGTAATCCGGAGCCGAGCGGAGCGGTTGGTAGTAGAGCATGCTTTGCGGCTACCCGAACTCGAACCGCTCTTGGAATTGGAAAGACCCGAAATGTGGTTCGCTGTCCCAGGCATGTATGGCGGCTTCCGCTACCGCTTGGAGTCGGCTGGCGTCGAGGCAAGGTTGGTCTCCGAGAGTTGGTGTCGCGTTGTCGATGGGTCTGGGCAGCGGCACGAGATTACTTCCGAGGGGAGCCGCCTGGTCGAGGAAGGTTTCGTCTAGCCGATGACAGGGAGCCGACGGCCAATGTGGGTCTTCACGAAACACGGTTTCTTCAGTGCGGTCTGCGCTCGGCAGGGGAGTGGAGAGCACGGCAATCGGGTCGATCCCAACCGCATCATGGTCCGGGCGAGACTCCGATCGCACCTCGAAGCCCTGAAGAAGCGGTTTCCCGATCAGCTCGGCCCGTGCGAGATTCAGGAGTTCGCCGGGTCGGACTACGCGGTTCGCATCTTCGTTGCCAAGTCGGCTTGGTCGCAGGTGCTGGCGGGACTGGCCGAAGAAACCGAGTACGACAACTTCAAGTCGGAAGTTGCCCGCCATCAAGGAAGGGCGGGAGCCGCCTACGGGCATTCTCTGCACGAGGTGTGGTCTGTGATGTATCGGTTGCAGAAGTGATCGAAGGGTACGACCGCCCAACCGTGAGAAGGGAGGATTGGCGTCCTTCCGTGGCTGGAGCATGTCGGGGCGAGGTTGCCTGTCCGAGCGGCTTCTGAGATGATGGACGTCGTCTCGGATCTTGTGTAGGGGTTATGCTATGACAACGCGACTGACGGACGAACAGCGACACGCCGTGGACGAGCACTGCGGCTTCCTGGAAGTCGAAGGGGGCGAGAGCGTCTACGTCGTCATGTCGATGCAGGCCTACCGGGAGATGATGGGGGTTGGTTCCGAAGCCGAGTACCGGGCCTCCCTGGAGGCGATCCGCGAGGGGTTAGCGGACATCGACGCAGGGCGGACCCGCCCCCTCGACGACTTCGAGAGACGAAAGGGAATCTTCCATGACGCCTTCGCCTCTTCCGCCGGGCACGCCTCCGAAGACCGGCGACCTTGACGAAACGCCCGCAGCCATCGATACGGGAAATGGCACGCGGCCGGATACGGACGGGTCGAGTCCCCAAGGGCCCGCGGCCGGACCCGGGACCGCGGGCTCTGCTCCGATTCCTGCGGAAGCTGCCCCGGTTTGGCGGGAAATCGAAGGGGCTTTGAGGAAGAAGAAGACGCCCGGCGTCCCCGAACCGCCGGCGTTGCGGTGGAGAGAACTGCTCGCAGTCCTGTTGCTCGTGGTGCTGTCGGACCTGACGGTGTATCGCGGGCAAGGGTATGCGGGCTGCGCCGCCCTGTTCCTGATCGCGCCGGGTCTGCTGTTCCTGGGCAGCCCGTTCCGCCGGCTCGGGCGCGGCTGGTGGATCGTGGCGGGGATGACCGTGCTGCTCGCGGGCCGGATGCTCTGGCTGGGCTCCGCGCTCGAGGTGGCGGTGGGATTGGTCTTGTTGGTTGCGTCGGCCATGGCACTTGCCGGCCGGCGGCTCTGCGTGCTGGACATCGCGGCCTATGCCCTTCAGACCGTCACGGCAGGCGGCGCCGGGATCGTGCATTACGCGGCGTCGGGGAGTCAGCTCAGTCCGAGGGCCGTCCGGGTCCCTTGGCTGAGCATCCTCCTGCCGCTGGCGGCGCTGCTTCTGTTCAGCACGCTCTTCGTCCTGGCCAATCCCGATCTGGCCACCTCCGTGGTCGACGCGGTGAGCCGGGCGATGCGTTCGCTGAACGAGTGGATCAAGGAACTCTCGCTGACGTGGACGGAAGTCATCCTCTGGCTCGTCACGGCCTGGATCACCATCGGGCTGTTGCGTCCGGTCGTCGAGCGTTCGGTGCTCGCCCGATTCTCGTCAGCCGAAGGCGCGGCCCGGGATGGGGCCTCCGCGCCGGCGGAATCGCCGCTCTATCCGGCCCTGCGCAACACGCTTGCGGCGCTCATCGTGCTCTTTGCCGTTTACCTGGGGTTCGAGTTCAAGACGCTCTGGTTTCGCGTCTTCCCCAAAGGGTTCTACTACGCCGGATACGCCCACGAAGGGGCGGCCTGGCTTACCGCCAGCCTGGCCCTGGCCACGATCGTCCTGTCGGCGATCTTCCGGGGACGTGTTTTGCGCGACCCGCGCTTGCCGCGTTTGCGACGCCTGGCGTGGATCTGGTCGGCCGAGAACCTGGTGCTGGCGGCCACGGTCTACAACCGGCTCTGGATCTACGTCGCCTTCAACGGGATGACGCGGATGCGCTCTGTGGCCGTGTTCGGCGTCTCGGCCGTCGTGGCGGGAGTGGTCTTGGTGATCTGGAAGATCGCCGGCAGCCGCGACTTCGTCTGGCTTTTGCGCCGGCAGCTTGTGGCCCTGGCGGTGGCGATCTACCTGTTCGCCCTCACGCCGGTCGACGCGCTGGTCCACTCGTACAACGTGCGCCGGGTCCTGGCCGGCGATTTGGCGCCGTCGGTGCAGATCAGTGTCCACCCGATCGACGCCGAAGGGATCCTCGCCTTACCCCCCCTCCTGGACAGCGACAACGAGATCCTCCGCGAAGGCATCCGCGCGATGCTGGCGGAGCGAGCCATTCAGCTCGAACGATCGGCCCTGGAGGAGTCCCAGCACCACTGGACCGCTTTTCAATTCGCCGACCGGCTTCTCTCGGAGCGGCTCCAGTCCATGCGTGCTGCGTGGGAGCCGTATCTCAGTGCCACGAAACGGGCCGTGGCCCTCGACCGTTTCGACGAGTACGTCTATCAGTGGTATTGACGGGACAGGCTGGAAGCCTGGGCTACCTGACGGGACAGGCTGGAAGCCTGGGCTACGTCATGCGTGGAACATGGCGCGGACGAGGTCGTAGCCCACGGCGAAGATGGCGGCGTCGATGAGCAGGTGGCTTAGCCACGGGCCCAGCAGCGATTGGCTCCGCTGATAGAGCCACGCCCAGAACGCACCTCCCACGGCCACCGCAGAGGAAAAGAGATACGCGGCGGGGGAGGACCAGCCGAAGTACGTGGCCAGGAGGACGACGTGGTGGGCCATGAATCCCAGGCTCGACACGCCGACGGCCGCCTTCCAGGGGATCATGGTGCGAAGCTGCCCGAACACAAACCAGCGCCAGTAATACTCCTCCAGCAGCGAATGGATCAGGGAGTAGAACACTCCGAGCAGCAGGTACGCCGGGACGGTCCGGACGCCGAAGCCGGCGATCTTGGCCTGGACCGCCCCGCCCGCTTCCTGCAACACTCCGGCGGGCTTGAGCCACGCGAAGTACGCGGCCACCCCGACCGCGAACACGAGGAGCCCAAACGCGAATCCCCAACCGAGTCCGGCGCAAACAGCCCGCGGCCACGCCGGACGGCGTCGCTGGACGGCCAGGACCCAGAAAAGCGGGAACGCGAACTGGATCGTCTTGCCCAGCGCGTACGCCGCCTGCTGGATCGCGCCCAGCGAGTCCCGCAGGGCTACGAAGTAGACCCACGTGAAGACCCCAGGGAATCCGAGTGCGAAGAGCACCGCGCCGATCGCCGGCCACCGGCGTGCCGGGGGGCTGCTCATGGCGAGCACCGCTCAGCCGGCCTTGACCGTGGCCGCACGGGGACCTTTGCCGCCCCGCTTAGCCCCGTCGCCCTGCTCCAACTCGTACTCGACGGCCTGGCCCACCTGAAGGTCGTCGAACCGCGAGTCGACGACCGTCGAACAATGGAAGAACACGTCTCCGTGCTCCGCGGAAATGAAGCCGAAACCACGATCCGACACAATCTTCTTGATCACACCCTGTGCCATGGCAACACGACTCCTCACCCACGAACACTCAACAGGACTTCTCGCCGGGCACGCACGCGGGCTGCAATCATCGAGATGGCCCCCGCGGTCTCCAACCTCTCCCGGCACCAGACCACCAATTTAGCCGACCAACCTGCGAGGTTTCAATACCCCTCTGTGGTGGCATTTTCTCGGTTTTTCAAAAACGTTCCCGGGGCCGGCCCTTGGAGTGCGGCGACTCGTCGCCGCTTTGGACTTTCCTCGGGTAAGCTCAACCTCGTTCCCACGCTCCGCGTGGGAACGCGCGACGGGGACGCTCCGCGTCCCGTCCCGCTCGCGCCGCAGAGCG
>CAYSGY010000071.1:0-15861 GCA_964430315.1 uncultured Planctomycetaceae bacterium
TGACCCCCCGGAGACGACCTTCAAAAACAAGAGACGCTAGCCCGAGGCTGCCGCTACTCGGCAAGAGGCGCCGCCGCAACCCAAGTGATCGATCAGGCGGCCCTTGACGCCTCCTTGTGCAAAGCCCTTCTGCGTCGCGTTGGTTCGGGGTCCGAAGGGCGCGCCGTCGTTCAATGCGCCCTCAGCCATGGGATCGCCCCACTCGGGAAGAGACCGGGCCCATCTATCCTCCGGCACGCCCCAAGGGTATGCTGTCAGGGGTGCCCAATCGAGACCCCGCCCGGCCGTGCATGCGCTGCGCCACGGCCTCGCGGTGGTTCCACGGACCTCATGCACAAAGGCTCACCACGATGAAGCGATTGCTTTGGATCGGCTCCCTTGCCGCATTCGTTCTACTCAGCTCAGTGGCGACCACCGGCCGGACTGCGGAGACGGCCTCCAAGCCCAATATCCTGTTCATCCTCTGCGACGACCTGGGCATCCATGACCTGCACTGCTACGGGCGCCAGGATCATCATACGCCCAACCTCGACCGCCTGGCCGAGCAGGGGATGCGGTTTACCTCGGCGTACTGTGCGCAGCCGATCTGCTCGGCCTCGCGGGCCGCGATCCTCACCGGCAAGACCCCGGCGCGGCTGCACCTGACCACGTATCTTCCCGGCCGTCCCGACGCCGTCTCGCAGAAAGTGTTGCACCCGGAAATCGAAATGCAGGTCCCGCTCCAAGAGAAGATGATCTGCGACTACCTGAAGGACGCCGGCTACGCCACGGCCGCCATCGGCAAGTGGCACGTGGGCGGTCGCGGGTTCGGGCCCAAGGAGCATGGGTTCGACCTGTACCATCCCGGCAGGGCGAATACGAAGCCGTCGGCCACCGAGGGCGGGAAGGGGGAATATGACCTCACCGCCGCCGCCGAGGCGTTCATCGAAGCGCATCGCGACGGCCCCTTCTTCGTCTACCTTGCCCACAACACGCCCCACATCCCCTACGACGCCCAACGCCCCCGCATCGACAACAATGCCGGGGCCTTCGAGCCGATCTACGCCGGGGTCATCGAGACCCTGGACGACAGCGTGGGCCGGCTGATGGCCAAACTCGATTCCCTCAAGCTGGCCGACAAGACGATCGTCGTCTTCACCTCCGACAACGGCGGGCTGCACGTGCCCGAGGGGCCGCACCCCAAAATCACCCACAACACGCCCTACCGGGCCGGCAAGGGGTTCGTCTACCAGGGCGGGCTGCGCATCCCGCTGATCGTGCGATGGCCGGGCCGCGTGCCCGCCGGGAAAGTGACGGACGAGCCGATCGTCAACACCGATTGGGTCCCCACGCTGTTGGACCTAGCCGGACAGCCCGTCCCCGCCGGCCTGGACGGCGTGAGCGACGCGGCGCTCTTGACCGGGCGCGGCCCGGCGCCGGCGCGGCAGTTCTTCTGGCATTTCCCCCATTACACCAACCAGGGCAGCCGTCCCGGCGGCGCGGTGCGTGACGGCGATTGGATGATGGTCGATTACTACGACGAAGAAAATGTCGAACTCTACGACCTCCGCAAGGACATCTGCGAAGCGCAGGACCTGGCCAAATCGCAGCCCGAGCGAGTGAACCGGATGCTCGCGGCCCTGGCGACCTGGCGCAAGGAAGTCCATGCGCAGGGCAACACGCCCAATCCCGACTTCGACCCGGCGAAGTTCCGCCGGCTCTACAAGGATGTGGACCCCAGCCGCTTCGAGCCCAAAGATGCCGACCGGGCGCAATGGGAGGCCATGTGGGAGTGGCGCAAGGAAATGAACGCCGTGGTGGCTCGCCCCGGACCGGGCAAGAAGGGCCCCAAGACGAAGTAGTCCCCGCGCGACGCTTCAGCCGTATGGAGTTGCAGGAAGACGAGAAGGGAAAAGGAAAAGGCGGGAAAAAGGGGGAAAGAAGAGGAGAGGGTTTTCATCCAGAATTGTGCGATCATCGCACCGGTCCTTGCCTTTTCCAATTTTCCAGTTTTTTTGAGTCTGTAGCATCATTACTGGGTGCCGACCGAGGATCTCACGCAAAGGCGCCAAGGCGCAACGGGATTTTCAGAAGACAATCGTTCAACAATCGCCATGAGGCCAGCATCCCTCCTATTCCGCCGTCATTCTTGGCGCCTTGGCGCCTTTGCGTGAGGTCTTTCCCCAGTAATGATGCTACAGACTCGTTTTTTTCCTTTTCCCTTCCCCTGGTCGGGCTTCATTTGTGGAAGGTCCTGCCATGACGCATTGGTACGAAACGCTCTTCGCCAATTACGGCGAGGCCTACGACAAGGAGTCGTTCACCCAGGGTACGTCGGGCGAAGTGGATTTCGTCGAGCGGGAACTGGGGGCCGATCGGTCGAAACGAATCCTCGACATCGCCTGTGGAACGGGGCGGCACGCCATCGAACTCGCCCGGCGGGGCTACGCGGTGACGGGGGTCGACCTTTCCGAGGCCCAGTTGCGCCGTGCCCGCGACAAGGCGGCCGCGGCCGGCGTCACCGTGGAGTTCCAGCGACGCGACGCGACCGAGCCGCACTTCGTCGGGCAGTTCGACGCGGCCCTCATGTTCTGCGAGGGGGCGTTCCCCTTGATGGAGACCGACGAGAAGAACCACGCCATCCTGCGGCACGCCGCGGCGGCGTTGCGTCCCGGCGGAAAGCTGCTCCTGACGACGCTCAACGCCCTGTTTCCCCTGTTCCACTCCGTCAAGGATTTCCTTGACTCGGGCGGCTCCGGCGCGAAGACCGACAAGCTGACCTTCGACTGGATGACGTTCCGCGAGCGCGCCGAGCTGACGTTCACCGACGATGCAGGGCGATCGCAGACGGTCCAGACCGACGAGCGCTACCACACCCCGCCCGAAATGCGGTGGTTGCTCAAGACCGCAGGGTTCGCGCAGGTCGAGATCTTCGGCTGCCGCCTCGGCCGGTTCAGCCGCGAGCACGTCCTCACGCCCGACGATTTCGAGATGCTCGTCGTGGCGGAACGGGCCGCCTGACATTCCGGAGACCCGGTCGGGCGCCGTGGCGCCGCCTTGTCGCCGCCGCCGGGAGCGCCGGCGTCAGCCGATTTCCCAGCCCTTGCGGTACTGTTCCTTGAGAAAGCGATCCGCCTCCGGGGCGTTGGTGGCCTTCATGGCGGGCCCATCCCACGTGAGCGGCTTCTTGGTGCGCAGGGCCACATTGCCGAGCAGGACGATTTCGGTGAGCCGGGCGCTGTACTCAAAGTTGCCGCTGGCGGGCTTGCCGCCTTTGCACGCCGCGACCCAGTCGGCGTGATGGCCCTTGGTCCGCGGCAGGGTCTTGGAAGGCCGCTTGTACTCGAGGTGGAGCGACAGCGGGAGCAGCCGGGGCATTCCCGCCCAGCCGGGGCAGGTGATCATGCCCTTGTCGCCGAGGAACAGGATCCCGTTGCCCCCTTCTCCGAGCCGCTGCTTGGGGTCCTTGGGGTCAATCCCCTTGGGGGTCTCCGGGCGGAGTCCGCCGTCGTACCAGGTCAACGTGACGGGCGGCATATCGCCGCGCGGTCCGAACTGATAACGGTAGATCGCGCCGCAGGGCGAGGCCACTTCGTCGTCGATTTCGGCGGAGGTGGCTTCCACGCGGGTCGGGTGTTCGAGCTTCAGGGCCCAGACGGCCGGGTCGATGTTGTGGCAGGCCATGTCGCCGATCGACCCGGTGCCGAACGCCCACCAGCCGCGCCAGTTGTACGGAGCGTAGGCCGGACTGTAGGGCCGGGGCTCCCGCGGCCCGAGCCAGAGGTCCCAATTCCATCCGGGCGGGACGGGCGGCGTCTCGCGGGGCCGGCCCTGGCCGGTGGCCCACTTGCCCGTGTCGCTCCACGCATGGACCTCGCGCACCGGGCCGATGGCCCCGTCCCAGATCCACTCGCACGTCAGCCGAGGGCCCTCGCCCGAATGCCCTTGGTTGCCCATCTGCGTGGCCACGCCCGTTTCCTTGGCCACCCGGGCCACCTGCCGGGCCTCCCAGACGCTGTGCGTCAGCGGCTTTTCGCAATAGATGTGCTTGCCCGCCTTCATCGCCGCGATCGAGACCACGGCGTGGGCATGGTCGGGCGTGGCGCAGAGAATCGCGTCGACCGCCTTTTCCTTCTCCAGCAGGACGCGGAAATCCACGTATTCGGCGCAGCGGTAGTTGGGTGAGGTCTTCGCGTAGTGTTCTTCCACCAGGGCCTTCAGCGGCTTGCGCCCGCCGGATCCGCCGTAGTAGAACTTGCTCAGGTCGGTGGTCTCCGCCACGTCGCAGACGGCGATGATCTGCGCGTCCTCTTCGTAGAAGAGGTTCTTGGCGTTGGTCCGCCCCTGGCCGCCGGCGCCGACGATGGCGATATGGACCTTCTCGCTCGGGGCGACGAACCTCGGTCCGCCCAGAACGTGCCGCGGCACCACGGCACACGCGGCCGCCGCAGTGGCCGTCCCGAGAAACTGCCGACGGTGCAACCGACTGTTCGACTTCTTTCCGTTCATCGTATCGTCTCGCAGGAGGATGGAGAGGCAAGGGGCCAAGGACCGGCCGGCCGGATCACAACGACCGTATTTGAACCCGCGGCGCCCCCCCGCGTCAAGGCGCGAGGCAGGGGACCGCCGCGGGCGGCAGGGCCACACGGGCACGGGGCGCCCGTGCGACCCGGTCGCCATGCGACCGGCGGTCGTCTCTTGCCGCCGAGGTGCGGCCTTGGTACATTCCGAACATGATCCACCTGATGGATTTCACCAAGCGCTACGGCGGCCTGGTCGCCGTGGATCGGTTGAATCTGACCATCGACCGCGGCGAGACGTTCGGATTCATCGGCCCCAACGGGGCGGGCAAGAGCACCACGATCCGCTTCCTGGCGACCCTCTTGAACCCGACCCGGGGCGACGGAACCGTCAACGGCTACAGCGTAACCCGGCGTCCGCTCGATGTGCGTCGCTCCATCGGCTACATGCCCGACGCTTTCGGCGTCTACGAGGGGATGAACGTCGGACAGTTCCTGGAGTTCTTTGCGGAGGCGTATCGGGTCCCGCGGGAGCGTCGCGCGAAAGTGATCGGCGGCGTCCTGGAGCGGGTGGGGCTTTCGCTGAAACGAAGCGCATCGCTGGGCGGACTTTCGCGGGGAATGAAGCAGCGTCTCTGCCTGGCGAAGACCCTCCTCCACGACCCGCCCGTCTTGATCCTCGATGAGCCGGCCAGCGGGCTCGACCCCCGGGCCCGCGTCGAAATGAAGTCGCTCTTGCGTGAACTCCGCGAGTCGGGCAAGACGATCCTCATCTCCAGCCACATCCTCAGCGAACTGGCCGATAGCTGCACGACCGTCGGGATTATCGAGCGGGGCAAGCTCCTGCTGCACGGCCCGATCGAAGAGATCTACCGCCGCCTCGGCCGGAAGCGGGTTCTGGAGATCCGGCTGCTCGACCCCATCGAGGCCGGCCTGGAGATTCTCCGCAGCGAGCCGAACCTCACCGTGGTCCAGACCGACGACGGCGCGGTGACCGTCGAACTGGAAGCCGACGATCGCCAACTCGCCGAGCTGCTCCAGCGCCTCGTGACCCAAGGCGCACGGGTCCTCTCCTTTGCCGAGAAAGAGTTGAGCCTCGAGGAGGTCTTCCTCCGGGTGACCAACGGCGTGGTGGGGTGAGGGGGGAATGATGAATGATGAATGAGGAGTAAGGAGTGAGGAGTGAGGAGTGATAGGGGATGGCGGTAACGAAATGAACAGCGCAAGTGCCCGCGTAGCGGCCGGCCTTTGGCCGGCGCTCTTCGTGCTCCTCCTCGCAACTCCTGTCCGTCCCGGCGAGGGGGCGGAAGCGAACGATCCGCCGGCGGCCGCGGCAGAAGCGGCGGTCAAGCCGCCGGCCGCCGACAAGAGGCATCCGGTCCCCGGCGAGGACGCCCAGGCCGAGATCCTCCGGACCCTCCGCGAGCTGTTCAAGAAGGAGATCGAGAACAAGCTGCCCCACGCGCGCCGGGCGCTGGCCGCGCACCTCATCGTCAAGGCCCGGGAGGCCAACGACAAACCCGCCGAGCAGTACGTGATGTTCCGCGTGGCCCGCGATCTCGCCGTGCAGCAGGGCGACTCGACCCTCGGCCTTCTGGCCGCCGACGAGTTGGCAAAGCGTTTCGACGTGGCCGGCCCCCAGGGCAAGGCCGACGTGCTCAGCCGCACGCTGCGCGTGGCCAAGACCCCGGCCGAGATCGTCGTGGCCGCCGACTCGATCCTCAACGAGGCCGAGGTCGAGACCGACGACGCGAGCTACGAGGCCATGGCCCCCTTGGTCCGCCAGTTGGAGGTCACGCTATTGAAGAAGTGCGGTCCGGAGATGGGCCGGCTCCTCAATCAGAAGCGGGGGCGCCTCGACGAGCGCGTCGAGCTGGCGAGTCAGGCCCGGGCCGCGTCGGCGACCCTCGCCGGCAACCCCGACGACCCCGCGGCCAATCTCGCCCTAGGCCGGTTCCTCTGCTTGGCCAAGGGGGACTGGGACAAGGGCTTGCCTTTGTTGGCCAAGGGAAACGCCGGGGCATTATCGCGAGCCGCCGGGCAGGTTGCGACGAACATGCACGACACCCTCGGCCAGGTTGCCTTGGCCGACGCCTGGTGGGCCCTGGCCGAGAAGGGGCGTCGCGACAGCGCCGCCCAGACCACACTCTACGCAGCCGCCAGGCACTACTACGAAGCCGCCCTGCCGCGTCTGGCCGGAGCGGACCTCGCCCGGGTCCGGCAGCGGATCGACCGCATTTACTTCGGGCCCGCCGAGCGCGGGCATCGCCCGCTTGAGGTGCCCCTGGGCGGCCTGGCCGGCCTCCCGTCGATGCTGCCCAAGAAGTTCAACGGCAAGATCGCGCCGCACGAAGGCTACGCCGCATTCCAGGGGAAGTGCCGTGTGGACTACGAGGCCCTCCCTATCTCGTCCTACGTCCATGAATTCGAGCTGAGCTTTGCCGCGCCGCAAGGCTCGTTGGAACTCGTCTACGGAGAGGGCTACCAAGGGGCCAAGGTCAACTTCAGTTGGGACGGCAAGAAGAAGAAGTTCGTCTGCAAGGTGTTCCGGTACTCCGGCAACTGGTTCTTCTGGGGCGGCGAGCGCCTCTACGATCCCGGCCAGACGCTCAAGTTCACGTTCTATGTGAACGAGAACCTCCAGAGGCTCTTTGAGGGCGACACCCGCGTGCTGGGTTCCAATGCCCGGCCGTGCGACCTCTTCTTCCGCTTTCACACCGGCGACGACACGGCGGTGGCGATCTCGCGGTGCCGTTTCCGCCCCTGGACGCAGGTCGACGCCGATCGGCTCAAGCAGGCGATGCCGCCGGGGATCGTCCGCAGCGAGCGTGCAGAATCCGCCCTGCGCTTCCACGAGCGGAACCTGGGGCTCAAGGACAAGCCGGCCCTCGCCGCTCCCAAGCCGTTCGTCGTCGCCACAACCTGCACGCCGATGCAATGGGTCCCCGCCGGCTCGTTCCGGACCGTTTCCGGCAAGGACCAGGCAATGGCGACCGACGTCACGCTCAGCTACGGATTCTGGATCGGCCGCTACGAGATCACCCAGGGGGAGTGGATGACCTTGGCGCCGACGAACCCGAGCCGCGTGTTCGGCTCGATGCTCCTGCCGGTCGACGCCGCGAGCTACGAGGATGCGGCGACGTTCTGCATGCTCCTCAACCGGCAGGAATCCCGTGCCCGCCGCGTGCCGCAGGGCTACGTCTACCGTTTGCCGACCGAGGCGGAGTGGGAATACGCGTGCCGGGCCGGCGGCAAGGAGGATTTCAGCGTCGAGCCCGACGGGTTGTGGTCCGCTGAGACCAGCGCCTGGCGACCTCACGACGTTGGCGAAGGGAAGGCAAGCGCCTGGGGACTCTACGACATGCACGGCAACGTGGCCGAGTGGTGCCTCGACGCCTGGCGCGACATTCCGGAAAAGCCTCCCGTGCGCGTGATCGACCCCTTCGTCGCGCCCAAGACCGACGAGCCCTTCTTCCCGCTCCGCGGCGGCGCCTGGTGGCAGGGGCACGACGGCTGTTCCTGCCGTGCCCGCGAGCAGAGCAAATCGGTCCCTGGCGGCTACCGGGGGTTCCGCATCGTGCTCGCGCCTGTCAGACGTGGATGACGAGGAGCCTCGCCCTCCCAAAACTACGCGGGGTTGTTTAGAATGGCGAAGTGGGAAGCCGTCCACGGTCAGAAGCACCACGTTCGTGTGTTTCCGGAAGTGGACCCGTCTTCTTGTGAAATCGACATTCTATTAGCCCACTTGACACGAGTCCTCAGGAGTTCCGTGATGACAACAAGAACCGTGACCGACGAATTGGCCTCCAGGCGCGCGTTTCTCGGCGGAGCGGCGGCCCTTGCGGCGTGTGCCGTGATGCCGACGCGACTACTAGGAGGCGAGACGCCCGCGGTGGCCGCTGCCTCGTCGGGCAAACCCAATTCCGTGTTCCACGGCGTGCGTATCGGGTGCATCACCTACAGCTACCGCGGCAGTGTCAATACGGCGGAGGAGACGCTCAAGGCACTCCTCCAGAACGGGCTCAGCGAAGTGGAGTTGATGGGCGGGCCGATCCAGTCGTTTGCCGGCTTGGGCGGAGGGGGCCGCGGCCGGAAAGGCAGTTCTGCGATGCCCACGGACGCCCAGCGCGAAGCGCAACTGGCCAAGTGCCGGGTGCTGCGCAAGATGTACAACGACGCGGGCGTGAACATCCACATCCACAAAATCGGCTTCGGCCAGTCGGATGAGGAAATCGACTTCAACTTCCAGGTCGCCAAGGCGCTCGGCTGCGTGGGCATCACCACCGAACGCTCCGAGGCACTGGCCAAGAGGCTTGCGCCGTTTGCCGACAAGCACAAGATCTGGGTCGCCTTCCACAACCACACGAACAACTACCCGGTGATGGAGAAGACCGACCCGATCCTGGCCTACGGCCAGTACATCGGCTTCAACTTCGACATCGGCCACTACTTCGCGGGCAGCAAGGGACTGTCGCCGATCCCGGTAATTGAGAAGTACCACGACCGCATCGTCAGCCTTCACCTGAAGGACCGGACCGCCGACGGCGGCAACCTGCCCTGGGGCCAGGGGAAGACGCCGATCAGGGAAGTCCTCCGGTTGATGCGGAAAGAGAAGTGGACGTTTCCGGCCGACATCGAGCTTGAGTACAAGATCCCCGCGGGCTCCGACTCCGTGGCAGAAGTGGGCAAGTGCGTCCGGTATTGCAGGGAGGCCCTTGCTTAAGGTCTGTGAAAGAACAAGCTGTCGAGTTTTGGGTGGCACGCCCTGAAAGGGCGTGGTGGACATCGAGTTGGACTTCGCGCACCGGCCACGCCCTTTCAGGGCGTGCCACCCCGAAAGAAATCCAAGAAGTTTTCTCTTTCACGGGCCCTTAAGGGGCCGCGTAGGTTCGCGGCCGTTCGAGGATGACGCCGGGATTTCGGTGGCAAGTGCCCTCACCCCCTGCCCCTCTCCCGTCCAACGGGAGAGGGGAGTAAGGCTTGGACGGCCGTTTAACGAAGGAGGCTCGACCGTGAGACTGCGTCTCATGGCCTCGCTCTGTCTGTTCGCGGGCCTGGGCCAAGCAGCACCAGAAGGGCAACGAAGCTCTCAAGGCCCGCCTCGAACAGTCGCACGCCGCCCATCTCCATGCGGACTGGCAGCCGGACCCCACGTGGTGGAAGAGTCTTGTGCCCAATGACTAAGTGGAAACGTCCCGACATGTAGGTCAGGCTGTCCAGCCTGACGACCCAAAGATCAGGCCGGAAAGCCTGACGGCGTCACTCGCCGATGGCGTCGCCGGGGTTGGCGATGACGTCGTCGATGCGGATCGCCTTGTGACCTTTGAGCAGTCCGGGCCGGGCACGGAATTTCGGGACGCCTTCCACGGTCACAAGCAGCGGGCGGTGGATGTCCTTCTCCGTGGTGATGATGTCGCCGACGCGAAGCCCGATCAACTCGCCCGTCGATACCCGCGTGGCTGCCAGGCGGACGCTGAGCGACACCGGCGAGCCCCGGAGGTTCTGGGTGATCTGCTGGATGCTCTCAGGCGAAGCCGACTTTCTGGCCCAGGAGAACCAGCTATCCGCGGAGAGCTTGTTGCCGATCCGCTCGATCGAGTTGTAGGGGATGCAGAGGTTCACCATCCCTCGGGCATCGCCCGCCAGTGTCACCTCAAAGCTGATCACCACGACGACTTCGTTGGATGAGACGATTTGCGCCAACTGGGGATTACTCTCCACGCGGACCACTTCCAGGTGGAGGTCCAACACATTCTCCCAGGCCCGGTGCAGTTCCTCCAGAAAGAGCCCCGTGATGCGGGAGACGATCCGCAACTCGATATCGGTGAGGGGTCGCCGGGCGGGGTGGGTCGCCTCGCGCCCGCCGCCCAGCAGGCGGTCGATGATCGGATAGAGAATCGACGGATTGATGTCGAGGATCAGGTTCCCTTCCAGCGGCTCCGCCTTGAGGAGGTTGAAGCAGGTGGGGTTCTCGAGGCTGAAGACGAATTCGCTGTAGGTCAGTTGATCGACGCTGGTGAGCTTCACCTCGACCATGCTGCGGAGCATGGCCGAGAGTCCGGCGGCGAAGTTGCGTCCGAAGCCCTCGTGCAATGTCTGGAGCGCCCGCATCTGCTCTTTGCCGACGCGCTCCGGACGTTTGAAGTCGTAGGGCGTAACCTTCTCGCGGGCCTTGGGTGGACCGGGCACCGGCTCGGGGGACGCTGCCATGGCGGTCGCCGCCTCGCCGCCCGCTGCCATCGCACTGAGCAGGCTCTCGACTTCCGCCTGGCTGAGCACGTCTCCGCTCATGGGTCCATCCTTGAACCTTGCGTCGCTCGTTGGAGTGCCGGGCGAGCCCGGCCGCTAAACGGGGATTGTCTCCGGCCCCTAACCCCTGCCCCTAACCCCGGCCCCAAACCCCCCCCCCAAACCCCAAAAACCCACCACGGCCGCGCCCCACACCCCCCTGCCCCTAACCCCTATTCCCGCACCTGGCCGTCGCCGAACACCACGTACTTGTAACTGGTCAACTCGTTGATGCCGCAAGGGCCGCGGGCATGGAACTTGTCGGTGCTGATCCCGATCTCCGCTCCCAGCCCGAACTCGCCGCCGTCGTTGAACCGCGTGCTCGCATTGACCATGACCGCCGAACTGTCGATCCGCGCGGTGAATTCCCGCGCGGCCTTCAAGTCCCGGGTAACAATGGCCTCCGTGTGCTGCGAGCTGTAGCGGTTGATGTGCTCGATCGCCTCATCAAGAGAATCGACCACGCGGACGGAGATCATCGGCCCGAGGTACTCCTCGGCGAAATCGGTCTCGGTGGCCGGCTTCGCGGCGGGCACGAGCTGTCGCGTCCGGTCGTCGCCGCGGATCTCGATGCCCCGACGGATCAAGGCGTCGCACACCCGCGGAAGGAGCGTCTCGGCGACATCGCGATGCACCACCAGCGACTCCGCCGCGTTGCACACCCCCATGCGTTGGCACTTCGCGTTGACGGTGATCCGCTCAGCCATCTCCGGGTCGGCGGAGCGATCGAGGTAGACGTGGCAGTTGCCGGCATAGTGCTTGATGACCGGCATCCGGGCCTCTTGGCTCACGCGGCGAATGAGGCCCTCGCCTCCGCGCGGAATAGCCACGTTGATGAACTCGGGCATGCGGAGGAAATGGCCTACTGCCTCCCGATCGGGAGTGGCCACGAGCTGCACCGCGTCGGCGGGCAGGCCCACGTCGGCGGCGGCCTCGGCCAGGATCTCCGCAATCGCCGCGCTGCAATGGGCGGCCTCTTTCCCCCCGCGAAGGATCACCGCGTTGCCGCTCTTGACGCACAGCGCCGCGGCGTCGGCCGTGACGTTCGGCCGGGATTCGTAGATGAAGAAGATGACCCCTAGAGGGACCCGCACCTTGTGAACCGCCAGTCCATTGGGCCGGATCGAGGACCAGATCACTTCCCCCACCGGATCGGGGAGCATCGCGACCTCTTCCATCGACTTGGCAATCGCCTCGATCCGACTCGGCGTAAGCTTCAGCCGATCGATCTGGGCTTCCGTCAAGCCGTAGCCCGGCGCCGCGGCCAGGTCCAACCGGTTGGCCTCTGCAAGGGCCAGCGACCGCTCCGAGAGAAGCCGAACGCTTCGCCGGAGCCAGGCGTTCTTCGTGGCCCCCGTCACCTGGGTCAACTCCCCTGCCGCGCGCTTGGCCCGTTGCGCCACGTCAAGGCAGTACTCCCGGAGGTCTGGGGCCAGGTCGTCCGCCATACCCGAAATCCTTGCGGCATAAAGACTTAACACATCGTCCGGCGTGCCGTCGCCCGCGCGCACGGAGACGGCAGGGAAGTATCTCCAACTCGGGCCCCGAAGTCAACCGAGATTGTCTTCCACTCAGACACTTAGACGGAGAATGCTCTCCCCGTCAAACGCTCGTACGCCTCCACGTATTTTCGCCGCGTATTGACAATCACGTGGTCGGGCAGCGATGGGGGAGGACTGTTCTTATCCCAGGAGGTCGTCTCGAGCCAGTCGCGCACGAACTGCTTATCGAACGAGGGCTGGCTCCGGCCCGGCTGATACTGATCGGCAGGCCAGAACCGAGAACTATCGGGTGTCAGGACTTCGTCGATGAGGATCAACTTGCCATCCACCTGCCCCCACTCGAACTTCGTATCGGCGATGACGATTCCCCTCTCCAGGGCATATGCCGCCCCTCTCTTGAAGAGGGCGATGCTCCGTTGGCGCAGCTCCTCCGCGGTCTGCTGCCCGACGATCTCGGCCGTCCGCTCAAACGACACGTTTTCGTCGTGTCCCGTTTGGGCCTTGGTGGCGGGGGTGAAGATAGGCTCGGGCAGCCGGCTGCCTTCCATCAAGCCAGGCGGCAGCGCAATGCCGCAAACCACGCCGCTTTCGCGATATTCCTTCCAGCCGGAGCCCGCCAGGTAGCCTCGGACCACGCATTCGATCGGCACGACCTCCGTCTTGCGCACAAGGCTCGTGCGGCCCGCCAGTTCGGCCCGATCGACCTCGGGGGGAAGCCCCATGGCCTCCACCTCCGTGGTGATGAGGTGATTCGGCTCCTCGAGGAGGGTGAACCAGAAGGCCGACAACTGGGTAAGGACGCGCCCCTTGTCCGGAATCCCGGACGGGAGCACCCAATCGAACGCGCTGATCCGATCGGTGCTTACCAGGAGGAGGCGATCGCCCAGGTCGTACACGTCGCGGACTTTTCCCCGACGCACGGGGAAACCGGCGAGCGCGGTCTGCAAGACAACGGATTGGCTCATGGGTCGATCCTCGATTGGCTGGACATGCCGCTGGAGATGCAGGCAGTATAGCAATGGGTTGCTCGTTCAGCCAGCCGCGCGGCCGGCCTGTGCTTGTGGCGGCCGGTCCCGTGCGGTAGACTCTTAGCAAAGCCGGTCTGCAAGGCGACTTGCGCGCAGCGCTTAGCGATTCTACCCTTGCCTGTTTTTTCCGATGAGGGCGAAGGATACCGCCTGATGGGATTGATGCGGTTCACGATCACGCCGCCCGATCGCATCACGGAGGAGATGGCCCAGCAGGCATACCTCTGCGGACTAGATCGTGTCCCCTGGAAGGCATGGCTTCAGTGGCGGCCCGGGGAACTGGTGATCCAGCGCACGACGGCCGAGTCGGGCAACCTCCACCTTCCGTGGGCCATCGAGGGGCATGGCCTCCTGGCGATCTCTACCGCCACACTCCGCGAGCGGGCCGAGCCCTACGCGCTTCCTCTGGAACTGGCGCGGGGAAAGATCGGCCAGATCCGCAACCAGTTGGCCGAATGGCAGATGGCGGGACTGGCGACGCCTGCGGAGGTTGACGAGAAGATCCGGGCGGCCGTTCGGACCTTCGGCGAAGCGGTGGGCGCCAGCCGGGACGTCGCGGCGTCCGCGGCCTTGGCGGAGAAAGCCCTCCGCCTGGCCATCGACGCGGCAACGATGTTGGCCGGCGTTTTCTGCGAGCAGGCCCTGGCGATCCGCCGCCGCGCCTCGGGCAAGCTCTCCAGTTTCTTGGGCGCCGACTTGGGCGTGTCGCCGTTGGACGACTACACGGCCGGCCAGTTCCTCCAGACCTTCAACGCGGCGGTCGTCCCGATGCTCTGGCGCGAAATCGAGGGCCGCGAGGGCAAGTTCTGCTGGGACGTCTACGACCAGCAGGTCGCATGGTGCCGCGCCAACGGCCTGACGGTGTTTGCCGGCCCGGTCCTCGAGTTCGACCGGCGGTGCATTCCCGACTGGCTCTACCTGTGTGACAACGATTTCGAAAGCCTGCTCGCGTTTTCCTCGGAGTTCGTGGGTGCGGTCGTCGAACGGTACCGGGGCAAGGTCGACGTGTGGATCGCCGCCGGCCGCGTGAACACCGCGGAGGCGATGTCCCTCACCGAAGAGGAACGCGTCAAGCTCACGGCCCGGGCCATCGAGTTGACCCGGGCCCTGGATTCCGACGCCGAACTGGTCATCTCCTTCGATCAGCCTTGGGCGGAGTATCTGGCGAGGCAGGGAAACGACTTCCCGCCGCTCCACTTTGCCGACGCGCTCCTGCGGGCCGAATTGGGCCTCACCGGCGTGGTCCTGGAGATCAACATGGGGTACTCCCCGGGCGGAACGCTTCCTCGCGACCCGCTCGAAGTCAGCCGGCACATCGACTTCTGGAGCATGCTGGGCGTGCCCCTCTACGTCGCCGTCGCGGTTCCCAGCAGCTCGCAACCCGACCCGCTCGCGCAGCGGCGGACAGTCACCTCCTCGGGGACCTGGACGCCGGCCGACCAGCAGGCCTGGGCCAATCGCTACCTATCGCTCTTGCTGGCGAAGGCCAATGTGCGGGGCGTTCTGTGGAACCAACTCCGCGACTGCGAGCCCCACGGGTTTCCGCACGGCGGGCTGTTCGACCTTCGCCGGCATCCCAAGCCCGCCCTGCGCCAGTTGGCCTCTCTTCGACAAGCGCACCTGAAATAGGCGATTGTAGGACGGGTTTTCAACCCGTCTTGGAATCAGGACGGGTCGGAAACCCGTCCCGTACGGGGCCTGGAGGTGGGATGGTGAAGGGACGGCATGGTTGGGCGAGATTGCGTAGTCTGTTTCCGTTCCACTTGGGCTGCTTTGGCTGGACGCTGAAAGCGTCCTATCGCGTAGCCCAGGGTTGCCGCGCAGCGGCTACCCTGGGACACTGGAATCGCCCAAGCCCCCATACCCCTTCGGGGCAGCCCTTCCGACATGAATGAGTATTCGATATTCTGCCGTACGAATGGAATTCTGGGCAGTTCGCATGGAGGCGGCAAGGATGCTCCCCCGGCAGATCGCGGGACTCTATCACGCCGGGAGCGTGGGGATCATCATGTCGGGCTGGCTCGGTGCCGTGAACTACGGTGTCATCGTGGCCAACGAGGTCGATGCGTTCCTCATGGACCGTGGTCAGGCCGCGCCCAGGCCAAGGTAGACCTTGCGGATCGCCTTGACGATGTCGTTGAGGTCTTCTTCGCTGAAGTTGGGGTCCATGACCACGCCGCCGAAGCGGTTGATGATGTCGATGGTCCGGGGGCAGCACTCCGCTCCGTAGCGGATGGCCTTGCCCTGGGGGGTGTTGAAGGAAGGCCAATCCGGATGGACGGTGGCCTTCTTCTCGATGCGGGAATCGGTGGGCAGGATGACGGAGCCGCCCGGCCCCGACGCGCCGATCCCCTCGGCCCGAAGCGCCCGCAGGAACCGGTCGCGCCGCTCCCGGGTGCCGTGGTCGAGGAAGATCGTGACGCCCAGGTCGCCTTCCTGGTCGGCGGTCTTGCGGAGTTTCAGTCCCGGCAGGTCGGCGATGCCCTCGCGGACCTTCTTGGCGTTGGCGCGGAGCCGCGAGCAGATCGTCTCCAACTTCTGGAC
>CAYSGY010000072.1:0-15481 GCA_964430315.1 uncultured Planctomycetaceae bacterium
CCCTCCAGAGGCTCCTGGCGGCCAGGCAGCGTCTCTCGGTGGAGGAGCTGGCGATGTTGGAGCATCTTGATCCGATCGAGGTCTCGCGTTTCGCCGGCGAGTACTTCCTGGTCGTCGACGATCAGGAAGTCCCGAAGCACGCGGTTTCAGCCAGCGGAGGACGGCTTGCCGCCGAGTGGACCGCCGGACACCTGCCCTACTCGGCGCTGGGCAGCCGGCATGCGGTTGTCTGCGGCGTGTTGGCCACCGTGGGGACGCGGGCGGCGATGCCCGGGCTGTTGGAGGCCGTGGAGCGGAAGCGGTTCCTCGCCCCCGCGGGGAAGGCCCAATACCAGTTGCCATGGATCGCCGCCTTGGCGATCGCGCGCCGGGACCCCTGGCCTTCCGCGGACCCCTGGTTGGCCCAGACCGTGGGCCGCAAGCAACGGCTGGCGGTCGGCGAGAAGGACCTCGACCTCGGGGCCACCGCGGCGGGGATTCTGTTGACACGGCACGGCGAGGAGCCGGCCCAGTTCGGACTCCGAGAAACGGAAGACTCGCTGCTGGACAACGCCGGCCTGGTCGGCTATCGGTTTGAGACCGAGCCGGATCGCGACGCGGTCCGGCGGTGGTGGTTGGCGCGTCAGTCCAACCACGCGCCGTGAGATCGCAAGCGACGTCAGGAAACGGGCATGGTTCGTGAGACGATCTTGGTAGTCGAGGACGAACGGGAGATCCAGGAGCTGATCGTCTACAACCTTTCGAAGGAGGGGTACCAGACGGCGGCGGTTGGAACGGGGGAGGAGGCGCTGCACGCTGTCAACACCGCCCGCCCGGACCTCGTCCTGCTCGATCTTATGCTTCCCGGCGTCGACGGTCTCGAAGTCGCCCGGCGACTCAAGGGCGATCCTGCCACCCGCGACCTCCCGATCATCATCCTCACCGCGAGGGCGGAAGAAGCGGACATCGTCAGCGGGCTGGAAGTCGGGGCGGACGACTACATTCCGAAGCCGTTCAGCCCCCGGGTCTTGATTGCCCGGATCCGTGCGGTGCTCCGGCGGTCGCCCCAATCGGTGGTCGACCCGACCGCCGCGTTGACGCTCGGCGACTTGACCATTCACCCCGGCCGTCACGAAGTCCTGCTCCGCGGGGAGCCCCTCCGGCTTACCCGGACGGAATTCCGCGTGCTCCACGTCTTGGCAAGCCGGCCCGGCTGGGTCTTCACCCGCTGCCAGATCGCCGACGCGATCCACGAGGGCGACGGCCTGGTGACCGACCGCTCGATCGACGTGCAGATCGTTGGTCTGCGGCGGAAACTCGGGCTAGCCGGCCCGCGCATTGAGACCGTTCGCGGCGTCGGATACCGGCTGCGACAGCAGGACATCGAATGATCCCCTAATCTCCCCCCTTTCCTTTTTTTCCCGAGTCTGTAGCATCATTACTGGGCGCCGACCAAGCATCTCACGCAAAGGCGCCAAGGCGCAAGGGGATTTTCAGAAGACAATCGTTCAACAATCGCCATGAGGCCAGCATCCCCTCCTATTCTGCCGTCATTCTTGGCGTCTTGGCGCCTTTGCGTGAGGTCTTTCCCCAGTAATGATGCTACAGACTCTTTTTCCCCCTCCTTTTCCTCTTCCCTTTCCCTCTCCTCTTCCCTTTCCTACACGCACTTCATTCCACGGGACGCTTACGGGAGCCCATGCCATGGGAGCTGAAGAGAGCCTTGCGAATCTGGCCTTGGAACTGCCGCCGGTCTCGAAGCCGAAGGGGCTCTACCGACCACTGGTGATGGTGGGCAACCTGGCCTATACCTCCGGGCACTTGCCGGTGCGGTGCGACGGCTCGCTCGTCACCGGCCGGATCGGGGCCGATCTGGACCAGGCCGCCGGCCACGACGCCGCAAGGCAGGCCGCGATGGCGATTCTGGCCACGTTGCGTGCCGAGTTGGGGAGCCTGGACCGCGTGCGGAGGGTGGTCAAAGTGGTCGGCCTGGTCCATTGCACCGACGACTTCCAGCAGCAGCCGGCCGTGCTCAATGGAGCCAGCGAGTTGTTCGCTCAGGTCTTCGGGCCCGAGGCGGGCCTCGGGGCCCGCTCCGCCGTGGGCGTCAATTCCCTGCCGCTCGGCGTGCCGGTCGAAATCGAGGCCGTCTTCGAGATCACCGCGAGCTAGTGTCGTGATTCAGCGAGGAGCAGTTCCCCGAACTGAACATGTCGGCCCAGGTGATCTCGCCGCTATCCGGGACGTTGTCGCCGTCGGAGTCGCTCGTCCAAACGCCGTCGAACACGGGCAAATTCCATGGTCGAGAGTATCTTCCTCCAATCCGGCGATTGCCAAGAGTCGAAGTTGCGATTTTCCGCCGGCCCTTGCGGCGGGCGCGGCGCCGGATGACAATCTCCGGCATCGTTCGACGGCCGCGCGCCGGCGACGCGGGCCCCTCGTTTCGCAACGCATCTCGAGAAACCCCAATGAACACACGCACGCGATTCCTGCTGATTGGTCTGACCGCTGCGGCTCTGACTTCATGGCTCCGGCCCACAGCCGGCGCGGCCGACTCGCCCGGCGCCCTGTCGGCCAAGTGGATCTGGCGCAGCCAACCCGACGACAACGTCTACAACCAGACGGTCGTCGCGTGCAAGCGGTTCTCGCTCCGGCGGCCTTCGGGCGGCGCTGTCCGTATCACGGCCGACACGTACTACCGCCTCTCGATCAACGGCCAATGGGTCAACGACGGCCCGTGCCGTGCCTGGCCCGAGCACTTCCAGTACGACGCGATCGACGTGGGCTCGTACCTGAAGGACGGCGAAAACGAGATTCGCGTCATCGCCCGCTACTTCGGCACGGGCGATTTTCACCACGTGCCCAAGCAGGCGGGCCTCCTGGTGCAGCTCGACGCCGTGCAGGCCGGCGGTCAGCGGACGACCGTTGCCAGCGACGACACTTGGGAGATTGCCGAGGCCCCGGCGTGGCAGCGCAACACGCCCAAGGTGAGCATCCAGATGGCGCCGGCCGAGTTGTACGACGCACGGCGGGCCGACGACCTGCGGTTCGAGAAGGCCCGCGTGCTGTATGCCGCCGGCGATGGCCCGTGGAAGAACCTGAACCCGCGCGACGTGCGCCTGCTGACCCGCCAGCCGGTTGCCCTGAACTCGTTCCTGGGCGCGAGGGTGGTGCGTGCCGACGGCATGGACTTCTGCCTGCCGGCCGCGCGCCTGGTGCATCCCGGCCTGATCGAGGCCAACAACACGGTGAGCTGCGCTTGCGGTATGGCCACGGTGCTGGCGACCGCGTCGGGCTGCACGATCACGGTGCAGGACGAGAACATGAACGTGGCGATCGACGGCCGTCGCGCGAAGGACGGGCGATTCGAGCTCAAGCCGGGTCGTCATCTGGTGCTGGCCTTCGTGCGCAACATCTTCGGCCACGACAAGGAGAAGGCCCTGCGATTCCTCGATCCCAAGGGCTTCGAGCTGGTTAATCCGTTGGACCCCAAGCAGGCCAATCCGTGGTGCTTCGTGCGGTTCAAGGAATACGCGGTGGTGGCCGACGACCTTCTGTGGGTCCGCTTCACGCGGGAGAATCCCAAGTTGGCCGCGGCCATGGACGGCTACCAGGCCACCTCCAACGAGCTGCTCGCGTCGGTCAAAACGCCCGCCGATTTCCGCAGACGCCTCGCGGACCGGGCCGAGCAGATGCCCGCGGAGGAGATGTTCGCGACGGACACGCATTGGCAGTTCGTCCATCGCAAGGTCGTGGGCGACGCCGCGCCGCTGGTCGATGAGCCCGGCGCACTGATGCACGAGAACCCGGACGTCACGACGGTGCGGCCCAGCCCCCACGGCGACGTGGAACTGCTCTACGACCTGGGCACGCAAAATGTGGGCTACTATGCGCTGGACCTGGTGGCCGACGCGGGCGTGGCGGTCGACGTGTTCGGCATCGAATACATCGCGCCCGACGGCCAGCTCCAGCACACCATGCACAACCGCAACGGCATGCGCTACATCACGCGGCAGGGCGTCAACCGGTTCATCTCGCTCAAGCGGCGTTCGGGGCGCTACCTGTTCGTCACGCTCCGCAACCAGAAATCGCCCGTGTCGATCCGCAACCTGCGGCTCATCGAGTCGACGTACCCGGTCGAGTACGTCGGCAGCTTCGCCTGCAGCGACGCGCGCTTGGAGCGGATCTGGGAGATCTCCACGCGCACGCTGAAGCTGTGCATGGAAGACACGTTCACCGACTGCCCGCTCTACGAGCAGACCCACTGGGTGGGCGACGCGCGCAACGAGTCGCTGCTGGCCTATCCCGTGTTCCACAGCACGGACCTGGCGCGGCGGTGCATCCGCATCACGGCGCAGTCGCTCGAGCGCTATCCGATGGCCGGCTGCCAGACGCCCTCGTCGTGGGACGTGCTGATTCCGGCGTGGAGCTTCCTCTGGGGGATTTCTGCCTGGGACTACTACTGGTACACCGGCGACCGCGAGGCCCTGCGCGAGGTCTGGCCGGCCGTGATCCGCAACCTCAAGGGCGCCGAGGGATACCTGAACGACCGGGAGTTGTTCACCGCGCCATTCTGGAATTTCTTCGACTGGACGGCCATCGACCAGGGCGGCAAGACCGTGCTCCACAACAGCCTGTTCTTCGTGGGAGCGATCGACGCGGCCCTGAAGATCGGCCAGGCGATCGACGACCATCGCCACGATGCCTGGCTCAAGTCGATGCGCTCGCGCCTGGTGGGCGCGATCAACCGCCTGTGGGACGAGAAGAAGCAGTCGTATCCGGACGCGGTGCGCGACGACGGGACGATCAGCCCGAAGACCTGCCAGCACACGAGCTTCCTGGCCGTGCTCTTCGACGTGGTCGATCCGAAGCACCGTGAGGCGGCGCGGCGGAACCTCGTCAGCCCTCCGGACGGCATGACCCGGGTGGGCTCGCCGTTTGCGGCACTCTATCTCTACGAGGCCCTGGAGAAGCTGGGCCTGGAAGACGAGATCCTGGCCGAGATCTATCGCAACTACCTGCCCATGCTCGAGGCCGGGGCCACGACCGTGTGGGAGAGTTTCCCCAGCGGCACGACCGGCCGCGGCGGGTTCCCCACGCGGAGCCACTGTCACGCCTGGTCCTCGGCCCCCAACTACTTCCTGCCACGGATCGTGCTGGGCGTGAAGTCGACGGCCCCCGGCGGCGCGGCCCTCCAGATCAGCCCGCGGTTGGCGTCGGGGATCACCTGGGTCAAGGGCACGGTGGCCACGGCGCGCGGGCCGGTCTCGGCGGCGTGGAGGCTCAACGGCGATACGCTCGAAGCGACCTGCAAGGCACCGGAGGGCGTGCGCGTCGAATTCAAACGGAACGACAGCATGGCCGGCAAGCGGGTCATGCTGAACGGGAAGCCGGTCGAGTGACGACCCAAGACTTGGGGTGGCATGCCGTCACTCGGCGCAGCCGAGGGTCGGCATGGAAGCCGTGAGGGCGGCTTCCATGCTCAGTGCGACGCTTCGCGTCGTGAGAGCATGCCACCCAATCCCGACAGTGGTTATTGGCCGACGCTCAGGACTCCGCGGGTGCGCAGTCCGGTTGCAGCACCGTCGACTTGGGCGGTCGGCGCCGCCACCACGTGGCCAGCACCGAAGCCGAGACGTTCATCCACGGGCCGAAGATCGCGGGGGCCAAAGCCGCCTTGACGCTTTGCAGCGTGTTCATGGCCAGGGCGGAGGCCATGCCGCCGTTTTGCAGCCCGACTTCGATCGCCACCGTGCGGCAGTCCCCCTCGGAAAGCCGGCAAAGCCTGGCTCCCCAGTAGCCGAACAGGTAGCCTAGCCCGTTGTGCAAGATGGCCGCGGCCACGAGCGCCGGTCCCACGGTGCGAAGCGACTCGGCCGACCGTGCGGTGATGATGCCGATGATGAAACAGATGCCGAACATCGACACGAAGGGAAGGGCCTTGTCCATCCATCGCTCCGGACCGTGCAGGAGCACGTCGACCACGAGTTTCGCCAGGACCACGACGCCGAACATCAAGAAGCCGACGACGAGTCCGCCCCGGATTCCCGTGAGATAGCCGGCCCCGAGCCATCCGGCGGCCGCTGCTGCCGCGAGGCTGATCGTCCCCACACCGCCCAGCACGGAGGCGCGGCGCCAGCGCGGCTGCCGGCCGTAGAGAACGCGGTTGGCTCCGAGGCCGGCAAGCAAGGGTACGAGGATCATGTTGCAGATCTCCAGCATCATGTTCCAGAAATCGACCGGCACGTACTGCCCCGCCAGCAGTTTCATCATCAGAGGCGTCATCAGCGGGGAAACGAGCGTGGAGCACGCGGTCATGGTGACCGAGAGGGCCACATTGGCCCGCGCCAAGTAGGCCATCACGTTGGACGCCACGCCCCCGGGGCAAGAACCGATGAGCACGACCCCTGCCGCGATCTCCGGCTCAAAGCCGAACGCGGTGGCCAAGGCAAAGCCGACACAGGGCATGACCGAGAACTGAAGCACGAACCCGACCAGCACGGGCCACGGCATGGCCAGCACGCGTCCGAAATCGGCCAGGCTCAGCGTGGTGCCCATGCCGAACATGATGACCTGGATCAGGGGAACGATGAGGACCTTCAAGTCGGCGCCGAACCACGTGCCGAAGGCCGCCGGGTAGAACATCGAGGCGGCCACGAATACAAACACCCAGACCGTGAAGGCATAGGTCCGAAGGTTCCGCAAGGCCATCAGGATCAGGGCCAGGGCCACCAACGCGGCAATCACCGACGGGCCCAGCCAGTCGGCAGCCTCCACGGCGCCGAGCACAATGCTCCGGGGAATTGGCAGTGGGTTCATGGTGCATCCGTTGCTTGGGACTGGTGAGCCAAGAGGACGGTCGTGTGGCACGCTCAGAGGCTTCGAGGGGCGTGGCTGGGGAGCCCTTCTGTTCGCCAACCACGCCGTTCACAAAGCTCCGGGCCGTGCAGCCGACCCGCTGGCTATTCGCCTGCGTCGCGCAGGACCTGTTCATGAAGCTTCTGCCGGACGCGGAAGCCTGCCTCATCGCGCAAGGCGTCCGGAGAGGGCTCCTGATGAAACCCCGTTGGGGTATGGGGTCTTGCGTGATTCCAGTGTCCCAGGGTAGCCGCTGCGTCGCAACCCTGGGCTGCGTGATGGGACGCGTTCAGCGTCTAGCCAAAGCAGACCAAGTGGAACCGAAACAGATTGCGTAATCTCGCCCACCCACGCCCAAGGCCCTACCCCTTCTCGGCGTCATGGGTTAGAATTGATGGATTCCGGGGCAGCCGGCGGGCGTTGTTCGTGCGGGGGCTCTGCGGCGAGCGGGCGGCAGGGACGTGTGCACCGAGGCCATCGATCGTTCGCACGCCAATCGCCGCGTGCAAAGCGTCAGCAATCGGTTCATCACTTCCTATGAAGCATATTCGTAACTTCTGCATCATCGCCCATATTGACCATGGGAAATCAACCCTGGCCGATCGGTTGATCCAGGCCTGCGGCGGCGTTTCCGAGCGCGAGTTTCGCGACCAGATCCTCGACTCGATGGATATCGAACGCGAGCGGGGGATCACAATCAAGAGCAATTCGATCACGCTTTCCTACCGAGCCCCCGACGGACAGGACTATCAGTTGAACCTGATCGACACGCCGGGGCATGTCGATTTTTCACACGAGGTGCGGCGCTCGCTCCTGGCGTGCGACGGGGCGCTGATCGTCGTGGATGCCTCCCAGGGCGTCGAGGCGCAGACGGTCGCCAACCTCTACCTGGCACTGGACCACAACCTGGAATTGCTGCCGGTCATCAACAAGATCGATCTGCCGGCCGCCGACGTGGAACGGGTGCGGGAAGAGATCGACAAGGACCTGGGGCTCGATCCCTTTGCGGCGATCCCGGTCTCGGCCAAGACCGGCGCCGGCATTCAAGACGTGCTGGCGGGAATCGTCGAGAAGCTGCCGTGCCCCAAGGGCGACCCGGCCGGGCCGCTGAAAGCGCTCGTCTTCGACGCGCAGTTCGATCGCTATCGCGGCGTGATCCTCCTCTGCCGCATCATGGACGGCACGGTGAAGGCCGACGACGCCATCCATTTCATGCACTCCGGCTGGGATTACACGGTGGAGGAAGTGGGGATCCATCGGCTGAAGTTCTGCCCCAAAGAGCAGCTCAGCGCCGGGGAAGTCGGCTACGTCATCGCCGGAATCAAGAGCGTGCGGGAGATCGAGGTCGGCGATACCATCACCCACCTCGACCGCCCCGCCGACGAACCGGTCCCCGGCTACCAGAAGGCGAAGCAGGTCGTCTTCTCCTCGATCTATCCGATCGATGCGGGCGAGTACGGCGAGCTCTCGAAGGCCCTGGACAAGCTGGCCATCAATGACGCCGCCCTGACGTATGAGAAGGACAGCTCCGCGGCCCTGGGCTTCGGGTTCCGCTGCGGATTCCTCGGCCTGCTGCACCTCGACGTGGTCCAGGAGCGTTTGCAGCGCGAGTTCGACATCGGCCTGGTCGTCTCGGCCCCGACGGTCAAGTACCAGGTGGCCCTCAGGGACGGCGACACGCTCGAGGTCGACAACCCGGGAAGCTGGCCCGATCCCATGAAGATCGCCAGCGTCGCAGAGCCGTATATCAAGGCCTCGATTGTCACGCCCGAAGAGTCCGTCGGATCCGTCATGGAGCTATGCCGTGAATATCGCTCGGCGAGCCAGCAAATGAAGTACCTGTCCGTGGGCCGGGTCGAGTTGATCAGCGAAATGCCGCTGGGCGAGGTGCTTTTCGATTTCTACGGCAAGCTCAAGACGGTCACCCGCGGCTACGGTTCGTTCGATTACGCCCCAATCGACTATCGCGAGACCGACGTGGTGAAGGTCGAAATCCTGATCAACGAGGAACCGGTCGATACGCTTGCCTACCTGGTCCATCGCGACAAGGCGCGGGCCCGGGCGCTGCACTACTGCGAGCAACTGGCCGAGGCGATTCCCCGCCACCAGTTCAAGATCCCGATCCAGGGCGTCATCGGCGGCAAGGTCATCGCGCGCACGACGATCCAGGCCTACCGCAAGGACGTGACCGCCAAGTGCTACGGCGGCGACGTCACGCGCAAGAAGAAGCTCCTCGAAAAGCAGAAGAAGGGCAAGGCCAAGATGAAACAGGTCGGCCAGGTCCAGATCCCGCAAAAGGCCTTCATCGCGGTCCTGGCGGCGGATAGGAAGTAGTGGCGCCGCGGCAGACGGGAAGCGAGCGACGCGACCGCGTAGCGGTCACCTTGGAGTAGCCGCGGGTGGAGCGAAGCGCAACCCGCGGACTCGGATTCATCTGCCTCACATGTGCCACGTCGTGGCACGACAGATTTCACGCCAAGTACCGTTCGTCGTACGAAACGCCGTTTTCGCGGAGCAATCGCCGATATTCATCGAGCAGCGACTCCGTGCGGTGATGTTCGGCCTGACCTTTGATGTATTCGATGAGCGAGTCCTTTCCGGCGAACGATACCGTGAATGCCCCGTATCCGTCCTGCCAGCCTTCGAACCGGCGGAAGTCTGCCTGCTCCTTGAGCCAGCGACTGCTGCCGACTTTCACCTCCTTCACATAATCGGCCAACGACACGGTTGTCGGAATCGCGGTCAGGATATGAACGTGATCGTCGATGCCTCCGATGCGATACAGGTGGCAATTGAGGTTCCTGTGGATTCCCCAGATGTAACGATACAGAAGCTCTCGATGCCCGTCGGGCAACGTGCGCTGACGGTTCTTCGTGGAGAAGATAACGTGAAACAACAACTGGGTATAGGTATTCGGCATGGCCAGCCTCGATATCCCGCGTCGCCGCTAACGCGGCCCCAGATCGCATCGTCGCATGATAACCGGGGGTTCCGCTACGCTCCACCCCCGGTGGCCAGCAAGAACCAACACGAGCCGCGGAGCGGCGAGACTCGAATAGCCGGGGGTGGAACGCAGCGCAACCCCTGGTCGCGAGCAGAAACCAACACAAGCCGCGTCGCGGCGCCACGATCGCACGCTATCGGGCGGCTGTGATGCCGCTACGCGGCATGGGCCGCACGATTCTGATTCCGGGGGTTCCGCTTCGCTCCACCCCCGGCTATTCACGTCTTGCCGCTCCGCGGCAATGGTACCCGTGGTGCACGATGCAATTACGGGAATGCGGCCAAGCTATTCGCAGCGTCTTGCATGATAATCGCTTGGCTGCTAGACTCACCACCAAACTCGGGGGCTCTTATCCGACCCAACCGGCCGGGCCAATGATCTGGCACGGCCGTAGGCCCGGCCGGACAAATCCAGATTCGGCTCCGACAGGCCTGACCTTCCGGCACGCGCGGGTGCCCGTGTTTGGCGGGTCGGATTCACGGCGGTGTGCCACTGCTTGACCGCTGCCGGTGAGCGGCTCGGTTGGCGATGGCATCGATGGCGATCCACACTGCTTGGTCCCTGCCGGATGACGTTTTGCGCATGATTCGAACCCGTTGGCCGCCAGCGACCAAGCGGCGGCACGCACCCCGCCTCGGCCCGCACGAGAATACGGGCGCCGTGCGTCGAGTTCCGTCTTACCCGCGTCCAGTTGGCGTAGTATAATTGTCGAGGATACGGGAACCCAAAAAGAGACGCGCCCCCAAGGCGCAACGGGAGAGACGCATGGCAACGGTCGGTTATGCCCATATTTCGCTGGACTCCGACGGGGTGCCGGTGATTACCGGCACGCGAACGAAGGTCGTGGAGATCGTCCTGGATCATCTTGCCCACGGGTCAGACGCTCGCGAGATCCACCGCGAGTTCCCCCACTTGCCGATGGGGGCGATTTTGAGCGCGTTGGCGTATTACTACGATCACCAGGCCGAAATGGATGACGACATTGCCCGGCGCATGCGCAAGGTGGACGAGATCCATCGCGAGCTCAATCGCGTCCAGGGGCCATCGCCGATCCGCCTGAAATTGAAGGCACAGGGGCTCCTGTCGTGAGCGTCGCCCTGTACTTCGACCACAACGTGCGTGCGGCAATCGCCATTGGCCTCCGGCAACGCGGTGTTGACGTGCTGGTTGCCTTCGAGGACGGGTTCGCGGAAGCCAAAGACCCGGCGGTCTTGGCCCGCGCCACGGAGCTTGGTCGGGTAGCGTTTACCAGTGACGATGACTTTCTGGCCGTCGCGCACGACTGGTTGAAGACGGGGCGGGAATTTGCCGGTGTGATCTACGTCCATCAACTCAAACTCACGATTGGCCAGACGATCGTAGAACTGGAGTTGATTGCAAAGGCGGGCAACCCGGAAGATTTCCGAAATCGCATCGAGTATCTGCCGCTGTAGATTATGAACCTCACCCATGAAGATCGTCGCCGGTCGCAAGAAACTGCCCGTTTGACGCCGCGCGAGCGGCTGGAACGTTTCGTCGCGCTCCAGCGACGGGCCATGCAACTGCTTGCCGCGTCGCCGGAAGGCTACCGGCACTACTGGGAGCGCAACTTGCGCCAGCGCAGCATTCATGCCAAGTACTGATGATCCCCTGAGCGTCTTTCAGATTCTGGCGCGCGCCGGCGTGCCATTTGTCATCATTGGCGGGCACGCCGTCAACTTTCACGGTTACGTACGTACCACCGAGGACGCCGATCTCATCTTTGAGCGATCCGGGGCCTCGGAGGCCGCCCTGCTGGAGGCCCTGCAGTCCATCCACGCCTCCTGGATCAGCGATGACCGCGACCCTGCCACCGGCCTGGAAAGGCTGGTCCCGGTGTCGCCGTCCTACGTGCGCGGCCAGCACCTGATGATGCTGACCACGGATCTTGGTTTTCTCGATCTTTACGACTACATCCCCGGCTTTCCGGATGTGCCGGTAGCCGACGTCTTCTCCGACAGCCTCGAGCTTGACAACCTGCGATTTGTTTCCCTGCGCTGGCTGCGCAGACTGAAGCAGGCCGCCGGCCGCCACAGAGACCTTGACGACTTGGAGCACCTTCCCACTTCCTGAGCCGGCACGAAGTGGACTGGCCATAGTGATTTCAACTCCCCCAGAAGGCCTTCATCGCCGCCCTGGCAGCGGATAGGAGATAGGAAATGCTGCGCGCCACGAAGAGTGAAACACCCGGCGTGCGCCGCTGCATGGTTTGGAGTCCGTCGCACGTTGACCCTTAAGAAAGCAACGTCCTGCTCATGAATGTGAACGTGAACGACCTGTTCCGAGGAAACGGTGGGCTGAAGACGGCGTTGTGCTGCCGCCTGTTCCTGTCGCTGGTTCTGTTGACAGCAAGCGCAAACGCCGCGGATTGGCCGTCGTGGGGCGGACAGCCGTCGCGCAACATGGTTTCCGATACGGAGAGGGGGCTGCCGGAGTGGTACGCGCTGGGAGGCATCCACTACGAGCCGGCTGCCATGAAGAACATCAAGTGGACCGCCAAGCTCGGCAGCGTCACGTGCGGCAGTCCGATCGTGAGTCAGGGCAGGGTCTTCATCGGCACACGAGGCGAGGGGTCCGAGGGCGACATTGTGCTCTGTCTCGAGGAGCAGACGGGCCGCGAGTTGGGGCGATTCGTCTGCCGCCGGCCCTCCGGCCGCGGCGAGCATTGGGGGGTCTGCTCGACGCCGACCGTCGAAGGCGACCGGCTCTATCTGGTCACGCCCTATAGCGAGGCCGTCTGCGTGAACGTGACGTCGTGGCTGGCGTCGCATGCGAAGGCCGGCGCGGACGAGTCCGACCGGCACCTCGTATGGAAGTACGACATGGCCGAGAAGCTCCGCGTGGAGGTGGACCATGCGGCCAGTTGCTCGCCGCTGGTCTTCGGCGATTTCGTCTATATTTGCACGGGCAACGGGCGATTCAAGAACCTGAAACGCCCGTATTATCCGCTCACCCCGAGCCTGCTTGCGTTCAACAAGCGCACCGGGCAGTTGGTCGCACGCGACGACGAGCAGATCGGCGAGCAGCTTTGGCGAGGCCAGTGGTCGTCGCCGTCGCTGGCGATGGTCCACGGCAAGCCGCAGATTCTCTTCGCCACGGGCAATGGGCTCTGTTACGGGTTCGAGCCGGTGGACCCCGCAGCGAACGTCGCCCCGGACAAGTGGATCACCCAGTCGCTGCGCGGGCCGATCGTATACTTCATCGACGTCGAGGGCAAGGAGATCGCCGGGCTCACGCCGGCGCAATACGCCGAGAAATACCACGTGCTCTCCCCTTCGGAGAAGCCCGCACTGCCGCTGGAGTTCCGCTATTCGATCAAGATGCCGGCGACCACGCCGATCGACTCCGTTCCGAAGGCCAAGGTGCCGGACGTCCCGATCTTGAAAAAGGTCTGGTGGTTCGATTGCCTGCCGCCGGAGTTCCGCAATGCACCGTTCTTCGCGCGAGGCGGCAAAGGGGACGGGAAGAAGCACCCCTGCGACATCATCGCCACGCCGGTCTTCTATCGCAACCGGGTCTACGTGGCGATCGGCGGAGACCCGCAGCACGGCAGCAAGGACAGCCGGGGTCATCTGGTCTGCATCGACGCGACCAAGACCGGCGACGTTACCCGCAGTGGACTCGTCTGGAGCTGCGACGAACTGAACGCGACGCTGACCACCGTGGCGATTGCCGATGGGCTGCTGTTCGTCATCGACGAAGCCGCCGACGTCCACTGCCTGGATGCGGATACCGGGCAGAAGTACTGGACCTACACGCTGGCAAGCGATCGCGGCCTGTTGACTTCCGCCCTGGTGGTCGCGGACGGGAAGGTATTCGTCGGCAAGAGCATCCTGGCGGCAAGCAAGACGTTGAAAGTGCTCGGCACCGTCGAAGGCCTGGCCGCGACCAGTTGCAGCACGCCGTGCGTCGCCAACGGCGTGCTCTTCACGGTTCACGGCAAGCGGCTCTGGGCGGTCTGCGACAAGGGGGACAAGAAGCCCGATCCGTCGGGAACGAGGTAGCATGCCGCGGCCTTCGCATCCCCCCATCGGGCTTTACGTCCACGTGCCCTTCTGCGTAAGCAAGTGCGCGTATTGCGATTTCACGTCGTACGCCGCGCGCGAGGCGGAGATGCCGCGGTACGTGGAGACCGTGGTCCGGGAGATCGCGCGCCGCGGCGTGGAAACGGGGCATCCGAAGGCAGACACGATCTTCCTGGGCGGGGGGACGCCCTCGCTTCTCGATGAGTCCCAGGTGGCGCGCATCCTCGATGCCTTGTTTGAGGCATTCGCGGTGGAAGAGGGTGCAGAGATTACTTGTGAATGCAATCCAGGGACGCTTGGGACTTCTGACAGAGCACCCGGCGGCCCTCACCCCCGGCCCCTCTTCCAAAGGGAGAGGGGAGTTGCGACGTCGACCTTTGCTCAGACGCTGCGCAGCGCAGGGGTCAACCGCCTGTCGCTGGGTGCGCAAGTTTCGCAGACGCCCCTCCTGCGTTTGCTGGGCAGGATTCACGATTGGGACCAAGTGGTCGCTTCGGTGGAAACCGCGCGCGAAGCCGAATTTGAGAATATCAACCTGGACCTGATGTTTGGCCTGCCGTCGCAAACCGCCGCGGATTTCCGGGAAACGCTGGAGGCCGCGACCGCGCTTGAGCCCACGCATCTCTCCTGTTACGGTCTGATCGTCGAGGAGGCAACGCCGATCTGCCGCGATATTGCCTCGGGAAGACTCGCTCTCCCGGAGGAGGACGCTGAACGCGAGATGTACGAACTTGCGCGGCAGATGCTCGCGGAGCACGGCTTTCAGCAATACGAGATCAGCAATTTCGCCCGGGAAGGGTACGCCTGCCGGCATAATCTCGGCTGCTGGACGCGCGTGCCCTACCTTGGCTTCGGCTGCGCAGCGCACAGCTTCTTCGACGAATGCCGTACGAGGAACCCGGCCACGCTCGACGCGTACCTGGCGGGCAAGGAACCGAAGACGGAGCGAATCTCGAAAGAGGAGGCGAGGTTCGAGAGCCTGATGCTCGGCCTTCGCATGACGCGCGGGGTCAAGGATGAAGATTTCCTGCGCATGCACGGGATGAGCATCCGCGAGGCGTTCGGGGAGAAGTTGGACAAGCCGATCGCCGCCGGGCTGCTTCAGTGGCACGAAGGCGCGTTGAGGCTGACCCGCCTCGGGATGGACCTGCAAAACACGGTGCTCGTCGATCTCTGAATCGCGAATACGGAACGCAGACGTGCGACGGGCTCATAGCGCGGACGAGGCCGCAGCCGGAATCGTGCGCGGGCGGCGCGTCTATTCGTGGATAGCGGTGCAGGGGGGACGAGACGCTGCGGCGACGTTTTGGAGTGCGGCAACTTGTTGCCGCTTTCTTTTGTCCGGTTGCCGCTCTTGTTCCAGACGATTCAACGAGCAGCGGAGTGTTCAGCCCCGAAGGGGCGCGATAGGAAAGCCCAGGGCAACGCCCTGGGGAAGCGAGGATCCGAACAGGAACGGGAAGCCCTGAAGGGGCGGCCTAGGCGTCGACGCGAGCGATATCTCGCCCTTTCAGGGCTTCGGGCCTCCCAGGGACTCGCTTCCCCAGGGCGTTGCCCTCGTTGTTGCACACAAGTTTAGGGTTACTCATGGGCGTCA